>NZ_JBNXVR010000037.1:0-69416 GCF_050565595.1 Leptolyngbya sp. AN02str | reverse complement strand
CCCCCCCCCCCCCCCACAACACCAATGCGTAAGTCCAGTGAGAAATAGGACGTTTGGGACTTTGGCTTAGAGAAGCTTCTGCATGAATCGTTGCACGGTTCCGTCACACAACGATTCATGTTTCAAAAAGCCATTCATGCAGGAGATTTAAAGAACCCTGAGTTTTGGATAAGCTGAAGTGCCCATTTTTGCGTGCGCGTCGCGCACGCAAAAATGGGCTTTTCTGAGGTTTGCGCGATGCGCAAACCTCAGAAAAGCCCTTAACCGAAACTGACGTTAAAGAAGTGCGAGAAGGGACAGGGCAGATGCAGCTCTGTCCCTTCTCGGCTATTGACCGCAAACAGGGCCTGTTAAAGTGCCAAGGGCAACATCTGGCCCCTTCACCGCAACATTCATGCTGCCTTCAGTCACCGCTCCCGACAAGGTGACAGAGAACACGCCATCGACAAAGCCACCACCTGGCTGCCACTTAATCCCGCTTAAACGAGCATTGGGATCAGGATTGACTAGTTCCCCATTGGGCGAAGCGTTCACCACACGGGCACAACTCGGTAGTTCCAGCACCCAGTTACTCAAGTCTTGAGCAACTGGTAGTTCCTCAACCCGGTAGCGCCAGGTAGAAGAACTGCTGCTGTAGGAAACGCCCAAGAAGGTGACGCGATAGCCATTCGGCAGGGTCACAACATCAACGCCACTGGTTAACTCCTCAGTTTCAGAAGGGAGGGAAGCCGGAGCCGACGCTTCATCATTGTCATCATCGTCTTCTTGATTCGGAGCCTCATCCACGTCCACATCATCCTGATCGGCCTCAAAAGGACAACGCAGCACCACATCCGAGGCTTGTCGGGTTCCTCGGATTTCGCGAATTGCCACTTCCAATTCGCTTAAGCGGGCTTGCAGGCCACAGTAGGCAATTTGAGTAGACTCTAGTTGGGCGATCGCCAGTTCACGGCGCTCCTCCAACTCCCGAATTTCAACACGGATTTCTTCACGGTCAACTTCCAGGGTGCGAATGTCACCTCGAATCGCAACCAAGGATTCCTCCAACTCCACACGCTCTTCCCGAAGGGTTTCCAGGGTAACCGTAGCGGTTTCAATTTCGGTTTGTAGGGAAGCTAGGCGGATTTCGACCTGCTCAAGTTCTGCTTCAAGGGCTACCAATCGTGCCTCAGACGCTCGAACCTCTACTTGAGAGCTTTGCAGTTCCAAACGAACATCTTCGACTTCGGCCCGTAATGAAACGAGTTGTGCTTCTAGGGTTTCTTGCTCTTCGTTGAGAGAAACAAGTTCAGCCTCGGTTGTTTCAATTTCGGCATTAATCGCAAGCAGACGAGCTTCAGACTCTTCAATCTCCGATCGCAACTCGACAAGCCGCTCTTCAGAGGTCTCAATCTCAGCGCGGATGCTGATTAATTGAGCCTCTAACGCTTCACGGTCACTCCGCAAGGCAACCAGTCGCAGCTCAGCAGTTTCAATCTCTGCTTGCACAGCAACCAGCTCAGCTCGGTATTCTTCAAGTTCTAGCTGAACTTCGCGCACATCTTCTTGCGAACTCTCTAGATCAGCGCGAACAACAATGAGTTCCTCTTCCAGGCTCGCTCGCTGCAATCTCAAGGTTTCCAGTTCAGCTTCTGTCGTTTCAATTTCTGCCTGAATGGAAATGAGTTGGGCTTGCGTCTCTTCGAGTTCGGCTTCGGCTGCTTCCTGTTGCTCAATTGTTGTGATGGTTTGCAGGCGAAGCTGTTCTAACCGTGATTCGGCCGTTGTAATTTCGCTGCGAAGCGTCGTTAATCGTGCCTGTTCTACTGTGAATTCACCATCTTCAACAGCTTCCAATACGGTGAGTAATGCATTTACTTCAACGTTGTCTGCATCCAGTTCGCGCGCTTGGCGAAGGATGGCGATCGCCTCCTCATACCGCTCCAGCTCCAGCAGGGCAAACCCTTTGAGAGCCCAGACATCAGCATTGTTGGCATCAAGGGCGATCGCACGGTCACACACTGTAATCGCTTCCTGATAGCGCCCTAATTTATAGAGCGCCGTTCCCTGGCTGATCAGAATTGATGTAGAAGTTGCGTTACTTGTTAATTGACTGTAGAAAGTTAGCGCTTCTTGGTATTGCTCCAAATCATACAGCAGAGTATTGGCAATGCGTTGGGGAATGATCGTGCGCACCAATTCTTGCTCGTAACGAGACTCGCCTTGTAGCGTGAGCGCTTGCCGCCAAACAGCTACAGCCTGAGTGTACTGTTGCAAACTGTAGAGGGCATTACCTTGCTCATAGAAAGCGTGAATATAAGTACCATCAATTTCGGTTGCTCGCTCGTAAGAAGCTGCAGCCTCCTGGTATTGGCCCAATTTGCTGAAACCCATACCACGCCAAAACCAGGCCGATGCGATGTTCGGATTCACATCAAGAATCCGATCGAGAAGGGCGATCGCATCCTCATATTCCCCAGCACCTTGGGCACGAATAACCTGTTCCCATAGGCTATCTAGACGAAAGGAGGACTGAGCGATGAAGATACCATCTTCACGACCCTGGCGATCTACCTCGGCCAGAGCAAGAGCATTGAGACCTAGAACGCTGGTTGCTGCCAACGTTGTTAAGGAAAGAAAAACCTGAAGCGATAGTTTTTTCATGATGAATGCGACAGTGTATTCGGGAAACAGACAAGCTGTACAGCAACGCCGTAAGGCAAAGCTTTAGACCAAAAATTGGCAGATCCCCGTTTAAGGTGCCCATTCGCTCCTCAAAACCACCAATTCTTTCAATAAAACTAAGTTTTTAGGGATTTTTCATGCGCTACAAGTTGTTGAGTGAACAATAACGCAGCAAATTGGACATTATAGAGAAGCTTTTATGATGAATGAGGGTAATATAGGCAATTGCAGTAAACTGCCCGCCACACGATCTTCCTCCCTTCAAGAATTACAGCCAATCGCCAAGAAGGCTCAAACACTTTTTCCAACAGAACTGACGCATGTGGGTTAAGTATTGGGTGGCTTCGCAATCTAATACTCAACACATACGAGAGTGGATGAGCTTGCGTAAGGCTGATCTAAGCAAAACCAGAGGCAACAATCATGAGCGTCCTAGCAAGTTTTGAAGCGCGTAGCATCCAGAACGGGTGAAGGAGGCGATCGCCTATCACCATTAGCGATATGGAATAGAGCGAACTCTCATGTATAGCAGTGAAACGTTAGGCCTTCTATGCCCAATTGAATGACGCTAAATTTAAGAGCTGAACCCAATAATAAGGTGGACAAGTGATGCAATATCCGCTTGTCGTTCACGCTCATTTTCGAGACAAATAATCTAAATTCTTTGGAATAGAGTCTTTATTATATAATTTAATAGTGATTAAGCAACGAAAAGGCATTGCCATGCTGTTCCAGCCCACAATCGGGCGGTGAGACGAGCAAATTACCTTGATACCGTTCCTTCCTTACTCGACTTGCAAGTGAGTTTCCGGTGTGCCTAACGACATGGAATCAACGGTTGTACCACTGGATTAAGCCAACAGGCAAAGGAAGAAATTGATGCATCTACGTCGCTTGGTCAGCAGCTTGCAGGAGAAGATCGCACTTACATCAATCACCGAAGGAATGGAAGTATGTCTACCAGGATTTCAATCATTGCAAGAGAGGTTTGAAAAACTCTACCCTCATGCGCAATTTGTTACCCAAAAGTTTAACGATCTGATACATCTCGCCACCGCTGAATCAGATGACTCGACCTTACAGGTTCTACAGGGCAAGGTCGCAAGGCAACATCCCGAAGGGGGTTTGGTCGCGGACTGTTCAGCATTGTTCAGCACCGCCAACTGACTCATGTGAAAGAATCAGAAAATTTCTTCGTCAATTACGATATTGCAACATTAGCAGTACCCCAAGTAAAGAAATCGCTTCCGTGCCCGCTGCCACTACCAATACTTCACGGCGTAGTATTTATATTTTATCAATATGAATGAGGACTAAAAAATGCTAATTAAGTTACTAAGTCATTCAGTTACTCAATGAGGTTGGCAAACGTGCGATGTCTAAGCAACTGAGAGATGCATTGATTGAAGCCTTGGAAGATGAATACAAGGCAAGGGCAACTTACCGCTTAATTCTGAGTAAGTTTGGCGCAATCCGGCCCTTCGTCAATATTGTGGAATCGGAGGAACGCCATATTCGGGCATTAATTCCCTTATTCCAGAGGTATGGCTATGCGCTACCAGAAGATACATGGCAAGGGCGCATCACTATTCCCGCATCGGTTCAAGAAGCCTGTCAAGAAGGTGTGCAGGCAGAAATTGAGAATGGAGCAATGTATCGACGGTTGCTCAATCTCACAACCGATTATCCAGATGTTCAAACCGTTTTTTTGAATTTGCAACGGGCATCGCAAACCAGACACCTGCCTGCTTTTCAACGCTGTGCAGAACGGGGCACTATCCAAACCGGGCAAGGTGGCAGAGGGCATGGAAGACATGGGCGAGGTTGCAGGCATGGAGCCTAAGGGCGATCGCAAGTTTTGGCTGATGATTGGCTGATTTAGCAGGAGGATTCATTATGACTGATGCAGCATCTACCCCAACACAAAGCGTGGGAACCATCGATGTTGCTCCGCGCCTAGGAACTTTTTTGGAAGAGTATGGCGAAATTGCAACCATTTTACCTGTGTTGACCGGGCTATTCGTTACCAGTCGTCTGCAGCTTAGAGGAGCGCAGGCCTTGTTAGTGAACTTGGCGATCGCAGCGATGACTCGTCAGGCAGTACAGCAACTCAAAAAGCAAGCTCATCATTCCCCTGCGCTTACTGCTTCCTCGAATGGACAAGTTGCACCTGAACCCTCTCCCCAAACCGTAGAAGACTACACCATCGTCCATTCCACTGTGGGGCGTATTCGCCTCCGCATTCCTCGATTAATTGCAGATGCCGCCTATGCCAAACGATTAGAAACTCTGTTGCTCAACGATGAACGGATTACAGGAGTGCGTTTGAATCGAGTGGCGGCCTCTCTGGTCATTCAGTATGACGGAACGGATGTATCAGAACTGGAATTGGGAATGCGCTTATTAGAAATTCTCGGCCAAGCCGAGAAGGGATCAACTCCAGATCTGGTTCACTCTGCGGCTGAATCTTGAATATGGCAACTCTAGCATCGTTGATGGCTCCCAAAACAATGGACGTGGGAGAACTCTCACCCATCCCTATCGTTGAACTGGTTCATCAAATTCCAGGACGCGCCAGGTTTCGGATTCCCATGTTAGCAACCCATGCTGCCATTGCAGACCACCTTGAAACCGCGCTGACTCACCTTCCAGGAATCATGAGCATTCGCCTGAACCGAGCGGCGCGATCGCTCATCATTCAATACGAAATCGGTCATTCCGTAGAAGAACAGCTTCCTTACCTGTTATCCCATTACTGCCAGGGTCAAAGTCTTCTTCAACCCCCTGCTTCTACCAGCAGCTCTGTAACATCCGCTTCGTCCAAAATCCACGATTCAAAATCTAAAATTTCGACTGGCAATGAAGGGCAATGGTCAAGCCTGCAACTTCCGGTTACCGCCTCTGTTTTGTCATTTTTGTGCCGATTCCCTCGGTTTGTTGTGCTACGCCCCTTGGCAATTGCCACGGTTCTTGCGGCGGCTTTACCTGTGGCGCAACGGGCATTCTATAGCCTGTTTGTGCAACAGCGGCTCAATATTGATTGTTTGGATCTGCTGGCATTGAGTTTGAGTGGCTGGCAGGGCAAGTTATTTACGCCCGCAATGGTGATTACGCTGCACGAACTAGGAGATGTAATTCGGGAACAAACGGCGCGATCGACGGAAGTGCGCACGGCAAATTTGCTGGATGCGATTGGGCACTTTGCCTGGGTGAAGTATGGGGATCATCCTCCGCAGCAGATTGAGAGCGATCGCGTCCAGATTGGCGACATCGTGATTGTGTATCCGGGCGAGCAAATTCCGGTGGATGGTGTCGTCCTGCAGGGAGAAGCGATCGTCAATCAGCAAAGCCTGACGGGAGAATCGATGCCTGTGGTGCGACGAGTCGGACAACAGGTACTTGCCTCAACACTTGTGCAATCTGGACAGCTCTATTTACAAGCAGAACGGGTCGGACAACAAACGCGTGCGGCGGCCAGTATTGAGTTGCTACAAAAAGCTCCGGTGTATGACACTCGCATGGCAAACTATGCCGGGGAAATTGCCGATCGCCTGATTGTCCCATCGTTAATCCTGGCAGGAATTGTCCTTATAACCACTCGCGAACCTGCCAGAGCTGCTGCAATCCTCACGTTGGACTTTGTAACAGGCATTCGGGTTTCCATTCCGACAGCTTTGTTAGGCGCGCTCAACCATACCACCCGACACGGTGTGCTGGTTCGCAGTGGACGGACACTGGAACAACTGTCAAACATTGATACGATCGTGTTTGACAAGACCGGAACCTTGACTCAGGGGACAATTG
The DNA here is from genome assembly GCF_050565595.1 of Leptolyngbya sp. AN02str. Lineage (NCBI taxonomy): Bacteria > Bacillati > Cyanobacteriota > Cyanophyceae > Leptolyngbyales > Leptolyngbyaceae > Leptolyngbya > Leptolyngbya sp. AN02str. The sequence continues at coordinate 62,948 of NZ_JBNXVR010000037.1, read as the reverse complement.
CCATTCTGGGGGTCAGAACGGTAGCCGGAAGCTTACCTCCAGAAACCGTATTACAACTGGCAGCCGCAGCAGAACAGCGGCTGAATCATCCCGTTGCGGAGGCGATCGCTCAGTATGCTCAACAGCACAATCTATCCATTCCCGCTCGGCACGAATGGTCTTACAAGGTTGGTTTAGGCATTCAGGCACAGATTGAAGATTGGGATGTGTTGGTCGGCAGTGAACGCTTTTTACAACAGGCGGGAGTAGATTGGGGAAACTGGACAACGGATGCACTAGATGGCCAACAATCTCTCATTTATGTCGCCTGTGCTCCTGTTGGCAGTGGAATCTATCGCTTTCAAGGAGCGATTCAATATGCAGATCCCCTTCGTCCTGAAAGTAGTCGTCTGCTCCAGGTTCTACAACGCTTGTACAGAATTGAAGTCCATCTTCTGACAGGAGATAATGCTCAACGGGCCGCACAAGTGGCTCAAGAATTGGGAATTCCCAAAGAACGAGTGTATGCCGAAGCATTCCCAGAGCAAAAAGCTCGTGTGGTGCGAGACCTCCATCGATCTGGTCGTACGGTTGCCTTTGTTGGGGATGGCTTGAACGATTCGGTGGCGCTTGCCTATGCAGATGTCTCTGTTTCCTTTGAGCATGGCTCCGACATTGCACGAGAAACGGCAGACGTGGTGCTGATGAACAATAATCTCCTGGATTTGTTGGAGGCGATCGCCATTGCTCGTCAAACTCGCGCCTTAATTGACCAGAATACAACGCTGGTCGTTGCACCGAACCTACTGGCTCTGGGACTGGCAACAACCGTTGGGCTCAACCCTCTCGTAGCCACAGCCATTCATAACGGGTCAGCGATCGCTGCTGGCATCAACAGTCTGCGCCCACTAATTCAGCACCAAATGCAGCAATCCTCTCAGTCTTAATGGGTAGCGTAAAAACACAAAGTATTGATCCTTATTGCAATATCTTCTCAACTAATAGGGAAGACTGCTATTCTAAAAATGAATGAACCCTTAGTTCCTAAAGTCTACTAAAGTCTATGTCTCTAATTCATCTTGAAAGGTCAGTACTAACCTTTCACCTCAAAGAAATTTTAGAAGACGGGCATGGCAGCCATCCACTAACATGGCTTGGCCTGGGGATTCTCATTTTTGGTCCTAAGTTAATCCCTGGGGCCAAAACTGCACATCCCAAGAGCGAAAAGTTGCTCAGTGCAAAACGATCTGGACATACTTCAATGTCACTCTCTCAATGGATTGCCGAAGCACAACAGCGCGAATCGACTCATCAGATCGCCCCTAGCATTCACCATCATGCGTCAGACAAAATTTTGATGAATTAGGTAGTGAACCATGAGGAGTTGGGGAAAGCAAGCGAAACTTACTCAAGGACTCACCTCCCCCTTCACTCCTTCATCCTCTATCCCTCTACCGTAGATTTCGATGAAGATAGGGAAGTTTGCACTGCGGCCTGCTTTTGCGCTTCAATCCGGGCTTCTGCTCTCGCTTCTGCCGCAATGTCTGCGATAAGTTCACGTGTTTCAGCGATCGTACTCTTTGCTTGTTCGAATAGCATAACCCCTGATTTGATGGTTGCTTTCAGGGCAGGTTTGACTAGAGGTAATACCAAGGGAGCGATCGCCACTGTTGCGACACCCACTGCGATCGCTCTGGCACTTGGGTCGGTTGCTAGTTCAGCAACTCGCGCTCTTAAACCAATATTCTCATGATGCATTTGTTGCATATTGCACCTCGTCTACGTTTGGGTGTGTCGTATCACACCCATCATCATTATATGTCCAGTCTCCTCAAAACCCTTGAATTATAAGAAAGGTGCATATCTCAGCTTAAAGTTAAAACCTTGTTCAGATTCATTGTCGTATCTTTCTCCTTTGGATTGCTGTATCTCTATTTCAAATTTGTTTCATTGAATACACATATCATCCTCGATCGGTTCATTTGATGCAGAAACGTCAGCCATTAAGCACGGCTTATCCAATTGTTTTATGAACAATTAGCTCTTGCCTTAAGCTGATCCTTCAACACGATCCACCGGGGAGAGGAGAAGTTCAATTTGGATTTGGATCGTTTTTCAGAAACGACGAGCTAGGCTCGTTTCGATCAAAGTTGAACAGAACGAAGGAGAACAATACCACGGCTTCTCTGGTAGAACCGACACGATAGGAATTAGGGTTGCCTACAGCCAAAGTTGGCCCGAGTAAATGCAGTGGCAGCCTGAACCGACTCAACTGTCCATAGGGCACTACAGTTGTTCGCATCTGAGTTGCCGCCAATTTGAATTTTATTGGCAGATCGGTTTTTAGAAGTTTCGGCAAAGGGCTGAATCGTTCGTAGCTCAACTCCCTGTTCGAGAAGAACCGTAGCAGTAAGCTTCACAGTATCGATATCAACTGGATTACCAAACCAAAGTGCGTTTAAGGGGGTTGAAGTTCGCGAGTCAGCCGATAAGACTGAAAAACCCAGATCGGACAGAGATTCTGTAATTTCAGGCTGGCGAACTATATCCTTAGCAAAATATTCAATCGTAGTATCAGGAAGTTTATTGCTCATTTGAGCAAGCACTTCCAGAGATGGCCCCCAGCTATAGCGATTTAAGACTGTGTGATAAATTTGCAGCAATATTTTTTTCTTCCCAATCTCATTGGCTGTACTGAAGCTATCAATCACCTCTGAGTTGAGAACTTGATGGTAAATCTCATCAACATTAGGATTCCCAGGAAAAGCCTCATAAGCTTGACGAAAATATTCTTGAGCTTTGCTTAAGTCCTCAGATAATAACGCTTGAAACCCCAACGTTTCGTATTGTCTGGCTGCTTCTAAATTTATACTTTGGCCAGATTCGACAGCTCTACTTACTCTCTGATCAGTTACTTCTTGCTTTGCTTGTTCAACTTGCGTCTCTGCTAATACAGCTGTCTTCTGGGCCTTATCTTTTCCATCTAGGGCTGCTTGTAGCTGGATATTCTGCCAAACCAAGTATCCGCTTAGAGCAGAAAGCAAGAGAATAATACTTGTTAGAGCGATCGCCCGTTTTTGTGCCCTACTTGCTTTGTCCTGTTTGCTGCGTTTGACTAGTTTAGTTTCAAGTGGAGTTAAGTCTTGATATTGCTGTGCCTCCTCTAGCAAAATTCCTTTCAGCAGCAGGTCACGCGGATAGCCACGGCGCTGCCATTGTAAGGCGGTATCGGTTAAATGCAAGCGCTGGCGTAGAGTCACTCGCTCTTCATCCAACCACTCCATCAGTTGAGGCCAGTTGCGAATCAAGGCTTCATGGGCAATTTCGATCTGCGTATCTTCTGGGGTTTCTCCATCGGTTTGTCTCACAAGCCGAGCTTTGCAGAGCTTGTCTAAAACACGCTGAATGCGGTCTGGTGCAATGCCGAGATGATCAAGCTCCTGTCGTCGAATTCGGTTATTGGTTACTTCCAGCCCCATACTTGGGCGTACCATTTTGAGCAAAATATGTTTCGCTGCATCTTGATCTTCAGGAATTAGGTTGGAGTAAACTTCATCGGCTCTGTGTGCTAAAGCCCGCCTTCCGCCGCCAAGCTGTTGGTATGCATGATATGTAACTCGGTTGCGATCGCGGTGTTCCCAAAGTTGCAGCAGCATAAATTGCAGCAATGGCAGAGCAGCCGGTTCCCCCAGCACATCGGCAATAAGTTGATCGACGACGCCATCCTCAAACTTAAGCCCCACTTGGGCTGCAGGAGCTTCGATTGCTTCTCTTAATTCTCCCGCATCAAGGGGGAACACTCGAACCTGGGCAGATTGGAACAAAGTCCACAACTGCGGTAAGGTGGCAACCTGGCTTTCAAAATCGCTCCGCATCGTTAGAATGACGTAGTGTTGAGGTGGATCTGCCACTTGAATTAAGGCTACCAAGCTATCAATAAATGCTCGACGAATCACTAAATCCTGGCAAAGGGTAAATACTGATCAATGACTAGGACAGTGGGTTTTTCCCCGGCAACTTGGCGTACGAGTGTAGGCAAATCATTTGGGTTGGCTTCGAGGTGTTTTAACTGAAGATTCATCCAGTTCGCATCTGCAAGACACTCAGGCTGAAGCAGCCGAACTAAGCTGTGCAAAGGATTGCTACCGGGAACCATGGTAGAAAAATAGTGCCATTGGTCACTACCCGGTAAGGCACCTGCTTTGAGTTTGGGGATGAACCCTCCTCGCACCACCGATGACTTACCGCTGCCTGAATCACCAACAACCGCCAGCATTGAGTGGGAGGCTAGCGCCTCCAACAGCTCTGTCACTAAGCGCTGCCTCCCGTAAAAGAAACCTGCATCCTCTTCACGAAACGCATCCAATCCGCAGTAGGGGCAATCTGCTTCATTAAGTTCGGGGGATAGGTCAATGTCAAAGTCAGCCAAAGTGGAGTTGGGTGCAGGATATCCCGATCGCAGCAAGACGGATACCCAGTAATCGAGTAAGCCTTGGGCGGCAAGGCGATCGCCATCGTCATCAATCAGGGCTCCAGTTTCTTTTCCCTGACTCACAAATGTTTGAATGTTGGGCACTAAGCCTTCTCGATCGCCCGCTTCTCGATATAGCTTGAGCAGATTCCCGTGGGCAGCGCGCAGTGCCGAGAAAGAAGGAAAGTGGATCGACGGATCATCAGACGTTGGGTGGCCAGTTAAGGTATTCATGAGATCTTCTCAACGACGAGGGCTAGTGATTGGCTAATGTCTCGCAGTTCATCGCAGAGTTGAATTAAGCTCAAATCCACTTGAGAAAAATAGTTCAGTGCAGCTCTTCGGTAAATGCAGAAATGATGTTTGATTTTGACGGGATCATTCAGTGCGATCGCATCATCCAGGCGTTGTTCGCATTGCTTTTGAGAAAGCAGCATCGGATCTGATACATCTTGATATAAAGGTTTCGTCAGTTCTTTTAATCCCGGCCATGCCCACTCTAAATCGGTTGTATCCCGATGCAGGTTCACTTCAATTCGCCGCAAAATTGAATCAACTTCCTGCCAGGCATCGTGAGTATGAACTAAGACCTCAAGCCGGGTACTCAAACTGGAGAGCGAACTAATTCCTTCCGAAAACTGCTGAACTTTTGCTGAGTCAGATACAGCCGCATAAATTTGGGGTTGAAGGGTACCGAGATTGTTCACCATTTCTGCCAATCGGAGTGCTTTTGCTGTTTCTGTAAGGCTGGTATTGAGCCGAACAGGCTGATCTGCTAAGAGCTGAGTTAATGAAAAAATTGCTTGTTGAAGACTATGAACATCCACATTATCTGTAGCCGCTTGGAGTTTCGTGTGAGCGTCTTCTAACTTGTGAATCCACGGCGCATCGTAGGCTTTTTCTGGACGAGTCGCCACAACTTTGCAAACTTCGGCCGTAATCCCTTGCAAGGCCATACCATACTCAGCCAGCATAGTTAGGGCCATGTCATCAGTGGGAAATCGGCGTGCTTCTTGCACAATATTTCGATAGCATTCAATTTCCACTTTATGCAGCAAATCATGCAGGTTTTTGTAATAGCTGAGGAGTTGAATCTGTTCAGCAAGAACCTTGAAATCTGAACGGAAGACGATAACTGCCTCATAAATCTTGGGATTGGCGAGTAGCTCCACCAAAGCTGTGAGTCCCGCATGAGCATCATTAGAAGCTTCTCGGAGTTTTGGCTCTTGCGCTGGATCGGCAAATACGGTGAGCGTCTCTTTGACGTACAGTTCGGGGATGGTGTGAGCATTGGAAAGAACTGCAACTGCTGGTTCTGCATCCCCATGGGCAGACAAATCGCGACTATCAGTATAGCCGCAGTAATGAGATTGAATTTGTCGGCAGCCTGTTGCATGAGCGCCTTGAATTGACTCTCCAGCCCCAAGCGCCAGATAAAAGCCCTGAGCATAGGCGATCGCATCGGCATCAGCAATTGCTTGGTTCATGCCAATGACATAGTTAATGTGTTGGGAAATGGCTAAGGCCTGCTCCTTGGAATGACAAGCATTGAGCAAAACACATTCCACATGAGGAGCGACTTGTTTGAACAAATCCGACAAGATATCTGTACTGAGAATACAACACTGCCCTTGGTCATTTTCTAGTACTAGACCTGACTGGCCTGTTCCATGACCGCAAAAGTGGATGATGCGAGGTTTTATTTCCAAAATGGCTCGCTGCAAATCATCCCAACGGACAGCATCACGACGGATAAATGTAAATTCATCACGGTATTTGGACTGTTGCAAGCGGGTTTCAATTTCCCGGATCTCTCGGTTGAGGCGAAGAGCGGAGGTATCGTCGGGATTTGCCGCCAAGGTCAAAATCGTTTTCATGAGATTCAATGGAACTCAAGCATGGTAAATCGTTTCAGCAAGTGATTGAGACTGGGAGTTGGCAGGGGTTGGAGTTGGCTGTTGTAATAGCCGCAGGCCAAAGAGTCCAAACAGGATAAGGGCGATCGCCCCCAGTAGCCACCAAACGAACACTGATTGAGATGTCTGTTCATGCTGAGAGGGTGTAGCTTGCAACTGAAGGTGCTGGGGTTGTGGCATCGCTGCGATCGCTGGAACCGGGGGCATCATTGTAGAAGCCATTGAAGTAGAAGCCATTGAAACGGTAGCCGCCATTTCTCCAGCCAAAATTGTTTGAATGCTCGTCCCCAGTGCCGTGACTCCAGATGGTTCAGTAAAGTACACCAAATGATCACAGTCAACTTCTACCAGGGTCGGTGCGGGCGTGCGATTTGTCGGAATTGCCTGGATACTTTCCACCGTAACGGCTAAATCGTTGGTCACTCCAAAGAAAGGTAATTCCATAAGCGACTTGATGCGAGCCACCAGCTTTTCGGCTAGCGTACCCTTCGTGCCATGAATCAGGGAGGTGTTTCCAGCAATGACTGTGTAGGAAACACCCGGATCATCACTCATGGCCAGCGCTTTCAAGAACTCTGAGCTTGGTTCCATTTCATCTAGCGTCATATCCATCGATTCAAGATGCTCTAGCAAACTTCCCAATATTCGGAGTGGAACTGCAACAGTCGATAAGCCATTGATGATCAATGCAGCCAGAGTGGTGATGCCCGCTTCTACCTGTGGCCAAGGCGAACCAGCACTGGGAGTGCCCAACAAGATGAGATGTTGCACTACTTCGTTGCCTCCCTCTTGCTCAATGAACCAACGAGATACCAGCCCCCCCATGGAATGAGCAATGATGTGGAACGTTTTGTCATGATTTGGGCCAAGCCCAATTTCCTTCAGGCGTTGTTTGAGTTCACGAGCATGGGTTGCAATGGGCGTATTCAGACTTTCATAATCGAAGGCCAGGATCAAGTCGTAGCAGTTCTTAAGAGGCTTCGCTTGTTCGTTGACCCTTACCATCGCCGTGTCAATGCTAGGCAACATGCTGGCGGTGTCGCCAATAATTCCGTGAGTATAAAGAGCAATGCGCTTTGCCTGAGCAACTTTAGCCGCAACAACGATTGGATCAGCATCGTAACTCACCTCACCATCGTTCACGGCGACTGCTGCCAAAATGGGGTAGTCGAAAGCAATGCCAAATTTTTGACTTAGCTCAGAACCCAGTTTTTGAGACACAACTTTTTGGAAGAAGATCCGAATGGCTCCGCCCAGGCTTCGGTTTCCTTCCTGAATGGGTTCGGGTAGGTGTTCGATGGTGATTTCCGTTTGGTCACCCTGGGCAATGCCCCGGCCTAGTGGCAGGTAAAACTCTCCATCGTAGGCAACGGGCAGAATATAAGTTCCCTGTTCCAACGTCCTATCAGCAATGACTTTTAAGGGATTTTGGGGTGTGATCGTTTCTCGATTGTTGACATGGCTGAGTTCCAATGCGCTGAGGCCGGGATCGGTTGCGCGGCTAGCTGTGAACTGAAAAGATTGAGTGCGATCGCGCAGCAATAGCGGCAAAATGTGATTACCCAAATCGCGTGTGGATTGAGGAATGGTAGTGAGTCGTGCTTGGGCTTGAAAATCTGCCGGACTTTCGATGGTTACGCCTGGGATGAGCTGTGCTTTGGGTGTTGCAGCAGAAAGGGCGATCGCATGCCGCGGACGCACCGTTGTGATGACCATTTGGCTGGTGATCCAATCGTCAGTCACTTCATTCTCTGCACTTGCACCCAGGTCACGAGTCTGTACTCGTTGCATGAGGCGATTTAGCATTCCTTTGGGACTGGAGCGCGTTGTCCTGGGTTCGGGCGATCGCGGTTCACCTTGGTACAGCGTCAGCTTATCCTGCTCCAGTAACCGGGCATCAAACTCTGATGTACTCACAATCAGCTTCAGCACATCTTTGAATTCTGTGATTCCCTGCTCCCACAGCTCGTCAGGAACGGAAGCATCGATCGGTTTTCCACTCAGTGCATAGGCTTCTTCTCCAGGGGCCAGCCATTGGCCTCCTGCTTTAAATAGGTCTGCATGAATGGCAAACCGTTCCGTTAAATCCAATACGGTGCAATACAGCCGTTGATCGCTCGTATTTTTAAGTTTGAGTTGGAATTTTGGAGGGGTTTGGTTTGTGTAAGTTAAGCGAATGTTGTCTCCAGAATGAGTTTGGTTCGGTTGCACAATCTCCATCTGAACGGCATTAGAGGCAATACGGCTGGTTGGAGAGCTTTGCAATTCTAGTGTGGTTGTCCAGCGAGCCAAGTGCTCCAATAAACGAATGGTTTCCCTGGCACTCTCTACGGTGTAACCAAGCACAGGCTCTAGCAAAATACGAGCATCTGCCGGCCGTTTGATGGCGTACTGGTTGTTCTGAGCCAATACCTGAAAGGTTGCTGCCGTTGGGTCTTCTACAGGGCGGATATAAAGGGAGGGTTCGGTATTGTTGGCGTGGGCGATCGCGTGTTGCAATCGTGCAAGACCATCTGCATCGCCAATCCAGTAAACTCCCAGGGGTGGCAACGGCAGAGATGTCACAACTGCTTTGAACGTCATATCTGGCTGTAAGTTTGGGACGCCTGTAATTTGTACAAGGCTCAACCCTGGCATAACAGTCGTAACGACAGCCGTTCCAATGGGTTGATGGCTGGTTTGTATAACCTCATCAGAACTGTTGAACGGAAAAAGGTTCAGGGTGGTGGTTTCACCTGCGGTTGGCTGAGCAATGCCATGAATGCTGCCACCATCCAGCGTCCAGCCGTAGTCAGAGTGATAGCTTACGCTAAAGTGGGGCGATCGCGGCTGAATAGCCCCACCCAAGAAGGGGCGATCGAGATCATTTGCAACAATGGCTTCTAGCTGAGGTAACTGATCGGTAACCCGACTTTGAACTAGGGCAGATACTCGTTTAAACACATCACGATAGGTCAATGAGCCATTCACTTTGCTCAAGGTATCCAACAAGCAGCAGGAAAATGCACCATGATGTTCACCATTGCTGGCATATTCTTTGGCCTCTTCAAAATCTCGACAGGCTGCAATCAAGACATGGCGGCCTTGAGGCATGTACCAACCACTCGTAGGCTCCCCAAAACTGCGCGTCCTTGGGGTGGTAGGCAGTTCAGCAGGATTAACAATGAAGCTGCTTAAAGGGCGCTGTCGCGGGTCCACAGGAATACGCCGCACGCCCTGCGTTGATTCCGAGTCTCCACGGGTTGCGGTACCTGAGTGGCAACTATCAATAATTGCTACAGTATGCGGACTTTTGGCAGTCACTTCACCAATGAGTTTGGCAAGTTCTTTATCGGCCAGGTCCCAACTGCCATCGCAGCGACTGTCATAGCAAACAAGGGTTTCGTTCAGGCGATCTGGTTCTGCATGCCAAAACTCCTCGGGTGCCTTTTCTTGAGAGCCATGCCCTGCGTAGAAAAAGAGCGCAACATCTTCTGGCCCAGCCTGACACAAGTGCTGACGAAAGCCATCAATAACAGCTTGGCGAGTGGCCTGTTCATTCAGCAAAACTTTGAGGTGGAGTTGTCCAGTATGTTGAACGATTTGCCCTTCTAAATAGGATTGAAAGGCTTTTACATCGTTTACGCAGCCCTTTAAAGGAGAAATGGAAGAGGCGCGATCGTAGCGATCGATGCCAACTAAAAGAGCATAAATATGGTTCATGGTTTGTACTCTTAACAAGCATTCATGCAATAAATTTCACCGGATGATGGCTCTGCTTCCCATCATCTGTTCTGGCTGAATGCGATCGCTCATTTCAATGCATTGAGGACATTACTCAATCGATCGCTTAACACATAGAAGTTCGCGAGCTGCTGAGGGCTCATTGGCTTGCCAATATCCTTCATCGTCTTAAGCGTAATCAAGCTTTTCAAATCACGAAACTGAAGCGCATCGCTTACAAACTCTTTCAATACTTCTCGCTGTGCAATCCGAGTCGTGCGATCGTCCTCACTGTGAGCATGGCTAAGAACGGTTGCAAGTTGTTGGTTTTCTCGCAATTCCTGATCATTTCCTGAACTAATTAAAGCAGGGACAATTTTGATAATGACGTAATCATCCCGCACAGGCTTTCCTTTTTCGCTCGGAGTAAAGTACTCCAGCTGTAACCCTCGAAGCTGATATTGGCAGGCTTCAACAGGTTGGTTGAAAAGAATGTAGGCTCCACAGCGAAGTTTCGCTTCTCCATCCGAGAAGAGTCCATAAAAATCGATCTGGCTCTTAAAGAGAAGTTTGTTTTGCTCTTGTAACGCAGCAACTTTGGACAGGCAAGCGACAGCACTGGTAGCAAGTCCGGAAAAAGGAATCAACGTTGGAAAAACAGCTCCAAATTCAGCATTTAACTCCTTTAAATCCTGCAAGATGGCAGCATCATCCTTCAATCCCTTATCAATTTCTGTAATCGTCACCTCTAGCCAAACTCGATTCTTTGCGGAATGGTTCTCTCTCCCAAAGATATGCTCAAACTCTAGATGTTCTCTGACGGTTTCCGCTGGTATATCAATGCCAAAGAAGTTGATAGACTCAATGGCAGGCTCATTTCCATATCGAACCTTTGACTTAACTAATAAATCATTTCCACTCCGCTCATCATCATGGTTTTCATCAATGAGGAAAGACTCTAGCGTGATTGTAAACGAGCCCCCATCCTCGATCACCTCATCATCATCTGCTAAGGGCGAAAATACTCTGTCGAGCCTCGCTCCCTGGACATGATTTAACTGAGATAAAGGCACAAACCAGCACGTATCTTTGCTAATATCTCTGGAACATCCTTGCATCGCTATCTCCTTCAGCTCGGTTATAACGGCTGAACTTTTGTACGAGGCGAAAATATTTAGGATTACAAGCCTGGTTGCTCGGGCTACAGCCAGGCTTGTCTGTGGAATACTTAGAGACCCAATCGCTCAAGCGTCTTCGGTCCTACAATTCCATCCACCTCTAAGCTATATTTCCTTTGAAATTCCTCAACTGCTTGTTTGGTGGCTGGGCCAAACTCGCCATCTATACAGATTGAGATACCAGCTGTCTTTAAAGCTGATTGCACTTTCTGTACCCATACTCCTTGCATGGTGGGGGTTGTTAATTTCAGGATGGGAACAGCAGGTTGTTCATCGACATGCTTGAGCAGCTCTAGCCCAGTTTTGAATGCATGAACGAAGGTATCAAGACCATGGGTTCCTCCGTTGACAGTCTGGCGAGCTTTTGCGTAGTCTCGGCAGGCAAGGGCGACCCGTATCCGACCTTCCTTGCTTTGCAAGAAGAGTGCCAAAAGATCGGCAGCAATTTGTGGATCGTTCGCGAGTTCGGGTTTGTGGATTAGGCGATCGCCTAATCCCAATTTCTGGCCAAAGGTTTGATAGTTTGCCTTACCCGTTAACTGAACAAATCCACGTCCCTTGTATTGTGCGCCATGTCCACAAGCGTTATTTCCTAAATCGGTTCGAAAATCATACGCGCCAAACTCAGAACCATTGGGTTTCGTGTTGTACGAAGACGGGCACTCATCAATTGGTGCAAAGCATCCAGTTTCTGCACGAATAGTTGCTAGTGCCATGAGCACCATGTCGCGATCGCCCAAATTTCGCTTCTCAAGTGCCGATAGAACAAAGGGTAAATACTTCTCGATGTTGGCTCGTGGAGCCCCTTGAAAAATTTGCGCCACCACATCAACCGTAAACAAGTTCACATCAACCGTTCTGGGAACTGTCTTATAGGCATAACCCAAAGCCTTCAGCGTGTTTGGGCCTGCAATCCCGTCCGCAGGTAGGCTCACACTTTGTTGAAAGACCTGAACCGCCGCTTCTGTCTTCGGCCCATAGTCTCCATCACAAGTTCCGCTGTAACAGTCCTTTGCCGTCAGTAGCCTTTGCAGTTCCAACACCTCCAAGCTGATCTGACCTTTCCTTAGGGTGATATCAGTCTCGACTTTGGGCTCTGGCTTAGATGGTTCTGTGTCTGCTCCTAGCCCATCCGAATTCGAGACGACTGAAGAATCTGACTCGAAAGCTGCGCCGTTAGCAGTTGGTTTCTGGCCTAACAGTTGCATTATGGTTGTTGAATCAACCACACCATTGACCACCAGTCCTAATTTTCCCTGAACCCGCTTAAGCGCAGCATCTGTTCCCGCACCAAACACCCCATCCGCCTCAATATCTTCGCTATGCTGAATCAGGGTTTGCTGCAATTTCTGAACATCAGAGCCCTCCATTGGCGGTCGCGAGAGGCGTAAAATGCGAGGCTGTTCATCCCAAGGAGCAACTTTGAATCCGCCAATTGGAGCTTGATTTAACCGCTCATGGGTTTCGTTGCCCCATTGCCCATCTTCTGCAATTCGATCATCCAAGTGGTTTTTATTCCACAGTTTCTGAAAGGCTTTAACCGCCGTTGAACGGATATCGACTATCCCTCTGCCAACATAATCAAAGTGCACTTTATCACTTGTGCCTGGTTTGCGGGTTCCATACCAAAGCCACCCATCCCGTTCTAAATAGGGACGCCAGCCTGCCCAGTCACTCACGTCAATCGCAACAGCACTTTGGTGGTTGCTGCGCCCTGGCAAGGCCACATCACTCAATCCACAGCGCCCTCTCCCCTCTCTTCGGTTGTACAGGAAGAGTTGCTGAGCAATGGTACGATACGCTGAAGCAATCCGCATCGGCTGACCCCGTGCAGCAATCACTCTCCGCAACGATTCTTTGGCCGCAGGCTGCAAATATGGAAAAGCGGCTTGTTCCAAAATGACATCTAAATCATCAAAACTCACCATAATGTTGGGAGCAATGAGATTCATTTGGTGAATCAGCTGTTGAGATAAAGCATTGGCGATCGCGGTTGTACAGCCTGGAGCCGCTGCTAAAGCAGTAGGTGATAGAGAGCGAGTTGATACCAAGTCTGATTGCGTTTCCGCCTGGTTAATTTCAGCTTCCGACTCTTCCTCAAAGTCTTGAAACATCGTATCTAAATTCAGGTTTAGAGTACTCATGACGATTCCTTTCAACGGATTGAAAGAGACAAAATATAATCCTGTTTCATCTTGAAAGATTAAGAAAACTCGCCTCAAACTGTACCTACCCTCAAGGAGTAAGAAAACAGAGAGAATTAAATTTCTCCATCATCTAAAATTGAAGCGTTTCTTGAAATGAATGCCTCAAAACGGAGGTTTTACAGAATGTGAATTTGAGTATGGTAAGGGGCAGTAATCTTAGATGAATATCAGGGATGGATAGAACGAGATATAGTTGAGAGCTAGCTTTGGGGAGGCAAATCAGCTTATCTCTCGTCTTTATAATCGCTCTTGAAGCGGCACATATACCTAAAGTTTCAAAATTCTTTATCATTATCTAATTGCCAGGTTGATTTATGGTTTATCTACCTAGCCTTTCTACGCAAAAACAGATTCTAAAAAAGTAGGGCAACCCTAAATTGGGCAACACAAATGTTGTTTTAATCGAATAATTAAAATCCTTAAACAAAGAGATGAAATCACTTCAATAGGTCTGAAGATGTAAGGATACAGCTAAAAAAAGGACGTTTGACGATTGAGTGCGACGAGATGGGCATTAAAATTCTTGTGACAGAACCGTTACTTGTCGAGAATGTCCTGAATGTTGAGGAAATAGCTATCCATAGCTTCAATATTGGCCTCAACCAATTTGTGAATTAGGCCCTCATCGGGTTCTAAGTCGGCAAAATCCAAGCTAGTCCTGAACAGAATGTTTCCCGAATTAAAATCCATTTCAAAGTTGCCGATGAATTGTTTATGATTGATTCGAGCCAAGAACTCTACTATCGAAAGCTGTTTTTCTTGGGGACACATTACGGGAAAAATAGAGTAAAAAATGAGTTGATTTTGCCCTTCTCGCACTTTGGCAAGACAGGTCCATGCACCGTGTTTACCTGTGTAGCTCAGCGACAGTTCCAGTTGCCCTTGAGCTTTGCTAAAAGACCAGTCCTCAGCAGTAAAGAAGTTAACAACAGCAGTCATGAGGCTTGTCGATAAGTCGGATGGCTCATCGGAGTCTGTTGTAAAGGAATCAGATATCAACGCATCAAAGAGCTCTCCGATTACGCTAGCCAAATTATTAGCCGCATCATCAATTTCCTGGGAAATCTTTTGTTGATTGGTGTTCAGACTTGTATTGAGCCACTGATCAATCGGTTCAAAAATTTGATTGAATCTCTCTTTCAATAAGTTATCATTCCAAAGTTCTTCTAAAGAGCTTCCCAGGAATTGCAGAATAGCTTCTGCGATCGCCTCACTAGAAGTATCTTCGGTAAGCAAGGCAGGGTTCATATAGAACCATAGGGTGCGGTAGCCCACTTCGTCAGAATTCTGGGTCTGCCACACGCGTAAAGCATACCAGTTCGCAGGTTGCAGCAATGGGTGTGCGGGTTCACTGTGCTTCAGAAATTGCAGATAAGCCAACGCATCATCATTTGTGGCACATCCCTCAAAATGATGCAGTAACTCCGTGTTCAAAGTCGCTTCGATTTCAATATCAAGCTCTGGCTGAAATTCTCCACCCTCCTGCGCTCCCCGAATCTCTGGTTTTAGATTAAACAGTGCCTCAGCATTGATCGTTTCGTAGAGCAAGTAAGAGACTTGAAGCTTAAGACGGCTCTCTGTCAGGCGATCGACTTCAAAGGTTAAATTTATAGAACTGATGTGCTCGAAAAGCTGATTTCGAGCTTCTTCAAACGACTTAAACAAAAAGATTGGAGTTGTTATCATGAGTACCTCAGGATATTGAATTCTTCTGATTAACCAACAGCTTTTTTGTTGACAGTAGTTGAACTACCGTTCTCTGAACAAAATCAGTTTAGCCGCCTGGTTCTTCTCAGGTGTCTCACAACGGGATTTTTTACTCCACCGAGAGAGTTATTAAATACTATAGTCTAGAGTTTTGTTTGTTAATAAGATACCTCTCTTTAGACTAAAAGTTTAGTAAGTCAGTCAATTATTTTTGTCAATGTTTCGGTGCTCTAAAATTAGTTGAACAAATTCCCGGATATCTTTCTCAGGATCACTCTTAGAGACTTGTTCAAGTAAATTGATACTTTCATCCCACAATCTATAAGCGATCGCTTGAACAGTAGCCTTACGAACGATTGGGCTGGGGTGAGTTAAATAGACACGAAAGATATTAAAAGCAGAATCATCAAAGTCTGGAAAACCCACAGCAATTTTCAGCAATGCTCCTATTGCCTCTTGCTCGTTTTGTGCATCTATGGCCATTTGTAACAGATCATCAGGCTCATAAGCTGGCAAGCGTCTACTAACCTCAAACAAGAGTGGATGTAAGTTAGAGCCACGGATCCAAAGAAAGCGAGTAAAGGTAAGTGGGTCATCGACATAATTAATTACATTTTTCCGATCATGGGTTGTCCAAATCTCCTGAAAAGCTTCTTTTTTTCCGTCTCCATGATGTGTTAGCTGTTTGACCCATCCTTGTTCCTGAGCTAAATGTACAAATTCTTGATAGCTGATATCCTCTTCAAGAACAAAGAATTCCCCGTCAATCTTTTTTACCATTGCAATAATTCCTCAAATCTGAACGTAATTATCTTAACCCTGTCTGGGTCGGTGATACTGTCTTAGTTTCTCTCTAACAAAGTTTTCAACATCTACAAGGTTTGGTGGTCTATCTAGTACAGGTAAATCTTTAGCATGTCGCTTGAACCACTCTTTAATCGTTGCTATCTCCCGCTTGTAACGAATATCTCGATTTCGGTTAGTCTTTTTCCCTTGCGCTACTGAAGTATCTGGGTTTAGCATCTCAGCCGTGACACGTCGGGCACCTTCTTGTGCACCACCATATGCTGCTGGATGTAGACCAATCCCTTGAGCAACATTAAAATGTTTCTTCAAGTGCTCTTCACCCGGTTTGGGTGTCATTATCTCGCTGACCATAAGGGTGTAGGCAAGATCACGTCGGTGTCCATATGTTCTTCTAGGGTGACTAGGCTCTTTTGCAAACCAAAGACCAAAAAGTTCCTCAAGAGCAGCTTTCTGTTCTGGAGGTAAATTTGGTATAGGCTCCTTGCGTAGAAGTTTGGTAAAAAGCGTTCCGACCTCAACACCAGCTAGCTTTTTACGTAAAGAAGCATAACGATGTCCTCGTTCGGAGGCGGACCCTGTAATCGCCATCCAACCTTGCTGTGCTTGCCACTCTACATGTGAAGGTTGGTGTTTATATCCAACTGGCTGACCAAGATTTGACTGGGCAGCTTCTGTTTTGCCAATTTGAAATGCTTTACCTTCAGCTAAGGCAGTAGTTGGACTGGCTGGGTGACTCAAATCTAAAGAAATCGGTTCTTCTGGATCCCCTTTACCTAAATTTTCAGTTTGAGCAGCTGTTGCTTCAGAAATATATTCTTCAGCTATTTTATCGAGAATCTTAAATACTTCACTTGCTTCAAATGTCCAGCCATCTGCCAAGTCAATACTTGGATTGACTTGGCCCACTACATCAAATTTGCTTCCCTTTCCTTTCAATTCTAGCTTTTTAAGCTTGTATGAAAAACGCCAAATTGCTAACTGAGTAAGGACTCTTACCTTCGAAGGCTTACGGGCGAGAAGTTGGTGAATCTTGGGAGGTAGTTCGCGTTTAATTTTTTCTACTCGCTCTTGTTTCTTGCGATCCTGATCTCTCTTCTTGTCTGCTTTCTTGTCTGCTTTCTTGTCTTTCCCTTTGGTTGGCTTCTGGGTGGCGGGTTTCTTGGTGGGTTGTTTGGGAGTGGTAGGTTTCTTGGCGACAGTTTTTGTTTTGGTCTTATCTTTTGCTTTCGCTTTGGCTTTCTTGCCTGCGGCTTTGCCCTTCTTCCGTCCGAGAATTTTCTTCGCCAAGCCTTTGATTTTGCCGCCGATTTTGGCTGCACCTTTGGCAAGTTTGAGGATTAACCAGTTGGCAACGAAATCGATGACGGCGATCGCCGCTGCCGCCAAAGCAACGGCGAAGGCAGGCCCAGCATTACCTGCTTTAACAGCTTTCAGAAAAGCAAAGAATTTTTGGAAGGCCGCGATGATGCGTTGAACGGTTCCCCATGCCGCTTGCAGCCCTTCAATAATCACCATCAAGGCACCCGCAGCAGGCACAATCATGGCAACTAATTTTTCAACTAGAATTCGGATCAGCGTGGGTGGAATTAATGCTTTGATGCCTTCCCAGGCCATCTTGCCAACTTCAGCTAGCGCAAGGCCACCACCCTTAATCAAATTCCAGACCATAGAGCCAAGGCCCAACACCTGCTCAAGCTTGGAATTGAACCATTCTTTAACCGCCTCCTTGAATGCCTTCCAGAGGTGATTCTTAATGCCATCAACAACGCCTGCTCCCAAATTCTTGAGCCATGCTATTGGTCCTGCGGCTACGTCTTTAATGAGCGCTGCAAAAGCACCCACAGCCTGGGCAATCTTGTCAGCAAATTTGATGGCTCCATCTACAACCGCAGCTAACCCATCCACCGCAGCTAGCAATCCCTTCTCCAGCCAGCCCGCTAGCTTATCCAACCCCGCAGCCAAAGCATCGAGAGCAGCGGCTACGCCCTTCTTGAGTTGGTCAGCATACTCGTTAACCTTTTTGACTGCCGCATCCACTGTATTTTGAATGGCCTTGCGGAATTTATCTCGCAACCCAGGGAAACCCGCCAAAAGCTTGTCGCCAATGGCAATCAGGGCATTGCCAACAGCCTTGATTGCGGCAACGATCGCATTTCGAGCTAAATCAATCGCTGCCATGGCTGCCTTTTTGGCCGCTTCGATCGCCTGCTTAATCTTCTTGCGAGCATAATCAAAAGCGGATTTAATGGCAGCCTTAATTTTGTTGAAAAATGCCTTGGCTTTGCTGGCCAACCAACCAAAAAATCCTTTGCTTTCTTTCTCTCCTTTTGCTTTCTCTTCCGCTGCTGTTTTTTCGGCTTTTTCTCGTTCAGCTTCGGCTTCCTGATTGCCTTGATTGATCTGTTCAGCAGCCTGACGATCGGCTTCTTGCTTTTTACTCTGAACTTCCTTTCGACCTTTCGCAACTTCGTCATCGGCTTGTTGATTTGCCGTCTGAACTGCTTTTGTTTGTTCTGTATTCCATTGTTGTTTTTTTTCGGTTACCGATGCCTGCGCTTCAGCACGAACCTGGGATTGATCCGCAGCACTTTTTGATTCTAAGTCAGCAATCTCTTTGTTGGATTTAGCCTTCTCATCGGCGACTTGGGTGTTGTATTCATCTTTTTTGGCAGACATCGTCTGTTGAGCTTGGCCCACGGCTGCTTGAATTTCTCCACCCTTTTCCTGTTGTGCGATCGCAGAAAGGGCCTCTGGTTCGATGCTACCCTCCGCCATTGGTGCCGCTGTTGCGCCCGCCGCCGCCTCACCAGCAGGCACCTTGGCTGTGATCTTCTCGGGAGGAACACTGGGGTAAATTTTGGTATTTTCCCCCATTTCCTGAGCAACGTCGTGCCGTCCCTGGGTTGCCGTCTCGGCAACAGAAGCTTGCAACTTTTGGCGTTGCTCATCGGTTTTAGTCGGATCAGCATTGCCCGCAAGCGCCACTTGTGGTGGGGGTTGTTTGGGCACGTTTAGTCCTGCATCATGAACAGGCAGGCTTTCCATAGAATTGGAAAGCTGAGTCACATCCTTCTGGGACAATTCGCCTCCCTCACCTCCAGACACCACAGGTTCCGGGATGCGCTCCGCAGGTGAGGGAGGCAATTCGGGTAGGGGAGCGGGCGAGGCGATCGGTATGGCTTCACCTTCGGGTGCTTTCTCAACTTTGCCCTGGGGCTTGCCATCCACGATTGGAATCGCGGTTTGGTCACCTTGGAGGTTTTTGGGTGAGCCAGTGGGACGCTCAATTTGGGGTGGGTTAGCAGCCAGTTCTGTTCGCTTGTCCTGTGTGGATTTTGTCACTGCTTTGCCAACCTCACCCAGCGATTGTTGAAGCTGAGCAGGAGGTAAATGCCCAATCTGAGCAAGTGCCGCAGTCGGTTCAGCCTCCGCAACTTTGGGCGTTTCGGGTGGGGGAGAGTCTGGCATTGCGCTACCGCCGCCACCACCACCGCCGCCATCACCGCCGCCACCTGCGCTTTCGCCGATTGTGCTCAGCGCCGCTTGTTGCTCAGCAGGGGAGAGATCCGCTGCACCCATATCTTCGGTGGCTCCTCCACCCAGTGCAGGTTCGTCTCCGCTGAAGCCGTCGGCAGCGGCGGGTTCTTCTGGTTCTGGTGTGGGCTCGGTCACTGGAGCAGGTGACGGCATTGCTGCCGATGGAGCAGCCAGGGCGGCCTTCTCTAAGGTCTCTTCCATCTCAGGAACGGTAGCCTCGGGAGCAGGCTCAGGAGACGCTTCTGTAGCCTCATTTGCTGGGGGCAGGGAGGCCGGTTCCGCGAGGGAAGCCGGGGGAGGAAGGGTCTCGGTGGGTGGGGTTGCGGCTGTCGTCTCGGTGGCTTCTGCTTCCCCTTGGGCGGCATCAGCCGGGTCGGCTTCATCAGTGGCAGCTCGGCCTGGGTCGGCATTCGCTAGTTTTTCTTCCAGCTCGGCAGCACCTTCTTCTTCGTTCCCCCCCTGCACCTCTCCCCCTTCGGCGGCGGGTGCAGAAGCTGATGCCTCACCACCCGCAGGCTGAGTTGGGCCACCCGTTGCGATCGCACCTCCCTCTGGAGCAGCCGTTTCCGAGGCCGCCTTCTCTGGGGTCATCGCTGGTTCCGCACGTCCTTTTCCCAAAGCGCCTACTGGGGTAGCCGGGGAACCTTCAGGAGCGATCGCCGATTCCGTTGTTTTCTTCTCGCCCTCTGCCTCCGATGGCAGGGCTTTTGTTTCGATAGGGCCAGCCGCGGGGATTGCCTCCGCTGGCTCTGTGGTGTCGGTGGGTGAGGATGTTGCCTGACGAGAGGCCGTTGTCTCTAGAGAAGGCGCAGCAGCAGGAAGCTTTGCTGTTGGCGGTTCCTGCGATGCGAGAGGAGGTTGATCAGCGGTTTTGGGAGCTGCAGTGGGGGAAGCTTGGGTGGTGGGGGAAGCTCCTGCCCTGGAAGCCTTTGATGGGACTGGCTCGATGGGGGCTGGTGCGGTGGGGGCTGGTTCCTGACGCGGGGCGATCGCCACTGGTTCTTCAGGTGGACGACGCACAGCCGTTTCAGATGCTGCTGCAGGTTTAGGTGCCGCAGGTGGTTTGACCTCAGGTTTTTCGGCCGCAGATGCCGTATCCGCAGATGCTGCGGGCTGAGATTTCGCAATCATGGAGTTGGCTACCCCAGACTTGAGACGCTCGGAGGTCTGGGATTTGAAAGCGATGGGGGCAGCAGGCGCAGGTTGCCGCGTGTCTGGCTCTAGAGGCTGGGGGCTGGGCTGGGGAGGAGTGGGTTGAACCGGCTCTGAATCCGCTTCATTTTGCAGAAATAGAGGTAGGCCAGCATTTGCACCAGGCATGGGAGGCATTTCTGGAGCGATCGCTCCCCCAGCTTCAGGGGATGACGACCGTTGCCGCCGTTCCTCTGCCTTGCGCTTGCGCCTTTCTTGAACGACCGTTGACACGCTGGACATGGAGGTGTTTCCTCAACGCGTGGAGTGTTCTACTGCAGGGTGAGTGGCATTTGCCGTCCCAGTTTGCGGTATTCCGCTGCTAATCCTTGAACCACATCGCTAAATCGAAGTTTGCCATCGCGACTTTGGGCAATGACCGCAGCAGTTAGTACAACATTGCGGATGTCACCGCCATTCAGATCAGTCAGAGTTGCCAGTTGATTTAAGTCTTTATCCCTCAACGGGCAGGGAGTGCCCAGGTGAGATTTCCACAACGCCTTACGCTGTTGTGGATTGGGCAATGGAAATTCGATCACCGCATCCAGCCGACGAGTAAAGGCAGCATCAAAGCGGTTGCGGCTGTTGCTGGTGAGAATGGCAATCCCATCAAACGTTTCAATGCGTTGCAGCAGGTAGTTGGTTTGGGCATTGGCAAAGCGATCGTTAGCCTGCTGAATGTCTGTGCGCTTCCCAAACAGGGAGTCCGCTTCGTCAAACAGCAAAATCATTTCATCCTGCTCTGCCCGGGTCAGCAACTGGGCCAGATTTTTTTCCGTCTCACCAATGTATTTGCTGCTGACAGCAGCGAGATCAACCCGGTAGAGGGGCATCTGTAGTTGCGTGGCTAACCAGCCAGCTGCCAGGGTTTTTCCGGTTCCCGATGAGCCGACAAACAAGGCTCGCACCCCCGGGTAGTAGCGTGCCTGAGCCGAGGCACCCAGGCCATCCACCAGACCATCGCGAGACTGGCAGCGCAGCCGCAGCAAATTCAGGGCCTCGTAGAGTGGTTCCGACATCTTGAGGGCACGGTCAGAGATTTGGGCGGGCAGGGGTTGCGCCAGGGTTTCCAGGCTGACTCCTTCGCCACACCAGGCCACCGCAGCAATATCTTCGACGGTCAGCGGGGTTTTGGAACTGCTCAGTCCATTGTTTGCGAGCTGATGGCGATGTTGAGCCAGGGTACCCAGTTGGGCAATGCGTCCACTACTGTGACGATGGTGATGGGCCAGTTCTGTGGCAAGGGTGCGATCGCTGATCGCCAGTTCCCACAAGTCGATCCGTTCTGGCCGAGTGGGTAGGGGAATTGTCCAACTGAGGGTGGCTCCACCAGGCGTGTCAACGCTCCCATCCCTGCCACAGAGGACAACAATCGAACCGTCATAGCCGGGGATAGTCGGGAGCTCTCGGCTTTCTCCTGGAGCCAGAGCAAAACAGAAAACCGGCAGGAGATCTCGTAGCCGCAGCCACGGCCCCAGCCCCGTCACAGCTTCTGTTTGGATGAATAATGGGCGACGCTGGAGAGCCTGGGCGATGGCAGCCGCCACCGAACGACCCTCCATTACCGAGCCTGCTCGCAGTAGCAAAGTTCTTTGAGTCTTGGCTTGCAACCCGCGGGCATGATGCGCAGCCATTGTCAGAATCGAAGGAGGCAGGCGCACGCTTGATTGGGGTTCTAGCCCCAGTGTGGTACCCGGATAGACACTATCGGCTCCTTGAAGAGCAAAGCCCAAGTGAGTGGGAAGGCTGATCACCTGTTCAGGCAACGGATCTCCAGTATCCGATAGGGCAAGCAGTCCGGTTTGCATGGCATTTCCATTGACCAATACCTGAATGGGAGAGGCTGGCTTGGCTGTTTCGGCAAAGGCCGCTGCCAGCAAGCCCAGAGTGGGGCGCGACCCGCCTAGAGGAGCCTGGACCTGGGCGATCGCCCGACCAATATGGGCATCGTCTTCTACCCCAGCAGCTAGGGCCACAGTCAACAGTTCCAGACAGGTCAGCAAGAGCTGATTGCGCAGTTGAAGCAGGGGTTGATCTTGGGGATGGGGATGGAGCCAATAGTGCTCTAAGCTTTCGAGCCAGGAAGCTCCATGACGGGTGACAGCAAACAGGTGCTGGCGTAAAAACGACACCTCTGGAGATTGACTTTGGGAGGGAACCTGCGCGGCGATCGCAGCGAGCGCATAGCTACGCAAACAGGGCTGAGAACTCCCAAAATTAGGAGTCATCGCAGTTGGAGTCACAGATGAGATCATCATTAGCGCCGCTCCTGATAGTGAAACTGCACAACCCTGCCAAACCAGGGCACCCAACCCGGATTGAGATCCAGTCCCGCCCGTCGAATGCCCACCTCGGCCTGCTCTAGCGGCAGGGTGACATCTAGATGTGTCCGAGTAAATTTCAACCGTCCGGGACGGTAAACCAATCGTCGTAGTCCCATCCGTCCGTACCGACAACACAACCGCTGCAGCGCCATCTGCCACGTTTGCAGAAGCGGATCGGAAGAGCCATTCCACTGAGCTGGAGCACGAGTAATCAGCGGTTTTTTAACAATATGCTCGCGGCCTCTCGACAGAAGTCGATGCACCATCGTCGGGGCCTTCGCTTGTTGCCACTGGGCCAGGCAGATTTGTCCAGAGCTATCCCATAGCTGACTCCCGATGAGCGTTTGCCGAAGTTTCCAGGGTGACGAGATGAGTTGATGGTTAAGCCAGTGGGCAGGAATCGTCCACTGAGGCAAAGGCTCCCAAGCATCGGGTGAAAAGAGCGTTTGATAAATTGGGTCAGTTTGAGGAATGCCTAGTCGGTTGGCCGTTATTCGCAACAAGTGCTGGGCAAAGTTGGCTTCGATCGCCCCTGGATGAGATTGCAAAAAGGAAACTATTGCCAAGCGGTTGAGGAGGGGCAGCAGAAAGAAAAATCCGCCGTAGTGGGTGGGCAAGTCTGTCCCAACCGTTCCTGCGATGCAGGTCGAGGATTGGGCAGGTGGGAGGACTGGAGCAACCGAGGCCAACGCAACCTGCTCCGGCGGCACAGCGTTGTTGCAGGCGGATGGCAACCTGCCAGCGTCAAGGGGCTGAAGTGCTGGGGCAATCGGGTGGGGTAGAGCGACTGTGGGCTGGGTTTGCGCCGATTCATCGGCAGGGTAGGGGGTAGGCATCGGCGCGGCCCCATCTTCCGACAAGAATGGCGCAACCGCTTGAGCAGTCGCTGAGGTGAATGGTTCGTCTGGGTTGGTCTCAATAGGAGGCAGCAGGGCAGAGGTCATGTCTAGCGTTGCTATCCCCTGATGCACCAGAATTCGCGATCGCTCTCCAACATCGCTTGCCAAAACCCGACCTGGGTTTTCGGCAACCCACAGGATAGCCGCCAACCAATGGGAACGGGCATCGCAACTGCCCCAGTGCTGTACCCATGTGCTCAACAGCATTTGGTTCGCAGGGTTCAACTGGCTTGGAGAAGCAACCTGGGACAGGCTAGACAAGGGCCAAGGCCAGCCTGAAGCCTGCATCAGGACAGCCCCATCGCTGGGCAGCAGAACTTGCAGCAAAGCAGTGAGCTGGTGATGTTCCTGCAAAACCTGGAGCAGTGGCACCACTGCAAGACTCCCCGACTCGGTTTGCAGGAGAGATTGCAGAACGTAGCGCAACCCACTAGCTCGATCCATCCCCCGATGCCAACCCCGCACCGCCAATGGCCAGAACCATGCCTCTAGCCCAAACCCCAGCGCCAAACGCAGGGCCAGTTGGTAATAGGGTTCCAGCGCATCATTGAAGTAAACCATCGCTGCATCAACGGCTGCCGCATCCAGGGCATAAACGGCGGTTCCTGCCAGTTGTGCCATCTGCTGCTCAATGGTGAGGGCCAAACTGGCCGAGCTGCGATCGCTACGAATAATGCCCAACTGAAGTTGTCGAACCAAAACTAACCGTTCAGCAGTCGGTAGTGATGCGGTATGCAGCGCATCCTCGATTAAAATGGCTCCCCGCTGCACCAATGGCGCATGGGTTGACCACAGATGAACCCGGTGAACGTGGTGGTAGGAAGCAGCGCAAGGGGAAGGCATAGCCGTCACAGGAAATAAAGGTGCTAACGAAAGAAACCCAGGACAGAGGTGTTCAAGAACTGCCGAGATGCGGCTCCTCAAACCACCTGCCGCACCGCCTAACTGCACGAAACTGCGTAACCGATATTAGGGCTAGAAAACAGTGAACGTTTCCATAAGCGTGGTACTCAGAGGGAAGACAGGGGAAGGTTCAGGAGGAGAGAAATGCACGGGGGCATTGGTAGGCAGCTGTACATTTGACTGAAAGACTTGCTGGACTTCGGCTGCTGCAAAGTTGGCAGTCAGATCCTTAACAATGCCTTTTGCCACTACCTGCTGGCTGTTGGTGTACAAAGTAACCTGCATGCCGATATGAACTTTGGCAGGGTCAATCTTGACCTTAATTTGCTGTAGGGGAATGATGGGAGTAGGCTCAACGGTGCGTCCGGTTATGATTTCATCGACTGGTGATGCGCTGGCTAGCAACACACAAACCCGTACCAAATCATTCAATAGTTGCAGCGCTTGAGGCTGTTTAGGATTGATGCGCTGGTAGAGCCAATCAAGGACGACTTGAAGTTCTTGCCGTTGGATAGGATCGATCTCCGGCCAGCGTGGCAACACCGATAGATCCTTCAAGTCAACGGGGTGATCATACTGGCTCAGTTGTTCTGCCCAGCTAAGGCGAATGATCGGTTGGACTTTGCTAAAACCGTCGTAAAGGCAAGACAAGGCACGGCTGATGTTTTGCAGTTCTTCTGCAGCGGCCTGCGACAATCGGTTTTGTTGGTGGTTCCCATCAATTAGGTCACCCAGCGAGAACACAGATTCAGCGCGATCGCGCAATTGCTGCCAACTCGGGGCGATCGCTCCCAGGTTCAACTGGGATCTTTGCAAGCGATATTGAGCCAATATTTGATCACCAGCGCCAACAATTTGTTGAATGCTCTGGGTAAACTGGGTTTGTGCCAGTAGTAACGGAGGCGATTGTAGCGGTGCAAGGGCGATCGCTTTACGCTGAATGTAATCAAAGCTACGCAGCAAGAGATCCGTCCGATTCAACAAATGCAACAACGCTGGTACATAAACAAACCAGTTGACTGGAGCATCCCGCAGCAAATCAATTCCCGCTTGCAATGCTGGAGGCGGTACGGGTGCCCGACTGAAACACGTTGGTTTCCCTGCCTGCGTAAAGCTGGGGTAGAGAACCCGCGAGGGAGTACTCAGGTGAAGATTGACCATCCGGGGACGATGGAAGACGAGAATATCTACCTGAGTCGCCAGAATCGTACGTCGTCGTTTATTAATATCGGCAATCCGCTTTTCTTCTTCGCTCAGCAGCTCCTTCGCCACCGTAATATCGTGGCGGGCTTCGCTCAACTCTTGCCCAATGGCCTCAAGCCGCTGCTTGGCTGATGTTTCATGTTTTTCCAGCTCTGCTAGAACAGCCTGGCATTGGTCAATAATGCGGCGATAATCATTTAGCCGCTGTTCAAATGCCTTCAAAATACCGACACTTCCTTCTAGGGTTCTCACCCCAACCGTTAGATACAGCGCTTCATCTGCTTCTAATCCACTCGTAATTTTGTCGTATTGACCTTTTAGGATATTGTTGACTGTTGTGTTACTAATCTCCTCAAAATTCAATAGGGGATTTGCATCATCATCCCCTGATGGTTCAACCACTCCTGGAATTGCAACACCTGTCAGATTAATCAAACTTTCTGTTGCAGCAAGCTGCTTAAATCCTTTCACCAATTCGTATTTCGCAATCACCGCAAAGTTCTTTGCTTCCACGGCTCTGGGCGCATTCAATCGCACCGAAAGTTTTGCTGCTTCACCGCTGGCGGCTTGTGTGGTGAAGGAAGATGCCACAGACATCGGCATCACCGCTGCCTCAGTTGAACGAATGCTAACTCCCACGGGTGGTGTATCCAATGCTTTAAATTTGACTTGAACAGCAACGGAACGGTTGAAGCTTAATGGATTGGAAGCATGTAAGGGCAGAGTTTCATTACTGGCGGTAATAATCTGGCTACCCTCCGCAGGTGTGATTTCGCTCCTTGGGGGAATTTCGTTGATAACCGTCTCACCCAAAATCAAAACTTGACGGTCGGGGGTTCTAATTCTGGTACCGCGTGCCAAGAAAATGGTTCCGCGATCTACATCTCTCGCCCCAACTCGCACACGATTGCCCTCCGGGATGGAGACTTCAAAGATTTGCGTTTGATAGGTAATTGAATCCTCAAACTCGTTAATCAAATCCTGCGAAGCTAAGCCCTGATCTTTGAGATAGCGCTTTTGTTGTTCGGCAATATTTTTCAGTTGGGTCGGGTCGGGTTTAACACCAACCACATCCTTGGTGACAAACTCTTTAACCGTCGTTTTGGCAACGAGGTCTTCCTGGGCTTTTAATATCGATTTGCCCAGCACTGTGTTGGAGACCATCCGCGTACTTGCTTCGCGACCCAGTAAAAATTCGTTGATGCGGTAGATATCGGCCCCTAGGCGACTATAACTCCAAAAGATGTGCTCATCGGTGGTATCCACTTTGTGTTGTAGAAACTGAATGAAGTTACGCACCCCCCGATTGGAAAGTTCTGCTTGTTCTTGAGAACTGAGGAAAGAGGTTTTTAAGGATTCCTGAAGCTGTTCAAAAGCGATCGCCACCCGACCCTGGGGCTTCACCGTTGTGCCATAGTCGGCTTCCGTGATTGGTGCGCTCGTTTTGCCGAACACCGAAACCCACGGCCACCCTCCGGCACCAACTTCAGCACCTAGGGGCAAATTGTTGCCGATCCATACGATGTCTTGATCAGGGCTGGCATTTACATCAGCCGTACCAATATGTCCAAAGGCTGCTTTGCCCCCTATCACCTGAATGCCAAAACCAGAGATAGGCTCTACCACACCCAGGTCGTAACTTGATACGGTCAATCGAATCCACTTTCCCGACGCAGGCAGCGGCCCCATAAAGCGATTGGTTAGATAGAGATTGCGAGCAACACTGGTGTTTTCTCCCCAATAGGCAGTACGGACACGACGAGCTGTCACAATCCAAGACAAGCGAATTTGTTGCGGTGGTGCAGCAGGGTCGATAAACACATAAGCAGTCAAGACCGATTTTGCAGTCAGGGATGAGGCGTTGCGAAAAGCAACAAAAGACTGTTGCGGGTGGAGTTGAACCACTCGGCTGCTGCTAAATGAAGGCAACGCAAAATCTTCGTTATCCAGTGCATCGGGGTCTTCTGGATAGAGGGGAACTGCCCCTGCGATCGCACGCGCCAGAACTGCAATCTGGTCACGCAGCAGTTGTCTTCTGTACAGCCATTCATTGCGCCTCCGGGTAAACTCCAGCAGCGTTTCGCCAAACTCTGGATCAACCTCCGCAACTTGCAACAGCTCTGGCTCATACCATTTCTGGGGCACGGGTACCAGCACCTGCACCTGATCGGCAGCGGCGTCTCGGCTAATGTCGAAGGGTAAGAGGGGGGCGCTTTCGTGAAAAACAAGGTCGAGCTGTTCTAGAGGCACCGGGGCCGCTTGAATGTCATACTGTCCTGGGAAAAAGGGTAGACGGCGGTTAGCAATGTCGAACATCTGTGGGGGCAGATAGCCCACCGGGGGGAGTTGCCCAAAATGGTCAGCCAAGACGTTTGCAGGTAACTGAAGTGGAGTGAGATCAGCCAGTTGCTCGACAAATTGCAAGATACGAGCCTGCCATAAAAATGGATTGCCAACAGGGGCGATCGGCAGGGACAGCGGCTTGATTTCCCCCCCCTGTCGCACTACTGCGTAGCGATCGCAAAAAAGCGGTCGCCAGGATGAGTCAAATCCCAGTAAGGCAATGGGAACACCAAGCGTCTCCCAGGGCAGAGGTTGCTCTGCGGGTAGCTGTAGTTCGTAATTGAAGATAATGTGGGCTAACCGATTGCGCCAGCGATGGATTGCAGCAGCCTCCGTCGATTCCAGCGCAGGCAGTGGTTTTAATGCCTGCGGCCACAGATAGAACACCAAACGGCACCCCTCAACGGTGCGACGATCAAGAAACGCCTCTCGATCCAGATCGACCCCACACACTTCCTGGCTCTTGGGGGCATCGAGCAGGGTGGTTTCCACGGGTTGGAGGAGCAGAATGCCCGCTCTAGGCAGATCCGTGGCAGCCTCCGAATGAATTAGGTGATGTAGAAGATGATCGGGCAGCGTCGCAGTTAGTCCGTAATCTGACCCGTGGCACAGCAGATTGACAATCGGCAGCGATCGCTCTGTAACCAACCCCACTTCGTGGCCCGTTCGGGTCAGCCCCGTTCCCGCCAGAATCTGGCAGTGGTAAGCGATCTTCCCCAGGTTGGCCCAGGCCGCCCGCCCGCCAACCACCGTCAAACGGAGACCATCAAACAGCAGATTTT
This sequence comes from Leptolyngbya sp. AN02str, assembly GCF_050565595.1. Taxonomy (NCBI): domain Bacteria; kingdom Bacillati; phylum Cyanobacteriota; class Cyanophyceae; order Leptolyngbyales; family Leptolyngbyaceae; genus Leptolyngbya; species Leptolyngbya sp. AN02str. The sequence goes on along the minus strand of NZ_JBNXVR010000037.1, from coordinate 33,799 downwards.
CTGAATCCGTGAGTGCAGCGGCGATGAACAAGTCTAGCCATCTCCCCGAACTTCCCAGTTGAGCCACTGCCCCCTGCCAGTGATTCGTCACCACGGCCTGCGGCACGTTAGGAGGAAAGCTGGCATGGGTAGCCTGCAGATCAATCCACTGAGCCGTATTAGCCTCAGAGAGGCGGGCAGCAGCGGGCAGCTCGTCACCCATCCAAACCGTTTCGACAGCTCCAGACGCAGTTACCTTGCCGATATGAGCTACAGCCATGCGTCCGTCGTGGCTGAGCAGCATTAGCCCTTCTAAAGTGGCACCGTCTAAGCCAAGGTCAGACGCCGCAATGTCTAACCGCACCCATTCCCCTGCTGGGGGTAGCGGTCCTCGGTCTTGGGAAAACGCAACTCCCCACGGGCGGCGCTGCACCGTCTTGTCTAGGAGATGCCAGTAAACTCGGCGCAAGCGTCTGTTGCTGTCGGTTGCAATCCACCACATCTCGAACTGAGAGGGAAGGCGCTGAGGGTCAAGATAAACGTAAGCAATCAGGCGATCGCTCGGTTCCAGGGATACCAGCATGGGTGCTTGCAAGAAGCTAAAAAAGCCACCATTTTCCATCAGCAGGGCGCGACGGCTAGAAAAAGGGATGGTGGTGGGTTGGGGCTGGGGTGGCTCCAGTGCAACGGTTGAGGTTTGCCAGTCTGCATCCACCAGAACCTCTGCGCCATTAGGCAGATGGGTCTGAATCCAGAATTGCTCAGTGCCATTGGCTGAGGTGGTGCCAACATCGGCCCAACTCAGTTGTCCATCCATGACTTCAATGGACATGCCGTCGATCGGCAAGGTGGGCATCTCTAAATAGGCAACAGCAATGCTCAGACGACTCCAGCGCCCCGGTTCTGGCAAAAGACCGGCCAGCTTTGTCCGTAACCCCAGCGGCGGTGTATTTTCATCTGGTGGAGAGGCAACCCAAATTGCCGTAGACACCAGATCCCCCGCTGTAAACCAGGTCACCTTTAGGGACGTGGGTGGATGCTCTGGGGAGAGCAATACGTGAATCCATAACTGATCCGTTTGCGCGGCAATAAGTGGGCTTTGCGCCTGTCTGAATTTGTAAAAGCCGCCAGTCGCTGGAGACTGCCATACCTGAGAGGGCGATCGCCAGTAAAATTGGTGCCAGCTTTCCTGGCTTGCCTCGGGCTGATACTGCCGCAAAGCCATGCGGATCTCGTAAGGTGGGTTAGCGGCATCCAAAAACACCTGAGCCATAACATGCTCATGGGGCAGAACCTTCAGCCGGATAGGCTCCATCGCTCCAGGTGCTTCGACAAACCCATCCTGGTTCATCTCGGCAAGGGGGGCAAGCTGAAAGGCTGTTTTCCCCCCTACCGTTGTCCATACTCCCGTTCCTCCCTCAGACAACCGCACACTACCCTTAGGAAAGTCGTTCTTCACCCAGATAAATTCGTCTGGCTCAAGGCTGGCCTCCAACCCCTCAACCACACCTGCCGACAACCGCTGGCCCTGTAGTGTGAGATATCGGCTGCGAAACTGCTGCTCGTCAGTAAGGGGTTGGTCATTGAGCGATCGCCCCTCAAAAAAGTGAGTGCGCTGCAATCGCCACAATTCTTCAACGTCTGCTTCAGAGTATTGACCCGCACTCGGTTTTGGAAACAGCTCTAGCAGGTGTTCATTGCTCAGAGGGTTTTTGATCGGTTTCATGGGTTTCATTGTGAAATCCCCTCCAGTCGGTGACGAATAAAGTTACGGGTCGCCTCTGCTCCCTCGCTGGCAGCCGCCACCAGATCGGCAGTAAAGGCTGGTAGTTCTGCACTGGGAATGGCTCTGGCTAGCCGATCTAGTGCCAGCACTTGATCAGAGTCCACAAGAGCTGCAACCACCTCGGAACTGCCTTTCAACGCATCATTTGTCGTTTCCAGGCGAGTCAGCCCTTCCCCTAGGCGTGGGTCGCCAAACTGCTCGGCTACTTTGAACACCGTGGCTCGATCTAAGGTCATTGGAGGTGTGGCAAGGGTTGTTTCGTCCGTGGCAGCTTCCGTGTCTGATGTCTGGGTGGGTGGAATGGCGATCGCGGCCTGGGTTTCAAGTTGCCGCACCATGCTGCGGGTTAACACGTCTGAGGATGCAAACTTTTGGGTATTGAGCAGAGCGGCAATGTCGGCACGGGCAGATAAGCTGGCTTTGCTCTGAAGCTGGTTAAAGGTATCTGTCAGGCTCAACTCGTCTAAGCGATGACTAAGCTGTCGCAGCCCAGTGCGATCGTTGCCGCCAACCGGGACGTTAAAGCCAACCACATCCGCATAATGGGCTACATTCCGGCGGCGCACATACCAGAGTTCCTTGGTTTGATTCAGTCGTTCTCGCCAGCGTTGGTCAATGACCGTCTGCGCATCTACCACGGGGGGAGTGATTGCGGGCTGTCTCAGCCGCTGCAAGCGCTCCAGGGGTTTTCGCTTGGCAATCAATCCCGGGGCCGCTAACCGTAGGGTGCGGGTCAATCTCACCTCGTTGTCGATTTGCGACAGTTGCCCCTTAAAGGTTTGAATTTCCTGGCGTTTCAGGGGAATGACAATCAGCACCGATATCCCTTCGAGTTCATCGCTCTCTGCCTGCAAATCAATAGGCGGTAGCAGCAAACTGTCCGTCACTAACACTGCCAGCTCATCCGTTGGCACAACGGTTAGCTCAACGGCCATCTCAGCCGGGAAGTACGTTTGGGTAAAGGTATTGGGGTTGACTGCTGTTTTGGGCAACTTGCCCGCTGGCGGAAGTGCTCGAAAGTAACTGGTGGCAGCGATCGCTGGAGTAAAGTTTTGCTCAACTCGGGCAAGGTGCTGCTGGTACTGCTGAATGTGGGCGCTTCGGAGGGCTTGCGATACCGTTTCCACACCCAGCTCTGAGCGACCTCCCAGTTCTCGCCGCACCATTGCGGTGTCTATCCAAATGATGGTTCCGTTGTTCAGAGCTAGCATCGCCAGGGGCAACACATCAGCCGGAAGATCCAGCGGCACGTTTGCCAGAAAAATCTCCCGCGCCACGTCTGCCTGGAGCTGATCCCAGTTATCACTGCTGGTATTTCTGTAGCGAATCAGGCTGACGGCAGTTGCTTCCACAATGTTGCCGTAGTGGGTAGTCTGAGTTTTGCGCTCCGTTAGGGAGGTAGGGTAAAGGGCAATGGAATTATCGAAATATTCAACCGGGCGCAGCGCCAGAATGAACAACCCCCGCTGAGACCAGACGGGCTCGTTGGGTTGAGTGACCAAACCAAAGGTGGCATCCAGGGTTTGAATCAAAGCCAGCCTATTGAGGCGAACTGGAAAAGGCTGCTTGGTGGCGATCGCCACAATTTCGCCATTGGGGGTAACGCCATAACCAGGCGTGATCTCAACCGTGAATGGATTGCTGCCAAGCTGGATGTCTAATCCCTGCACAACGCCGAATCCCAGCGTACGATTCAGCGCGGCCTGACGGCTGAGAAAATAGCTTTGATCGGCGGTAAGGTCCTGCGCTGCCAAAAAACGGCCAGAAAAATAGAGCGGACGCTCCCGCCGATTGTCCAAAATTAACAAACCTGCGGCTTCGAGGGCGTTTTTTTCCGCGGCGCTAATGGTCTGAATGGGTTTACTGGGGTTAGCCATGATGAATCTCCCTGAGGTGAGCAGCGGGCAGAATGACACCGACTAAGCCGGTGATGTTAAGTAGCAGTCATTAGGCGCACCAATTGAGCAGCGATCGCCTCGGTGGGGTACATAAAAGATCGGCTGTAGTTGTCTACCTGCACTCGCTCAGTTGGGGAATGAACGAGGCCAGCCTGGGATTCAACCATGGGAACGAGGAGCCGAGCCAGAAATACGGAGGTCATGTCCTGAATTTCGTTGACATACTCATTGGGACTGCTCAGGTGAGGGTTACCTGTCCCTTTCCAGGTGTCATGGAGGAGAGCGGCTTGCAGCGCAGCCACACTGGTCAACGATTGCCAGCGCCGATCCGGCAGTTTGTCGATCAAGCCTAGGGTGGCGGCCTGGGGTTGGGTTGGCTCAGGCCGCAGTATCAAACTCAGTTCATAGCGCTCTTGATAGCGATCGGGCACAGCGGCATCGGTAGCATCCGTGGCTCCAGCAGCAAAGGATGGAGTGTAGCCTTTTTCACAAAGCACAAACCGCAGAAACACGTCCACGACCAGTCCCCGTCGGCCATTGCCGACGGTAATTGGCCCATCCTGGGCGGTGGGGCCACCCCCCCGGCTAATGGCAATTGGAGTGCTGCCATCCGTACCCGGTAAGGGGTGATGCGCCGAGCGCAGGTCACTCTGGGATTGATGAGCCAACCAGTTTTGCAAACGAATGCAGGCCGGTTCTGGGACTTCAATCAACCGTCCCAGGCGATCGATGGCCAGCCCAGGGTGGACAACAATTTCTTCATCACGCCCATTTGGAAACGTCTGTTCTCCCTCCGTTCCACCTGGTTCAAGGCGAGATTTCCACTCCACCGCCAGTCCGGCTACGGTGCCACTGCCGTGGAGATAGGCTAGGGCGCGAGCTAGGCGATCGCGGTGATAGAGTTGCTCCGCGTGAAAATCATCCGCATTGAGGAGAACACCCGTGGCATAAAAGACCCGCTCTGGGAACAAACGCGCCTGGGTCAGCGGATCGGTGGAATTGGAAGTACCAGGAAGCATGGGAAACCTGCCTTAACCATAGAGGGATGGTCCGAAAGTAAAGAGTGCAAAAGCGGTGGGTGTGCGTTGGATAGAGCGTGATTAGAGCGTGATTAAAAGCCCCAACCCATTGCCTCCGTCGGGCGATCGCCAAGACGATCACCGGATACGTGGCGGTCGATCAGAGCGATGGTGGTGGGTTATCCACAACAGGTCGCCCTGGACGTGGCAGCAACACGGGGGGACGGGGAACAACACCGGATCTTAAAACCGTCACTTCCTGTTCGTCGGGCAGGCTGCGATTGCCCAATGCGTCTTCCACCACCAGTTGGAAGCGGTAGGTGCCCGGTGACAAATCTCCATCCACCATCAGGAAAGGTTCACGGGTCGTATGGGTCGGTTGCTGCTGAAAGGAAACCATAATCGCCTCGGCTGGCTCTGCTAAAGGAGTGTCCAGATGTACTTCACAATGCGGCCGCCCCCGGCATCGCTCGACTGTTTGCCCGATAAGACAAAGTCCTGCTGAAACTTCACCTGGCTGGGTTGGGCTTCCAAAACGGCGGTGGGGCGTTCTGTATCAAGCACAATCACGTCTACGGTGTCTGGCTCAGACTGGTTATTTGAGTCATCCTCCACCACCAGTTGGAAACGATGACGACCAGGTCTGAGCGGCTGTTCGGGGTTGATGGTGACGGCAATTGTTGGGGTTTCTGTGGTGATAGGCTCACCTCGCTTGAATTCAACCATGGGTTTTTCCTTGGGTATGGGTTGAGAGGGTCGTGCGCGAAGAGGCACGTTGCCAAAAAGCGTCAGTCCAAAAGTGTCCAGATATAGCGATTGATGGTTCTGCCAGCAAATGCCTGGGACTGACTGGCATCCAGTTGAAAGTCGTCGTTGTGTTTTGCCTTGATCAAGGCACCTGCTTCGGCAATGGGACGTTTTAGGTCAATTTGTCGGGGGTCAGTACCGCCTCCCAATCGGGGGTCAAGGCTCGCCGGACGCAGGAGGCGATCGCGTCCACTCACATAGCTTTTATCAAGGCAAACGGGTTTGGGCAGAATCCTCGGCGTCAGGTAGGTGTCAACGCCAACCAGCGCGGCCAGACCCACCATCAACGGCTCGCTGGCTGTGACCACACGGGTCGCAACATGGGCTGGTGTTTCCAGGTCAACAATGCGCCGGATGAGGCTCAAGTTTTGCGGTTCCACGTCTTGATGAACAAAGACCGTTGCTTGATAAGCAAGTGCGTCAAAAAATGCCTGTACCGTTTCGGCTGCGGCCTCTCGTTCGGGTAATTCGTCATGAAAGAGAGACAGGAATTCTTGTTGGGTTTCTCGACCATCGTTGCTGCGTCCACCCAGCAGTAAAGTATCGCCAACAAAGGAATTACGGCTAATGGCAAGCCCACCCAGCAGTGGATGGGTGGTATCCGTCAGGTTGGCCCCCAGAATGGTGGCGAAGGTGCGGCGCAGGCGAAAGTCTTCAATGACGACAATTTCTCCTCCACGAATGCCCCCCGTGGCCAAATCCAGGGCGAGTTCAAGCCCCTTGAGGGTGCCCCGCCGTCGGTAAAGTTCGGGAATGTGGCGCAAGCACTGCCGCCGCCGCTCGATGGGGTAGGCCGAGTCAAAGCTAACTCCAATCCAAGTGGCCAACCAGTCCAATGATTCAGCCGGTACGGTACGAGGGGCGGTGAGCAGATGTGCTGCGGCAACCCGGTCTTCCAGAGGGGTCAGAAAACTCTCGAAATTGTCCAGAAAGCGTTCCAGAAAATCCGGTGGAGTGCTGCGACCGGGCTCATTCGCCGCTGTGCTAAATTCAGTTTCTTGATACAGTTCTGGCAGGTAGCGGTTGAGGTAGGAAAATCGAGGTCCGTAGGCTCTGAGTGCTGCAATTTCGGGTGTACTGCGACCATCGCCAAACAGCTGCACCCGAACATGCAGATAGCGTCCCCGCAGCGATCGCACTCGCCGATTGGCCCGCTGAATCAGCACCATAAACAGACCTGCGCGATCGCGCTGCAGCATACAGGGCAACACCCCCTTGTGGAAGGGCACCTCAGAAGGGAGATGCATCCACACGCCTCTGGGAGCGTCTCCCACCAGGGAGGGACATTGCCCAAACCCATGGGGATACCAATCTGCTGAGTCCGTTGGAGGCTGGTCAGAATCACTGGCTGCCAGATCGACTTGAATGCCGCAATGGGGAGGAATGACTGCTTCCAGATACAGCCGATGCCAGACCGTTTGTGGATCTCGACTGTCAAACAGGGAAGCATTCACTGCTTGCCCCTGTGGTGCAAAGTTGGGTAGCGAGATGGGATGTAACGGCTGGCTTCCCTGCGTTGTGGGGTAGTGAACGGGTAGGGCAACCCCATGTAAGAATGGCTGCTGAGCATGATCTACTAGAGGATAGAACTCACCCAGGGGGTTGAGGGGTGTTGCTGGACTGTTGGTGAGGGCATATACCAGTGCCTCGTTGGTCAGATGGGGCAATAGCACCGCTATGCGATCGGAGGCTAGCCAAGCCAGGCTGTAGGGATAGCGAGCCATGCCCAGAGTAATCGGAGGAAGCCAGCTCCCCTGTCCTGATTCCTCCCCAACGTGGGGCACAAACCGCCAGAGCCTTCCCTGCCCCTGTAGCCAGGTCAACAAACCAACCTGCCCATTCGGACTGACGGCGATCGCAACGGCTTTTTCAGTTGCCGCCAGCGCAGCTGGTGGAACCAGGACCAAGCGGGGGGGATTGGGGTTGGGTTCACAGGCTGTAATGAATTGGTCACTCCGTTCTGGCAGGCTTAGGAGTGGCAGTGGGTAGCCCTGCAGCCGAGCCAGTTGCGCCGTCTTCTCAGACAACACCCACATTCCCCCCGCCGGATCGGCGGCCAGTCGCCACGCCTGAAAATTGGGAAGAGACACGGTCACATTAGGCCAGCGCTGACGGCAATCTTGCATTGCCACCTGACCCTGAACTGCAACGTAAAGCACCCCGTCATAGCCTTGTGCCAAATCCGTTGGAACCTGCCCCAACGGTGGTAAATAAATGCCAATGGGCTGTAGGTCTGCGGTTTGAACAACGACCCGTTTAGAGCCTGGATGCCAGTAAGCACGGGCACCAAAGGCATCCAGCGTTTGGGGAATGGCTTGCAAAAACTCGTGTTCAACTGTTGTTTCTGCGGGTTCGCTCCCCAACTCGCCTTGCCAGGGCTGGCGTTGGCTGGCAAGCCGCAAGGTTTGTCGCGTTGGGTCGTACTCTACCCCCCACGGTCTGGCCCAATCGTTTTGAGCCATTAGCATCCAGAATTGTAGACCGTTGGCATCCATTGTCGGTCTCTCCCTAACACAGGTCTGGAACAACGGGCACTGCCACCCCACCATCTCGGACCCGTGGGGTGGGCCAGTTCAAGAAGGGTGGCGTATCACTGAGCAGACCACTGGGCACCAAATTGCGAGGAGGCTTGCCCTCCACGGCGATGACCGAGAGTAGCTCTGGCAATTGCCATTGCTTGAGCGAGATGGGGTCCTGTTCTTGCCAACCAGCGGGCGATCGCAAAAATAGGTACAGCTCAACGACCCCGCTGATGCCAGCAACCCGCGAAACCACAACCTCCAGTTCTCGTGTGGTTACCGATCGCTTCAGCGGCCAGCCCATTTCGTCAACTCCCCCCACCAGGGGTGAAAGAAATCGGTGTAAGGCGTGTCGTACTTCCACCAGTACGGCATCTCGGTCAAAACCATCCCGAATTTCAACCCCCACGCTGATACTCATGGGCCGATACTCACACCCAATGACGTAGAGTTCGGTTCCGAGGGGGCGGCGCTCATCTAGATAGGCATGCACCGCTTCCAGAGTTGGGGTATCAGGGCGTGGATTGGGGGGGAGTGTAGAGTCTTGCTGGGGTAACACCATGACCGAAATCACGCCCGGTATGTCTGGACTAAAAGTTTGAGGCTTAAACCGGGGCAACACCTCCACCCGCCCCAGGCTCATACCTGGAGTTTGCGCGGCCAGCGTGCGGTAGTCATGGGTGGTAACGGCCCGATCCCGGTGGCGGAACAACCCCGGAATTCTTTGCTCAGCAGCTTCTAGGGTTTCGGCTGCAGTGCCCCCCCGCGTTGGTAAAGGCTGCATGACCTGCATCGGTGGCACGGGTTTACCATCCACATCGTAGGTCTGCTCGACACCAGTCAGCGCAGCCGGAGGCAGGTTGCCTTCAATACCACCCCCAAACCGCATGCCCCGCACCCTGATCCGACTGCCTGCCGGAGGCACACGTCCCCGCAAGCCATCCCCAAAGCGCACAATCCCGGTATCACTTTCTAACTGAAAGATAGGCTCATTGCGTTCCGCCAGCATCCAGTCGTCAATTTGCCGCCAGATTAGATACGGCTGATCGGGCTCGGCCACCTCTAACTCCAGGGTTTCGGCTTCGACCGATAGTCCCGGCAGGCGAAGTTCCTGGTTGATGGTGCCGTTGCTTGTACCAATGACGCGATCGCGCAAGGTTTGGCGTTGGTCAACCACAACCGCATTAATGCCAATCCAGCTAAGGGAAAATTTGGCTGAGGGTCGCAGCCGAATCCAGGCAACTAGCCGTTGAGCCAGGGCTGGATTGTCTAACCGAGGCGGGCGATCGCCCACCCCAGCATAAAGGTTTTGTCGCACCTCATTGCTGGGTGCCCCAATCAGCGCTGCTGCGGGCAAAGCGAGTTGAATCACCCCCTGCCGGGTCAAACCAGCGGTTGAATCCTTACCCTTCAGGGGACGCAACTGCAGGTACTCCGGTTGATTGTTTTGACTACGACCTGTCGTTATCTCCCAAACATGCGGAATGTGCGTTTGGGGTCGGAGTTCAAAAAACTTTTGAAACTCATCGGGCACCTCTACCGCTGGAGCCAGACCAATACAAATGCGCTGCTGCGATCCTGTCTGGCTTTGGCCGAGCGCCCGCCGAATTGCATCTAAATCCGGTGGCACATCGGCGGGAGCCGTCAACAGGGCCAACCATAGGCACCCATCCACCGTTTTCTGCGGGTCAGTCACATCAAATCCCTGGTTTAACGGTTTGCCATCCGCAAAAATAGCCGTCGTTTCGTAGGGTTGAGGTTCCTGATGGGTACCAATCTCTTTGGCGTAAACAGCCTTCAAATCCTTGACCACAGTAGCCAGTTCACTCGTGGCAGAAATTTCTACCGGGCGCTTATAAAAAGCCTGGGCAATGACCGGCAGCACGGTGCAATCCGTCTGGGTTTCAAAATTGACCGGCCCTGTAATGGTCACCCCTGGCTTGAGGCTGTGAGCTGCTGTCGTGTTTGGATTTTGCCAGAAGAGGCTCACCAACCCTCTAGCCGGAATGGCCGATCGCAAAGGCACACCCAACAACTGCAAAAACTGCAGCCGCTGTCGTTCTGGAATCAGGTTGGCTCGATAGAGCAAACTATCGCCCAGCCACGCAAACAGCTCAATGAGGGTACGACCCGGATCACCAGGACGAGGATTCGTCCAGTCAGGCGTATGGGCAGGAATGCGGGCCAGCAGTTCCGCCACCAGGTCTTCATAGCTGAGATCGTCAATATCTGGCGGACGAATCGACATAGGGCTATCCCTCCATCTGCATCGTGAGGCCAAACTGCTGAGGCAGACCTGTGCGTCGGATGCGGTAAGTAATTTCTACTCGAATATGGCTGGGGCGGTCGGGCACTTCCACAACATCGACCTGATCCAATAAAATTCGCTTCTCCCAACGCGTTAAAGATTCAAACACCAGATCTCGAATACGGCGGCGGGTTAGCAAATTGTTAGGCTCCTGCAAAAAATCAGTGAGCCCTGCTCCAAACTCAGGCCATAGCAGTTGCTCATTGGGGCGTGTGGAAAGAATCACTTGAATCGACTGCCGCACACTATCCGTCAGCGTGGGGTAGTGCATCTTACCCTGAGCGTCGGGTAAGGGCAGCAAAGGCCAACCAATCGGTTCACGAAAAGTTAATTCACTCATCATTCAAACCTCATGGGGAGGGGATTTAGGAGCGCTCTTGGGAAAGGGGATGCAGATATATACATAGGGCAACCACCAAAAGATGATGTTGAGCAGTTGCAAAACAATCGTCAGCAGAATGAAGGCGCACAAAGTAATGATGGGGATGTTGAATCCGCAGATCCAATCCAACGCAGCGCCCGATGCCTCAACCGCCTTTCCGTTGCCATCCAACAGGTCGCTGGGCTTATTGGCTTGCAATAGACTGAACAACTCTCCCGGAACGGCAAAAGTGACATTGGGCTTCAACTTTTTCACCGATTCGCGGCTAACGTTGGGCAATTGCACCTGCACGGGCGGCAGTGGCCCATTTTCGTACCAGGACAGGATTTTGAAAGGTTCGCTGGGTCTGCTCCAAACCAGTTGGGGAGGGCAGGGGTCTGGCCGTTGTACCCGCATAAATGCTCTCAGTTGGTACAGGGCATCGGGGTCAGCAAACCGTCCCTGCCGTGGCACAATCACTTGCAGCTGCTGATCCAGAATGGCTTTGGCAGCGGCAACCAGTTTAGCCTCTAGGTCTGAAGAGATGGCCGGCCAGTGGTAGGGCATCCGTACTGGTGCCTGTTCTGGGGCCACTTGTCGGTTCACTAAGATACTGGCAGCAGCCTTCAAAAAGCGCCCAGCTGTAGGAAATCGACCAGAGTTTGGATCCTCCTCTATTGGCAGTGAAATTTGCTCCAGCAGGTCAAACAGCTCTTTCGCATGAGAAGAGAGGGTTGCGTCATCTGCAAAAACCCCAAGTTGAATTTGAAGCTGGCGCAGCATGGTCACAAAAACGCGCAGATTCCTCTGCTCAGAACTAGCATTGGCATCACCGGGCGGAAACACCGTATCCGCATCGGTGGGTTGGAGCGCCCGTCCGGCGAGGGGAAGCGCTTGTATGGAACCAGCCTTGAGATACATCGGCATTTGTTCGCGAACAAAGTCTGGCTGATAGCTCCCCATAAGCTCGCGAGGGTTTTCCTGACTAAGTTTGATTTCGCTCACTTCGCTGCTGCTGAGGGGCACCAGACCATACAGAATGGTTTTGCCCAGAGCATCACACACCGCAGGAGGAGCCACAAACAGAGGTGAATAAGTCTCTGAAAAGCTTTCGGACGACAGCCCCAAAGCATACCGCTGGCGATCGATTTCCGCATTGCCTGCTGTAGGAAGACAGCGGCGCTGGGGGATGGGATCCAGGTTCCAGTCGCGGATCTGGGGATATTTGCAATTGACCGGGCCAGATTGGGCAGCGGCCTCTCCTTCGAAGTAGGGATCGGTAAAAGGAACCCAGCCCTTCAGAATTGCACCGGCTTCGACGGTATCTGCCTGTCGCCAGCCTAATAAAGTGTTGGTCGTTACGGGGGTTGGGGAAGTCGTGGTCTTGCGGATGCTCCGCAACTCCAGCGGTCGGGGAATGGAGGGGACGGGCTGGGCAAATCGGCGAATTACCAGCCCAGCACTTTCAATTTTTTTAGGATCCAGTCGGGGTTGCAGTTCGGGGCGATCGTAGGGGTCACAGACGGCTTCTAGCAGCACCAGATGAAACACCTGATGCACGGGTTGGTAAAGCTGGAGAATCTGGTTCTCATCTCTGCGCTGCGCCTGGCTGCTGTGAATGGCAGCTAGGCTTGCCCCTTGTAACTCCTGAAACAGAACCTCTAGAAAGTCTTGCTCTGTGCGTTGTAATAGCGTGGGTTGCCCGTTGGATGATAGACCGGGTAGGCCCCGGAGACGGGCCGGATGGGCAGTTTGGGTGGGTGCGAGCGTGGTTACCATACGTTTCCGGCTCCTGGGGTGTAAGTACTGGCGATGACGGTAGTGGCCTGTTGGACATCACATTTCACCACGCCTGAGAACTTAGACAGGGCTGAATCGACGCTGACTTGTCCGGCTTGCCCCTGCACCTGGCTGGCCTGTACACTCACCTTCGCCCCGGTTTGAATGGAAACACCGCTCGAGTCAAGCTTCACTGTGTTGCCTGCTGCGACTAGTTCAACCTTGCCGCCGCCTTCGTCCGTTAGATTGATGCTGACACCGCCTGGGGTGGACAAAGCAATTGTGGCGGTGCCCTGCGCTTCAACGATGGCGATACGGGTACCTGCTTTGCCAACCAATGTCCAACGATCGACGCGATCGCCCCCCAAACGCTCTGGCGGTGCAGCCTTGCCGTTCCACAAACTGCCGATCACAACGGGTTGTCGTGGGTCACCACTGATAAAGGCCACCAACACCTCATCCCCAACATCGGGTAGGAAAAAGGCGCCCCGACTGGCTCCAGCAAACGGCGTGGCAACCCTTGCCCAAATGGGACCATCGTGATGATCGACACCGTCAAAGTTCAGTAACCGCACCTGCACCCTGGCCTGCTGGTTAGCATCGTTGACCGATACCACCTCTGCCAGGTAGTGGGATTGCAGCAGCCCACCCAGCGGCACCTCAAAAATCGAATCCGACATACTTTGTAGCAGCGCCATTGCTAGCCCCTCCAGTACGCACATTCGGCACGAAAATCAGTCTCATATCCCCGCTGTAAGTCGTAGCGGTGGCAGGCTTGCACCACATAGTAGGTGTTGTCGAAGCGATCGCCCAACCCCGTAATATTGACTTCGCTGCCCACTCGTAAAGCCGGGTTACCCTCGGCAGTGCCCTCCAGACACACAAAACGTCTGGCTCGCTGGTCATAGGCGGCGTCGGCTACCGCTTGTGCTTCGGCCATCGTCGTTACCCCCACATGGCTAATGTGATGAGGTCGTTTTCCCAAAGCGTTTTGTAACACCTGACCCCCCAATTTGCCAGTTCCGGGTAACAGGTGACTGCCGCTGCTGCTGCCAACCACCCGCTGCCCCTGTTGAGCATCCCACCCTGAAACAGTCACCTTAGTCACCTGATGGGCTAAATCAGCCAGCACCCGAACCCGACGGAGTTGGCTACGCAGCTCCAGGTTGATGCGTCCTCGCTGCACCTCGGCACGTGGCGACAGGTGCAGTTCCTCCCCCACAATTTGTAAGTCTCCGTCGTACCAGGTGAGCAGACGTCTTAAAAATGCCAAATCACTCTCATTCAGTTGTACCCAGGTGCCAATGGAACCATCGAACCCCGTAATTACCGGAGTCAGTCCTAGCCGTCCAGCCAGATTGCGAGCCAATTGAGCCAGGTTGGTCTCGGTGTGAACTTCAGTCCGACGAGCCATGCGCGCTTGCTGCAAACGGTCTTCGGCCAATACCACCAGTTCTGGGGCCTCCTCGGCAGAGAAGATCGCTTCAATGCCCGTGATCAAACCAGAAAAAATTTCCTGGGGTGCGTCTTCTTCCCCGGCATAGACAGAGAGCGTTGCACCCAGGGTTAAGGAGGAGTTGGGGGATTCAAAGGCAAGCTCGGCTTCACCGTTCTGGGTGCTGGCAACATTGGTAAAACGCAGTTCCAAAGCACTCAACCCCCCTTCTTGTTCAGTCATTTCCATGCCCACGACCAACTCACTAGCACGGATATCTGCCTGCTGATTGACTCGCAGGGTTGGGCGGGCGCGGTAAACGGCAAGATTGCTAACAGGAGTTTCGGGCATGGCAGCATACCTCCGTGAGGATGCAAATGGAACCATCCAGACGCGAACATTCGAACGTTAGTCGGCCTTTAAGCGGCGTTGCCGTTGCAACCAGTGCAGGGATTGCTGGCGAATCTGCTCTGACGGTGGCGTTGATGGCGCTGCTTGAGCCGTGGGTGAGGCTTCAGCGGGGGTAGGTGGGGCAACAACCGTACCGACCACTTCGTCAAAAACTACAGGCATGGTGATTTACTCCTCAAACTGAAGGCGCGATCGCAAACTGGCGGATGCTCCCACATCGGTTTTTAGGCTGGCCGAGCCCTGAGACTGGGCCTGTCCCCCCAGGCCAAAACTGGCTCCACCTCCGGTGGACAACGCGGCAGCGGGTGGGGGCAACAGCTGTTCCGGTCGCAACCGGACTGCAGGCTGTGTTTTTGTAGACTGGCGCAACCCTGCAAAAGCCCCAGCCGTGGCACTTACACCAGCAGACGCGGAACTGCCCGCCCCCAGACCAATATCGGCAGAGATTCCTGCCTGCAAGCCCAAATTGGCATTCAGCGAGCCTCCGATGCTGATTCCCAAACCCATCCCCGCCCCAGCACTGGCAAAGGCGGCTGGCGATCGCAACGATACCGAGGTGTTCACCACCAGAGGGCCTTTGACAAAGCGCAAGCTCTCTTGATTGTTGGCAGCGGCGATCGCCCGAGCCGCCCCCGGATCGCCTGCCCGATTGGCCACATCCGTCACGCTTTCGCCGCTGGGCTGTAGCGATACGGCCTGGGGTGCTTTGGCCCCACCGGCGTTGCCCCGTCGATTTTCAAAAACCTTTTCCTGACTGGCTAGCGTCAAGCTAATTGCCGCTCGTAGGGGAACTCCCGAAGCCGCAAAAAAGTCCAGAGTTTCTTTGTAAGACTCCACCACCCCTTGAAACTTGAACAGCCCCCATTCAAACAGCACGACCGGCAGCACATTCTGATCCGGGTCAGGGCGAATAAAATTTGCCACTTTAGCGGTGGTCAGGCGCACATCCACACCGTCGCCTGTCGAGTCAAACACCAAATCCATCGATAGCTTGGCAGAGGTCTGGGTGACATACTGCTTGGTGTCGTCATTTTTCTTTTTGTTCTCTACCGTGTTGCTGATGCTGAGCTGTAGCGAGACTGGGTTAAACTGCATCACCAAGGCGGTTTTGGCGTTAGGGCCTGTTTGAGGTGTGAATTGGGCCTTGGCAATCGGTTGGGTCGATTCTTCTTGGGTCATAGGGCAATTTGACTCCGTTTGGGGGTTTGCAGCAGCGTTAGCCCTTCGTGGACGAAATGCAATTCCTCAATGCCCACCTCGCCGCCTTTGGCATTAAAATCTGGGGCTTTAAACTTAGTCGGCAAGGCGCGGGCCAGCTCCCACGAGAGCACTCCGTTTCCCGCTGTATCAAACAGGGTGATGGTGACTGTCAGACGGTAGGTGTAGTACCCCCGAAGCGTGGTCATTTCAAACCATTTCCACAGGTCTCGACTGCGGGTGAGGCCCCGCTTGAGAATGACCGTGGCAAAGGTTACCGGGCCAACACGCTGATAATCGCCATAGTTGTGACCGCCCGCTTTAATCACCTTGGGTTCCATCGTGGCTTCTAGTCCAGTGCATTCTGAGAAAACACCGCTACAGAGAGGAACTGCGCTCCCAGGCGCGGCATCACTCAAGCGATTTTCAGAAAAATCGACTTGAAACCGAAACAGATGAAAGGGATCGGCAAATGGAGTAGGGGACATTAGGCAACCTCCTGAATCTCTGGCAAGGGCATCCAATCCACTGGGTTACCCGCAACCAGGTTGAGTGATACCGTAATTTGCTCAATCGGTGCGGCAGGTGCAAATTGGAGGGTGGCAATCACCCGTCCCTGATCCAGATCGAGCGGTGTCATGGTGGAGCGATCGCACCGCACCTGAAATGCTTCTTCTGCACTTGTGCCCCGCAATGCCCCTGCAATCCACAGCTCTCTCATCAGGGTGTTAAGGCGTTCTCTCACCTGCCCCCAAAGCGCTGGCCCAGAAGGTTCAAAGACGTAGTCTTGCCCTGCCTGTCGTACTGCTCGCACAATCAGCGAAATGAGTCGATTCATGCTGGCAGGGCGCAGATGAAGCTGGCGATCGCAGGTCACATCCGACAGCACCCGCAGTCCAGCGGGGGTTGGCCCCAGAAGCGAGACTTGTTCCACCAAACTTGGGATTATCGGCTGTTTGGAAGACGCTTGCAGTTGCGATCGGTCTAGCAACGGCCAGGTTTCATTAACCCACACCACGGGGGCGCGAGTCAGGCTGCAAAAGGCTCCCTGTTGTAAGGCTGACCGTGCCAGCAAACCTACAAACACGCCATCCGGGCTTTCGAGCTGTCCCGGCAACTGAGCCGAGAAAGGAGTTTTGACCCAGGGATAGACCAGCTGCACAAAGGTGGCAGCAGTACGGCCTAAACGAGTTTGATGAATTTCTAGCAGTTTGGACTGCACAAGGGGCAAATACGAGTCAATCTGGCTGCCAGAGGGCGGCAGGGGTACGGCAGCAACCAGCTGCACTTCCAGCCAGTTTTGGGTTATCAGGTCAGCCAGGTAGGCAAGAGCCGTCGCCCAAGTCGTATAGCCCGCTGCATTCGTTTGGGGAGGCAACAGCGTGGCGATCGCCCCATCATCTTTACTCAACCGGGGCTCCGAGCAGGTGACAAACGTTTCAGGCGGGCCATCCACCCGAAGCGCAGGAGGGGACGCCGGAACAGCGACCAAATCCGGCAAATCGGGCAGGCAAACAAACGCAACATCCGGCAATCCCCACAGATGCCCCACGCTCTGCCAGGTGTCGGGTTGCAGCGATGAGCCCGCAACACCATTCGGAAAGCCCGGTAGCAACCTGCGTAACTGAGTCTGCTGTTGGGCCCACTGCTGCTGCTCTGCTGAATGAGATGTGACAAACGGCAATGGGTCTCCCAGGCTGATGACATAGGCTTTGCGTCCGCCCTGGTGAAAGAAGCTGCGCACTGCACTCCCCAGGTAGGTGGCTAGTTGGGGCTCTGGCAATGGAGAGGTCGGCTGGGCTGGGGGGCGAGCTTCCCAGGCAAACAAATGGTCAAAAATATCCCAACTGTCGATGGGGACGGGCACATCAATCAGGGAAGCATCTTCTCCCTGTGCTGCCGGACGCGCGTAGGGGGAATTGACCCAGCCCTGCGATCGCAACCAGTGTTGGATCGAGGCGGGAACTGCCGTCCAGCGGTGGTTTTGCGATCGCCGCGCCACAAACCCGATAAAGCAGGCAATGTCTGCCCGATAAGGATGGCTGGCGATCGCTGGTGCATGATCTTCAAACAGCAACCCGTTCATGAGCCAATTCCATTACTAACTCTCAATAACCAGCTCAATTCCATCCGAAGCCAAAACAAGCTCTTCCATCGCCACATCACCCCCACCTTTGCCTGCCAGGGTGGGGCCAGTGTATTTCAGGGGAAAAGCTCCCTGCAAAGTCCACGATTCTACTGCTTCACCAGTCTCGTCTTGTAGCGTGATTTTGACCTCTCGCTTTGCCAAAACGCCCGTTCGGCGCACAGCCTGAATCCAGGTCCACAAATCGCTAGAGTTGATAATGCCGCGTTTCAAAGTGACATCCCCAACCTTGTGGACACCCGGCACTTTGCGGACATGGTTTTCCTTGTCTACACCTGTGCGGTACTCCGACATCGTCATCTCAGTACCAATCCCTGAAACATCAGAAAAGCCACCCAGGGGTTTATCAGGATCGACCCCCTCGCTTTTCAGATCGACTTTAAAGTTGAAGTTGCCATAGGGCGTTTCACGAGTCATACCAAGTTACTCCTATAACAAAATGGGAGATACGTTGTTGAGCACAAACGTCTTGTGAGAATAGTTCTTGGAAAAGGAGACCGAGGCAGAGGAATTGCTTACTCCACAGTCATACCCTCCAATCAACTGCCACCGGATAACACCGCTTGACCAAGGCGGAAAATGACAAACTCGGCGGGTTTTTGCAGCGCCACTCCGACCAGGCAAATTAAACGGCCATTGTCGAGGTCATTTTGGGTCATGGTGCTGCGATCGCACCGCACAAAGAAAGCTTCTTGAGGTGTGGTGCCCAACAACGCTCCAGAGAACCATTCGTTGTAGAGGAAACTCGAAATCGTGTCGCGGATATTGATCCACAGCTTGGGGCCGTTGGGTTCAAACACAGCAAACTGGGTTCCCTGGTCGATCGATCGCTCTAAATAGTTGAGGTAACGGCGATCGCTGACATACTTCACTTCCGAATTAGAAGTTGCCAAACGCGCTCCCCAAACCCGGTATCCCCGACCTGGGAAAAAGCGCAGACAGTTAATGCCCTGAGGGTTAAGGGCCCCCTGTTGGTCAAAATTAATGTTGGTTTCTAGCCCCAATGCTCCCCGAATCACTTCATTAGCCGGTGCTTTATACACCCCCCGCTGAACGTCATTGCGAGCATAAATTCCGCAAATAAAGCCGGAGGGTGGCAGATCGATCTGACTGGGAATGTCTGCCCGATCAGGAGATGCAAGAGGATTGGCGATCGTCACCCACGGGTAATACAGAGCCGCATACTCAGAATCCATCTGGCTGCGAAGGGTACGAATCGTCGTGAAGTCGGCCTTGGGAGGCGAGTCCAGCACCGCAATCTGATACGAGCGCCGACGTTCCACAAATGTTTTTAGCCTGTCTTGAATCCCCAGCGCGAGCTTCTGTTCAGCCTCAACCTTCGTGTAGTAAGCGGAATATCCCGGAGCCGCCACAATAGAAATTTCTTCCAAGGGCAACAGAGTATCCAACGCCGCTTCGTAGGCTTGCACCGAGAGGCTACCCAAGTCGGCATTTTCGGCAAGGCGAACAGGCACCAACCGACTCTTTTCATTACCTGGGGGAGCCAGACAGCCGTAGAGCGTCAGTGCAGAAGGCTTTGTCGCAGACAGTTCAATAGCAAAGGGATTATTGAGTGCCTCAGTTTGGTTCCCTGGAGTTTGGGATAGCACATGACCAATCCACCGAGGATGGCTGGGCGACAACCCCAAACCTTCGTAGATAACTTCGGTCCCATTACTATCTCGTGCAATCACCGCAAGCGTGATTAAACTCACCTCATGGCTGGATGAGGTAACATCGCTTTCGCTCAACGACTCACCCGCTATATTTTTCCAGGCGCTATATTGAGGCTCGGTAACTGTGCGTTCTACTGGGTCAGTTTTGGCAAAGTAGCTTGATGTTGCTCCACTAACACCAATGTGTAGCTCCCCAACGGTAAGCCCAAGGCTGCTATGTACCGAATTATCTCCAGTGCGAACTTGAAAACGAGCGTTTTCTCCGGTTGCGGTAGTTTGTAACACAAGCTGTTGATGGCCGTTTCCACCAGAGCGTGCTTCCAGCCCAATATTGGCAGTACTCAAAATTTGTGCAATATCCGCAATGGTCACTGCACCCAGATCCCTAACATTGTTTTCGGCAGAGTTACTCGACCCAACAGGATCGGCTGGAAAAGCAATGGGTAATCCGGCACTGCTGTTGACCTGGATGCGAGCGGCTAAGCCTCGCACATCAGTCCCAATTGCTAATGCATTGGCATCGGTCAGCCGCGCATAGCCTCCCCGCAAATTCTGGTTGATGGTGGCGACAATCGCCGCCCTCGTCACGCCATTCCCTGTGGGCAAGGAAATACTTTGACTTGGCCCGCTGCCAATGTTTACCGTAATGGCTGGACTGGAGTCAGCAGGCAAATTCACCGTATCTGGGACGGGGGCAGTACTCACAACCTCTGCTGGACGCCCCCGGAAAGTGACGGTGCGATTGTCAGTGCCAATAGTCAACAGCAGTTGCCCACCATCAGGAATGAAAAAGGGTTCGTTTCCCCCTTTGGCATGTGCTGGCTGAGCGTGGAGATTCTCCCCTGCTGTTTTAACCCGGAGAATGCTATCGACTGGTGATCCATTGAGTAAATGCTGGCTGACTGGTGTTGCCTGTTGAAAAATTTCAATTTCACCATTACCCCCCTCTCCAGGAAATCGGGCAACAAATTGAACCTGAATGTTATCGGGATTGTCAGCGAACAGATCGTGAGATCGGGCAAAACTAGAAGTTGGTAGCGCGGGACGCTTTTGATTGTCAACAGGCACAACGCGAGCCACATACAGCCGCGAACCGCCATTATCAAAAAAAGCTCGCACCGCGTGAGCCAGGTAATTCGTTTTGTGGTCGATGTCATCTAGCCCACCATAGATTCGCGCAAAGTCTGCAAAGCTGGTGAGCAGTTGAGGAGTGTTGCCGTAGGGGCCTTTAAGTGTAGGACCAATAAAGGCAGTGGTGGTGGTGCTAACCCCTTCAATGGAACGAGACCGAAAACTAGTTTCTTCGACGTAAACCCCAGGGGCCAAGTATTCCGGCATAGTGAATCTCCTTTTGCAAAGAAGAACTGATTTGAGTGGGCTTAGAGATAGCTAATAGCAGAGAACCAAGTGCACTTTATCTATCAATCACGTTGAAAGCTGACCGTTAAAATCTTGCTGAGAGTACGCCCTGCAATTAATTCCTGCGTCAGGGGTTGAGCAGCGACGTAGGATGCGGGAGGGTTAGTGAAGGATGTGGGAGGGTGCGGAAGATAATTCCAGAGCGATCGCAAGTCTTCTACAGGGACTTGAGAAAAATCCGTTTCTAATTTGAATTGTGGCATCATCGGCAGCGGTGCAGGAGGAGTAGGCCCTAGAGCCGGATCAACATAAACTTGAACCGTAGCTGAGACTGCCCGTTGACTGGGCTGTTCATCGACATCACCGTTGGTTACATCGTTATCATGAGTGGTATCATTACCGTTCATTGCATCATCATCTGTTGCTCCACTACTACTGATCAAAACTGGTATTCCCGGCATAGCAATGAGAGCCTCCCCTCGCCAATCACTCCAACTGGTCATTGATAAAACTGGAGGCTCGGCTCGGCTCACCCGAATTAGTGCCCAAGGTAGTCGAAACAGGACTATCTCATCATTGACAGTTCGCTGCTCTGTGAGCGTAACTCGCAATACTGCCCAATTCGGCCCTATGGGTGCTCTGGGTGCTCGACAGAGCGGAACTAGAATTGGACGTAACAGAGAATTATCAAGGAGTGGGGTTACGACCTCTCCGTTAACAACCAATGGTGCTTGTCGAGGCAGTTTTAAATCGTAGCGACGGGGTAAATATTGCCCTGTTTGATCTTGAATGCGTAGCGGTAAAGTTAAACTTTCGATATCAGGCTGAGCAGGTGGTTGAGCAAATGCAGTGGTATGGTTTGCAAGTTGGTTTAACCTCTCGATATCAGGCTGAGTAGGTGGTTGAGCAGATGCAATGGTATGGTTTGCGAGTTTGACAACACTGAGGATGACATAATATCCGCTGGGGTTGCGTCGGAGATGGAGTGCAGTAGTTCTACTCACAGTTTCTTCAGAATCAACCAACTCAATTTGCAGAGGATGAGAAATCGGTTGTTCAGTGACATTATCAATTAACGAGATAGCCCCTAACACCCGACGATCCAAAAGGTCTACATTGAGCACGCTCATCATTTGACCTCCCGCACTGCTGCTGCATTGCCTACAACAAATCGGGAAGACACCATTGGAAGCACTTCCGATGTAGGCTCATCAGGATCAATACGCACAGCTTTGGCAATATAGGCTTTACTCAGATGGTATTTAGGCTCTAGTACATCCCAAATGCGAACCAATTCCTCATGACTTAATTCCGCAGGCACCACATGCACAATTTCATCAGAAGCCCAGTTTGCACCAATTAAAGTCGATGCATCAAAGACTGGATGCAGATAGAGTTGTCGCATTGCCCAGGCAAAAATCTGCTGTTCTATTAAGGCATTGGGTGCCCAAACTATCATCAGGTAATGAAGGTCTACGGAAAGTGGGACAGAGCGCAAATTGCTTTGATTTGTGCGGGTCGAGCTGCGTAGGTGCTCATTCATCATGACCCGATAGAGAAAGAATGACAGGACCACATCTGCGTCGTTGATGCTTTCTAGCTCTTGAGTTGACATAAGGCGAAACCGGCAACTCGGAAAGCTGTGGCCAGGCAACTGGTCATACTCATGCTGCAAATAAGTCACTAGAGAATCGCCCATTGCATAAATAGCCTGGATATTTGCCATTGGTCAACACCATCTGAAGAGGGCTTCATCAATCAATTTTGAAGCGAAATGTCAGCACCACGAGCCTTTCCTCTCGTGATGAAATGGAGAAGAATAGCCGAAAAGCAAATTCGAGCCATAAAGAAGAGTTGGTTTTGGTGTAGGAATGACTCATTCCCAACTAATCTTTGTCTGTAGTAGCACCGGATTGTAGAAGCCGTAACTTGCGGCAGATGCTGAGCCTAAATAAACAGAGTTTGTCGTAGGATGAGTTAGCAATAGCGTAACCGATGCTGGCAAAACATTTGATGCGTTATGGCTACGCCTAACACGTCCTATGTTTAATTCGAACTACCTACTTAGGGGAAGAGAATTCCCATCCTTACGCTATACATTTCAGTCAACAGGCGATTCTGAAGCATTTGTATCGCTTTAAGGAATAGACCTGTCTTGAATCAGTTATGTAATTTACCTGGAAGACCTAGTATAGGTAGCTTTTTCTCAATCAACAATCAACCTGTTCAGCGTAAACCTCCCTACATCCCTGACAGAGATTCTGCAGATCAGTGATAGAAGTCCTGGAGAAACCTTAGCTAGCTCACGATGTGAACTTATACTTACTGGGTTAAGATTACTATGGCTAAATTATTATTTCCTAGGTCGGCTACAAAAATTGATTTAGGAAGCCAATTTCATGAAGCTACATTTCCATTGATGAATCATGCGTCATAAATTTTCCACAACCTAACACTCCTGGGTTGTGTTTCACAGTTGTGGATGTGTGTGGTAGAAGGGCAGTGAAGCCGTCCTTCTACCACACACATCTACATGTTTAGAACATTACCCACTCCTGTGACAGACGTAAGACTTTAAATAGTGTTCTACTGTCAAGTTCTACATACATGCCCTATCCCAAAGCAGGGACTGGGCATGTTGTCCTCGATTCGACTGGAGTGAGAGCGTGTAGGGAAGGAGAGTGGAAAACACGGCAACATGGCGTGAGTAAATGCCGCCATCGAAATGAATGATTGCGCCAGTACAGGCATCAAACGTCGGCATTGAGGAATTCGGAAAAATGTTTTGGGAAGTCAGTGGGCGGTCAGCCTATTGTTTGCGAATTACTCTCCTTGGCAAACCTAAACCCTGTTGAATTACTGACTCAACACGTGGAATCAGGAACAGATCAATTTGCCTAAGGGTTTGATGCGATTTCCAGTCCCGATCGCCGCCATTCCATCATGCCACCTGTGATGTTATAAACCGTGGTGAAGCCTGCATCTGAAAACTTCTTTGCTGCAATCGGGCTACGATGCGATGTCAGACAGATCACTGCAATCGGGTGCTCTTTTGACAGATCCCAAAACCAATAGGGTAAAAACCACTGCGCTAGGCTTAAGCCCATTAAAACTCGTGGCAAGCTTAAATTACGAGCATGTGGTGCATGACCTGTACAGTATTCCAGTGAGCTGCGAACATCAATGAGTAATGGTGAATTGAGCAACTGAGTAAATTCTTTAGGAGAGAGGTCAATTACAAGCGGCTTACCGTGAATACGGTTGGAATGCGTAAGTTTAGACATCAGACACCTTATTTAACCTGAGATCTGAATAAGCTGAAGTGCCCATCTTTAGAGTGGGCTTTTCTGAGGTTTCCACGACACGCAAACCTCAGAAAAGCCCTTAACCGAAACTGCCATTTATTTACCATTAAATCCACCAGGGTTGTTCGCCAGTGCGGGGATCGGTTTCTGTCCAGGGGGAGATCAAAATACTGCTATTGTCCATCACCTTGATATGGACAATCTTAAGAGGCAGAGGTGCTGGCCCCCGTACCACCGTTCCATCCGGCGCATATAACGAACCGTGGCAAGGGCATTGAAACTGTTGATCGACTGGGTTCCAGGGAAAGGTGCAGCCTAGGTGAGTGCAGTTATCGACAAGGCCAATGGGGTCAAGCGTTTGGTCATCTTGGACAACGAGATAGGTTGGTTCTCCTGCTAATCCTGCTACCAGCGCGCGCGTTCCAGGGGGTTCTGCCAGAATCTGATATGCCGGAATAGGATTTCCTAGGGTGTCTTTAGCAATTATTCCACCTTCTACTCCGGTATCCTCTTGAGGCGGAACAAAGAACTGAGCAACTGGATACAGGGCAGAACCTACCGTTATGGCAACGGTTGTTCCGGTAAGAAAGTTAAGCAGTTGTCGTCGCGATAAGGATGGTTCTTCAAGAGGAAAAGAGTTGTCCATAATAAACTTCCTATTTGATTAGAATTATTCATTGAGACTGAGCGAGCTAAGCAGGTTAATTTGTAATCTGCTTGCTCTGGCGGATGGTCGATAAGCCGCTGCATTTTTTGGCTGGCATTGATTGCAATTGCGTTTGCTCTTGGACTGTGCAAGATCAAGAACATTCATCAACAAATCCGTCCCTGAGGATTCTGATGAGCCGTTTGTGGGGTCTTACACCTCAACGTTATCGGTCAAACACAACTGTTTTGATGAGTGAAATCCATTTCGGCTGCGTTTTAGAAATTTGGTAACTTGGGCGATCGCCTTTAAGAGCAGCATCCCTCATTTTTAGGACGAAATTCCGAGAAGGCGGTAAAGACCGCAAAAGCCAACCACTGCCGTAACAAAAGCCCCACCACCGATGACCACAAGCCCAATTCCCAGAGCGGTACCACTGTAAAGAAATAGCCCTAGATAAAACAGAACTGACGCCAAAATCAAGCGGATCAAGCGATCGCGCGGACCGATATTTACTTTCACTGCAAAAACCTCCAAATCCTGATCCAGCAGATTGCAAAACGTTGAAGCGATAGATTCCACAGCAGATTCCGTGGGATCACACCGTTTTTTTGCGGCCATGCCCTAAATATAACTAATCAGTCATAAAGTAGCAAGACGATATAGCCAGGAAAAAGATATACATCGTGGAGATGGCTTAATATGAAGGAATCGCGGGATAAGAGAAACCTCATTCAGTCAA
The DNA here is from genome assembly GCF_050565595.1 of Leptolyngbya sp. AN02str. Classification (NCBI taxonomy): domain Bacteria; kingdom Bacillati; phylum Cyanobacteriota; class Cyanophyceae; order Leptolyngbyales; family Leptolyngbyaceae; genus Leptolyngbya; species Leptolyngbya sp. AN02str. The sequence goes on along the minus strand of NZ_JBNXVR010000037.1, from coordinate 8,426 downwards.
TCCGTTGCTTTCGCAAGCTTAGACTGTTCTCGTCTACCCAAATTTTCCGGTCGTTCCTACTTCGGAGGCAGCTATCATGCAGACCCTACCCATCAACATTGGCATTGAAGAAAAAGACCGCCAAGAGATTGCTCAAGGGCTTTCCAAGCTACTGGCAGATACCTACACCCTTTATCTAAAGACCCATAACTTTCATTGGAATGTCACAGGGCCAATGTTTCAAACGTTGCATCTTATGTTTGAACAACAATATAACGAGCTTGCTTTGGCCGTAGATCTAATCGCTGAGCGTATTAGATCGCTCGGTTTTCCAGCTCCGGGAACTTACAAGGAGTTTGCTCAACTCTCTTCTATTCATGAAGAGGAGGGGGTTCCGAGTGCTGAAGACATGATTCGCAAATTGGTGGAAGGGCAAGAGGCAGTTATTCGTACTGCCCGATCAATTTTTCCAACGGTGGAGAAATCTCATGATGAACCCACCGCAGACTTGCTCACCCAGCGAATGCAAGTTCATGAGAAAACTGCTTGGATGCTCAGAAGCTTACTAGCGCAGTAGTATCGACAAGCTAAATAGCGAAACCGACAGGAAGGCTGATGAAGGGGCAGTCACAAGACTCGATCGCTTCTCTACGGTCTTCCTGTACTCATGTCAGTGGCTTTTCAATTGCGATCGCGCTAGAGGCTATGGGGAGATAACTATCTACTGTTGCATATGGAGCGTCTTACTCTTGTGCTAATAAAGTGGGGTGGCTATTGCCGTTGGAGGCGTTTCACAAATTCTCTGCCTACAATCGGGTCATGATGGCCTCTACTGCTCATCGCGATCGCAGCCGGGTTAAATCGACCGGGCATATTGACCTAAATGATAATTATTTGCAATAATGCTTCAAGCACGTGTGGGTGTAGAGCCCACATCACCACTCACAAGTGAGGGAGCTCTGAGCTATGCACCTTCAAGAACCGACGAGTGATTTAATTGGTGTTGCAGAGACATTAATGATCACCCTCTATGCTCGTGCGTGCGAAACTCGGCGCCCAGAACCGATTTTGCGCGATCGCAAAGCGGTTGAGATTTTAGAGGGCTTAGATTACGACTTCAGTAAATACGAGAAGAGCTGGACATCCCAACTTGGCTGTGTGGTGCGGGCCATGGAATACGATCATCTCGTGCAGAACTTCCTTGAAACTCATCCGAGTGCGATGATTGTCAACTTGGGTGCAGGATTATGTACCCGATTTTCGCGGGTTGATAATGGTGAAGTGCATTGGTGCGAAGTGGATTTTCCAGAGGTTATTGCTCTGCGGCGCAAGTTCTTTCAAGAAAGTGCACGACACCAGTTTATTGCTCAATCAATTTTGGACTTTAGCTGGATGGATAACATTCAACGCCAGCCGAATCAACCGATGATGATTCTTTATGAAGGGGTGTCTATGTATCTGTCAGAAGTAGAAAACCGGACGTTGTTGCAGCAGATACAATCCCGATTCGGCCCAGTAGAAGTTGTATTTGATGTATTGAATCATAAACGTTCTCAAAGGACAAAACAGCACGATACGGTCTCAAAAACAAATGCTGAATTTAAATGGGGAATTGATCGGTCTAGTGACCTTGAGACCTGGGGTCCAAACATTGTGTTGAAAGGCGAAACTTTTTATCTCACCAACTTTCTTCGCTATCCACAACGTTTACCAATCGCTTGGCGTATTGTGTCACAATTATTTCCATTTATTCCGCTCATCTTGTTCAAAAATTCTGGCCGAATTGTATGGCTACACATTGGGCAGCATCTAGATTAACCAACTAGACTCACCAATTTGGTCTCGCTACTGATGGCAGAGATTGCTTCATCAGGAATCAAAACCGATGAGCCTTTGAGAATGGCGATCGCGATCGCCATTCTTGATCAAGACGATGAAACCATACGTGTCAGCCAATCATTATCTTGAGTTTCCTTAACTCTCTAAAGCGGCTGTACTGAGCGCACAAATCGCTGAAGTTGTCGGCTTTCCAATTCCAAAACTCGTCGAGCAAAATCAGGATCATGGTCGAGTAAATCATCAAAGGCATCCACAGAAATCGCGAGGATTCGAGTGCTTTCGCTATCTGCAACAATCGTATTTTCTGAGTTGCTATGGGCTAAAACTTCCAGCTCGTCTAACGTTTGTCCGGGATGAAGCTGCTCCACCCGAATTCCAGATTCTGTTTGATAGTGAATGTTGGCATCGCCTTCGATCAACAGCAACAGTTCTCGACAGGTGTCTCCGGCTTCTGTGATCACGTCTCCTTGCTGGTAGGTTCTCACCTCTGCTCGATCTGCAAGGGCAATGAGCGTTTCACTTTGCATCCGATGGAAGAAGTCGCTATTAAATAAATAGACCAATTTCTCCAGCGTTGGAAATTCAGTGATGGACTGGGTTGCTGATGTTGTCGAGGGCAAAGATAGAACCTGATCGATCGTTTCTTGAACAAGGCGGGAACTGAACTCATGACGACGGTTGCGAGCGATCGCCTGACTGCGGTCTCTATCCAGTTGAGCCATGATATAGAGGGCTGCCACCTGGATCATAGGATTTTGATCCTGGAGTAAGGCATCTAAGTGCTCCAGAATTATTTCAGCAGAAAACTCCAGTGAACAAAAAGCAGGGGTTTCTCCGGGTTGGGTCAAACATTGTAGAATCGCAGGTGGCAAGCGATCGCCCCAATTCTCTTGCTCTAAAAGCTCTCCTAAAACAGTTGGTGAAGCCTGTTGCAAAGACTGCGCCAGGGATAACGCCGCCGAATCAGACTGGAGCAGCGCTAGAATTTCCAGCAGCGATCGCACAATGAGTTCTTTTTTGTGACGAACATTTTCTTGCAGCAGGGTTAACACCGCTTGATGCTGGTGTAGCATCGGCTGATTGAGGGCGCGGTAACCATCAATTAATTGAGTTAATTGGGTAAGCAAAAACTCCGCTTTCTTGGCACTGCTGGCAGTAGTCGAAAATCCACTCAGAATCCATTCTTCTTCTTGAGGAGTAATGGAGTATTCTCGACGCAAAGAACGAACAACGGCTGAATCTGGTAAGGATGCTTGTTCAAATGTTGTGCGATCGAGCTGCTTCTGCTGCAATAGCATTAGCCGTTCCAGGGATCTGCGGTAGCCGCTCAAGCGAATTTGGTTTTCCAAGCTACGTTTGCGATCCGGATTGAGCAACTGGGGATCTTCAATACCCAATTCCTCTAGCACCAGTCGGTGTTCGTCATCCGTAATGCCAAGTTCCTGGCGCATTTGCTGCAACACTTCTAGACTGCTGGAGTAGTTGACATAGCCTTCTTCCAAGGCTTCTCGTACCACGCCCTTATACGCTTGATGTCGTTTTTCGCGGGTAAAACCAGGCAGAACTTTGGCTAACACATACACTTCGTGGGTATTGAGATCGCTGAGCGATCGCCCTTCCAAAAACTGGGCAACATTAAACTGCAATTTTTCTAATTGCTTTCGGAAGCGATTCGCCAAATTTTCACGTGAATACAGCTCAGGTCCGCGTCGCCAGGTTTTATAAAGCCAAAGGGTACTCAACGCAACCAAACCCAAATCGTATAAGTATTGCCACCCCCAGGGGAGAAGCTGTACCAGAGGCCGCCCCCCAAAGATAAAGAAGAAGTTGAAAATAGCGAAAGTGCAAAGGGTAAAGATGCGATGGCGGATGGTTTCGGTGGTTAGATTTGTCTGCTTTTGCCGACTGTAGGCTCTGGCGCGTTTTTCAATCCACAGTCCTCCCCAATAGGCGATCGCGGTGCATCCACCCAGCACCAGGGGAACTGCCACTAATTTGGGAATGTTTACGGGTTGCCCAAACAGATAAAGCCCCGGATCCAATAATGAAGCGATTTGATCCGTCTGCCGCACCCACGCCCCAGAGAAGTAATAGTTCCAGTTGCCTGCATAAAGGTAGTAATAGACAAAATAGCCAATTACCAACCCCACATAGCCATAGCGCAGAAATGACGTTTCGGGTTTGTTTAAGCTGTTCCAATAAGTTCGCTCAGCGTCAATGTCAATACAGGGATTTTGACAGGCAACGCAAGCGCTCTGTTCTTTCCCCTCGGGCAACACCGTACGGCACATGGATTGGGTAACGAGCTGCTCACTGGTATGGGCTTTGCTACCCAACAGCCCACCCGGCTCACTATAGATACTCTGAACCGGAGCCATGGGACAAAAATACTGACACCACGACTTGCCGCCATACCAGTAACCAACAGCGATCGCCGCAGCGATTGTGAATAATAGCCAGCCAGCCAGCACCAAGCGATCCGCGTTGAAAAACAGGATTCGCCCACACAATCCTATAAATAGCCAGCCAAATTGCACATAGGGATAATTGCGTCCCAGCCATGAATCTGAATCAACTTTGGCCAACTCATAGCGCACCTTGCCAGTCTTTTTGTTCTCTCGTTTGAATTGCCGTTGCCATCCTAAAGCACGAGGAATTTGAGATAGAAATGAGAGTGGACAAATCCGCCGCCAAAGTTCGTGGCCAAATACTAGCAAAATAAAGATAGCGGCTGGCACGATGGCTCCCCAAAAAAGGGTTGTTCCTAATGGATAGGGTTGTTCAACCAGACATTCTCCTTGTACTTGGATGCAGGTATCCTGAAGCCGCAAAGGACTCCAGGGATGATCAGCCGCAGTCAGTGCCGATGTCCAGGGATCGTAGAACAGGGAGGCAATTATCAGGAGCCAACCAACAGTCAGTACCCAGCGAACCCAGTGCATTCGCCGTTCTGGCAGTTGTGCAAACATAAACAAACCCTTTTGCTTTTCTGATCTTCATCAATTGTGCGCTGAAGATCCCCAGGCTCTGCCATTGTTTTCCTCTAGGTTAACCATTAAATTTCATCGAAGGTGAAACCTAATCAGGATTGACATCCCTTCGCTCAAAGATAAGCTGTGTCTGCGATCGCACTCCTGCAGGCCACTAGTCAGTAACTGCTGTCGCCAGGCTGGTTCAAAGCGTTGGCAGAAGCCATCGATGAGGAGAACGACTCTTCTAGACTCAACATAGGGCGAGGGACTGAGTATTTTGGTTAATTTCAGCGTACTCGCCTCTCCTTTTCTTATTCAGAACACACGTTAATGGCAAGTTTTGAGTAGATTTCTAGGGGGTTCTCCAATGATCCAAAACATCATGCACGATCGCTTCTTCTACCCATATTTGAGCCACAATTAAGATTGGCAACCCCAACAGTAAGCCTAGAAAACCAAAAAAAGCTCCAAAGGTAATTAGGAGCGCCAACGTGATTGCAGGAAATAGATCAACCTGATGCTTAATGATGGATGGCCGGATAATATTTCCTTCTACTTGCTGAATTGCCAAATATAAAAGTAGAGTAGCCCCTGCTTTCCAGGGTTCATCTAGTATGGCTAGTAGTATGGGTGGAATTGCACTGGCGATCGCCCCTATATAGGGAATGAAAGCTGCCAGTCCTGCCAGTAATCCATTCACCACCGGCAGCGGAATCTGTAGTAGAAATAAACCGATGGTAGAAGTGATGCCTACAAAAAACATGCTCAGGAGAACCCCTGCAACATAGTGAACCAACTTCACTTCGCACTTACAAAAAATCTCGTCTGCACGCTGGCGGTAAAAGGAGGGGAACATCGCAATTAAAGCCCGCCGATACTTTTGCGGATTTGCAAGCAGCATGATTGTTAATACAAGAATAAATACGATATTGAGAATGAGTGTTAAAGAGTTAGAAAATATAAAATAGATATTGATAATTATCCAATTTGCGGCAGTTTGGAGCTGCTGAGCCAAGTTGGGAAGGTTGGGAAGGTTCGTCAGCATATTTTCGGGCATGCGGGCTTGCAGCTCGTAGCTCCACGTTTCAATTTGGTCAATTGAAATTGGAATCAGGCTCAGCAATTGATCAAACTGATCGACGAGGCGGATTAGTAACAAGACGATAACCGTTCCCAGCAAGCTGAAGACAATCGTCATGGACAATAGAACTGCGTATTCTCGTTTAACATGCGATCGCCGAAACCGTCTGACCAAACGATTTAACGCAGTTGCAATCACAACAGCGGCTAAAAATAGGAATACAATCCTGCGGATCTGCCACAGAATGTAAACAGAGGCGACGAGTGCAAATAGAGATAACCATTTCCCCAAGGTCATAACTCTACCTCTGATTAAACTTGGGTTGAGAAGGATAGCTCAACCTATCCTTCATATAGCACAGGAACGGGCTGAATCTTCCTAATTTGGTTGAACCTTAAACCAGCGATATCCATAGGCATTGAGCGATAGGCAATTAGAATGTTCAGTAGAAGATGGGTACAATGCGCCTTGCCTGGATAGAGAGAAATTATCATTGAAAACTTCGATGAAATCACAATGCTCAAGCTCTGGCAGGGTAACAACGCAGGGGCGATCGCCCAAGTTGTGTAGCGCCAGCATTGCGGTTCGGTCTGTTTCACTGAGTTGGGCAAAAACAGACGGTTCATCGGTTTCTACAATGCGCCATTGACCAGTACCAAACTCAGGGCACTGTCTGCGCGTTCGAATCAAATGCTCCATCCAGTTGAGAAGAGAATCGGGATGGCGTTGCTCGCTTGCGACATTGACGTGCGGATAAGCATACTCGCCTTCAGCAATGACAGGCCGAGGTAAGTCATGACAGGGAGCCGTTGAAAAACCACCATTCGGCTGATCCGTCCACTGCATGGGAGTTCGTACGCTGTCTCGTCCTGGTAGAGATAAATCGTCTCCCATGCCGATTTCATCACCATAGCGCAACAGGGGGGTGCCTGGTAGCGTAAACGCCAGGCTATAGATCATTTCAATACGACGCCGATCATTCTGCACCATAGGGGGCAACCGTCGCCGAACACCACGACCAAAAATTTGCATCGTTTCGGTCGGTGCAAAGGCTGCAAATATTTCCTGTTGCTGCTCTGGATTGAGCTGATCCAGGTTTAATTCATCATGATGACGAGTGAAATTTAGCCATTGGCCGTTGTGGGGAATGATGGGTAAATGTTTTAGTCCATCTTTTAATGCCTGCGCTTCTTGTTTGGCTAAAGCTAAAAACAAATGCTGATTGAGAGAGAAACCAAATAGCATTTGCATGCGATCGCCATCGCCAAAATAAACTGAAATATCCTTGGGAGGAACGTTTGCTTCTGCCAGCAAAATCGCATCAGACCGACGCGAAGCAACAAACTCCTGCATTTGCTGTAAAAAGCTTTGTAACTCCTTGGGGCTGGTATTTTGAATGCCAACGTTTTTAACCACAAAGGGAGCTGCATCAATCCGAAATCCTGCTACACCCAGAGCCAGCCAAAAACCCATAATGCGCAAAATTTCTTCTCGTACGTTTGGGTTGGCGATGTTGAGATCGGGTTGTTCCTTATAAAAGTGGTGCAAATAATACGCACCAGCCTGCTCATCATATTCCCACACGCTATCCTCATCGGTGGGAAATGCAATCAGATCAGGATAAGGCTGTGGATCATCTGACCATACATAAAACGAACGGTATTTTGAATGCTTATCTTGCTGTGCAGCTTGAAACCAGGGATGCTGAATAGACGTATGGTTGATGACTAAATCGACCAATACACGAATGCCGCGATCGCCTGCTTGATGAAGAAATTCGACAAAGTCACCCAACGTTCCTAAACGAGGATCAATGTCGTAGTAATCCATCACGTCGTAGCCATTATCGCGATTGGGGGTAGGATAGAATGGCAACAACCAAAGGCAGGTGATTCCTAACCCACCAAGATAATCTAAATGTTGCGTTAAGCCCTGAAAGTCACCAATGCCGTCTCCATCCGAGTCTGCGAATGTTTCAACATCTAGCGAGTAAACGATTGCATTCTTGTACCAAAATGTTTGCGTCATGAGTGTCGATCAATGCTTCTGGGTGAAGGTTATCGGTGCTGCGATTACTGTGGATCAGGAGTCCCACCCTAAAGGCTTGCCGCATAAGCAATCGTGCTGAGGAGGGCGTTTTCAGCTTGGCGAGAATCTAGTCGGGTGTGCTGAACAACGATCGGCACATCTGACGTGATGACACTGGCATACCCTGTGTCTCGTGGAATCGGTTCCGGGTCATTCAGGTTGTTAAACCGCACGTGTTGGGTGCGTCGTACCAGAACCGTAACGCGATAGGGACCTACGGGTTCGCGATCGCTGAGATAGAGAGTGATTTCAACACGAGCATCCTGATCCGATGCGTTGGGCAAGCAGGCAGTTTCATGGCTGGTGAACTGAGGTTCAGCTCCCGTGCTGTAGGCAGGAATCTAAGTACAGGACAAAAATTGTAGAACATCCCGAAAATCATTCATTTTCTGCTCTAAGCTGAGGACAATGTGGCGAAGATAGTCAAAGCCATAACGGAAAATACTCTTGGCTCTACGTCCATGCTT
>NZ_JBNXVR010000003.1:0-277625 GCF_050565595.1 Leptolyngbya sp. AN02str | reverse complement strand
TAACACCCGCAATCAGTCCCAAGTGGTCCAAGTTCTCGATCTGCAAGGGGGCGATCCTAACTCGTCTCCCTCAGCTTATCCCCACTCCCTTTAATTCCCAGAGCAACCTGCGGAATGTCGGCTGAACGCCATCCGAGCCCATCGGAAGCGACCCTCGATAGCCAAAGCGTCAAGAGTGCAGCAGGCGTCCATCAGCAGGTTGGCTTTGATGGGGGCAAACTGCTGACAGGACGCAAACGATTTTTAACGGTAGATACGTTGGGGCTGGTTTTGCGAGTGTTTGTGAGTGCGGCAACCTTGGGGGAACGCGAAGGGGGAAAACGTGTCCTCAAACGAGTCAAACGCATGGGGAAAAAGGTTTCCCGCTTAACCACCCTCTGGGTAGACGGAGGGTTCGATGGCGCACCGTTCCTGATGTGGGTGATGAATGTTTGTCGTTGGATTGTGCAAGTGGTCCTGCGGCCTGAGCAAACCAAAGGCTTTACGTTACTCAAAAAGAGATGGGTGGTCGAACGAACGTTCGGTTGGCTGATGGGATGTAGGCGCTTGGTCAGAGACTATGAATTATTGCCAGAGACATCAGAAACCTTGATTTACCTTGCCATGATCCGCATTATGGTCAGGCGACTGGCATAAAATTTGACGCCTCACATCTTTTCAAACACCCTCTTAGAGCTACACCTGATAAATGTTCGTGTAGAACCAAATAGCCAAATTCATAGATAATAAGTCTACTCAACGGACAGTCCATTAATCTGCTCAATCACCAACATACCAGTGATAGATAGCTTTATGAGTATTATCACTCAATTCTCAACAGTTAGTTAGGAAGCTGGAAAGACATGCTTAAAGCTTCATATTGTTTGGCTCAAATTTCGGCTAGTCCTACCCTCATGAACGCCTTAAATTGCTAAGGCCTACTAACGATACAGTGTCTGGGGCGGGGTGTGTGGAGGGCACTGCTTGGTATAGCCTATGTTTACCCGGAATACGTTAGGGTTGACCAACCGCTGAACCGATGAAGACGGCAGAGGCGATCGCTTAAGAACAAGGAGGGAGATTTGAAAGCAATAATATCTCACTGTCTAAATGGGCAGTTTGGCTGGCCATTCTGGTATATATCTAAATGGCACTCAAATTCAAATTTATCTATACCTTCTAAGATTAAATCCTCTTCTAGAGAATGCCAGAAGAATATGTTTTCCTCTTGCCAAGCTTCAATCTGACGAACTAGCTGATCATCTGGAAATCCCTCAGATTTGAGAAACCCTTGAAGTAAAAGTTTGTTATCTTTCCCCCTACCTACGATTTTATTTAGAGTAGAGACTGAGCTCTTTGATTTGATATCAAGCACATCTTCTTGATCTGTGTCTGGATCCATACCTGGTTCAAATTTCCGATTACGAAACAGCAGCCTTGAACTTTGAGAGCTATCAACGAGGAATTTGTCTAAAAGTGCTGTGGACATGCCGCCTCTTAGAGAGCTTACTTCGTGAAAATACTCCAACATTGCTTGAACAATTATGGTCAGTTTTTCTAATGGAGTAGATATCAACTCACGCTCCTCAAGATTCTCATAAAACGAAAATTGTAATTCATCTCTTTTGGCGTGAAAAAGATTTGTTCTTGCTGTCTTATAAATTTCCGTGCATGTCTGTTTAACAAAATTGGCAGAACTACTATCAAAATAATGATTAAGTAGTTCAGAGACTTTTGTCTCGTTCATCAATCTCGTGAACCCTCGCGTAATCCAATCAAACTCCGATTCTCGGCGCTCCTTTCCGTCTTTTTCGATTTTTTCTCTTGGATAGTGCAAACTTAGCAAGTACTCAAAAGCTAGATACATATTTCGATAAGCATCAAATAAATCATCTGTAGCTTTTGAAAGCCGAAAGTATCGAAAAGCCTCAGCATATTTTATTGAGGCTTGAGGTGAATTTATTATTTCCCCCTCAACTAATTGAGAAGGCTCGGCATATATTGAAGTCGTCAAAATCTCCTTAAAGAAGAATTTAACAACTTGGCTGCCTTCATTACTTTTCCACCAAATCAGATAGTGACTTAGATCTTTAATTAATAAGTGGGCTCTACCCTCAACTGAAATAATATCTAAACCTCTTTGTATCTGCGCATAGCCCAAGCTAGGGAGCTTCCGTTTAGGCACATTTTCAGAGAGTTTGATCACAGCATAGCTACTATTCTCATTAAGCTCAAAAATCGAACCATTTTCAATCAAAACAGTCCTAGAAATCGGGCTTTTCTTATTCAGCAGAAACGCAGCACCAAAATTAAAACCACTCTCAATAATCTCAATTCCGCCAAGTGTTGCCATATGTATCCCTAAATTTAAAGCTTCTCAATTCTAAGCTCACAAAAGAGAGGCACAAAGTAAGTCGTTAAAATCCATAATCTTCCCAAATATTGAGAAATTTCTGAGGCTCGATAACTTCGTAAGCCATTAAGGCACTAAGTATTCGTGGTCAGGAGACTAACTAAACCGCACTAAAAACCCTCTGCACCCAGCACCACAATTTTGATTTTGGTGAGCTGCGTTCTGAGCTGCGCCCAATTCCTGAACACCTCCAATCGCCCACGTCTAAGGCGTTCTGCTCTGCGAGGTACTGGGGTGTACTCATGGAATCGGCCACAAACCGATAGTTGAGCCGCAAGATTTCATTTCGGAGCTGCGATCGCCGCCCAATCTCTTGAAAGCCTTGAAACTCTCGGCGGGTGCGCTCAAAGTCGAGAACCGATAGCAACACCTCTTCGCGCAAACGGTTCGCCATCTCTCCCCGCTGCCGCTCCACCTCGGCCACCTTGACCTGAAGATCTGCGATCGCAATGGAGCGCTGCTGAGCTGAATCTACCGCTCTACGTGCACGGGCTCCCACTTGGCAAACACAATTATTTCGTTATCGTGGGGCCATGCAGGCTCTTTGCCATCAGCTAATTCATGCCCCTCAATTGGCTCATGCTCATCAGCTGCGGTTACCTTTTCCCATACTTTCAGATGAACCAAACCACCCTCGGCTTCAGACACTGCGTATGCTACGTGCAAGCCTTGGTCGATCATCTGTCTTAGGTAAGCAAGGCCAAAGTCAAGTGCCCCTTGTTCTTTCCACGGATGCTCTGTATCTCCTTGTTCCATTTCCAACCAATATAGAATGCGCCATCGATAGGACGGCAAGTTACAGAATCGAAACTTTGTACCGCACCAGTCAAAGAACTGAGAAACACTTCTCACCGTTTAGCAAAGTGTTGATGCAAGACAAGTGATGGTGTCCATTGCGGTTGCCCTTGATCCGCGTTAGCTTGTTCCATGTGGCTATTTTAGGCGTTGGGGTTGGTTGATGTTGTGGGCGATCGCTCACTCATTAACAAGACCACAGAACTAGATGAAGTTATCTTTTTTTCTGCTCATTTCCTTAGCCTAGTTCTCCAACATACTCCAGACAATATACCCTCTCAAAACCTCCCATACAGCAGAAGACCAAAAAGACAAAAAGCTTTTCAGCAATATGAACTCAACAAATATCAAAATAATACTTACAGACAGAAAAATTGAGAGTTCTATTTTTCTAGAAAAATGCTTGGCAAGTGCTTTGGTTGCAGACAAGGTAAAGATTGGAAAGCAAATAAGTAAGTTCCTAGACATCGTGCTCATTGCCATCATTTTCTCAGCTGCTTCCGCCGATTTTGGTAGCTTGTCAGAGACAATCAACAGCGCATATCGATAGTGCTCAACCTCAAGATTAGGAGTTATTCCTAAATTTTTACTCATCAAGGAACGAACGAGTTCTATGTCTGGAAAGTCTCTTATTATGCCTTCTAGTACACCCTCTCCAAAGTAGTAATAAAGCGGATAGATAATCAGCCCTGACAATCTGTGAACAATGATTCCAAATACGTAAGACAGAATTAGAAATAGGGTAAGCATTCCGAGGCCAATTCTGTCATTATCCAGACTCAAGCTTTCGGGAGAAAACAAAAATAATAAAGATATGCCAATCAAAAACCCTGGAATTATGTAAACAAGCGTGTCATACAGATTTGAAGGTAAGAGGCTATTCACTTTTCTCAACCTGGAGGATTGCAAGGCTTCAAGCGAAAGTATAAGCCAACATCCTACTGAAACTCGCATCTACCATCTCTATTTTCACCTGGTGTAGAGTAGTTAAAATTTCGCAATCTTTATCAATACTTGTGAGGTCAATACCCTGCGGCTAGAGCAAAGCGATCGTACCCACCAAGCTAATTTACGATAAGGGGAAATTAGCTTTCATAACACTCAAACAAAGCTGCTGGGTTCAATAAATTCTGCGTTGTTCAAAGCTGGCAGGATGTCCGAGGATGGCAAGCAGAGCTTAAGTGAACCTGCTCAACCGATCGCCCAGTACACCTCCACAACCATCCACAACAAAAAAGGAGCTGCTCGTAGGCAACTCCTTATCAATCATTAGAACCTAAACTAAGTTTTAGCGGATGTATTCTTTCAGTACGCTATTGCGGTTGGGGTGGCGCAGTTTCCGCAGAGCCTTCGCTTCAATTTGGCGAATCCGCTCACGGGTAACGTTAAAGATCTGGCCAATTTCTTCCAGAGTCTTCATACGGCCATCATCCAGGCCATAGCGCAGGCGCAGCACATCGCGCTCACGAGGGCTCAGGGTGCTGAGCACACTCTCCAAATCTTCTCGCAGCAAGTTCTTAGAGACTTGATCTTCAGGAGTTTCACCGTCGGACTCAATGAAGTCTCCCAAACGAGAATCTTCTTCTTTACCAATTGGGGTTTCGAGGGAAATGGGCAACTGAGCCGACTTCGCAATAAACCGCAGCTTCTCGATGGTCATCTCCATCCGAGTTGCAATTTCTTCTTCAGTAGGCTTGCGTCCCATTTCTTGAGACAGAAGTTTGGTGGTCTTCTTGATGCGAGAAATGGTTTCGTAAAGGTGAACGGGGAGGCGAATCGTACGAGACTGGTCGGCGATCGCCCGAGTAATGGCCTGACGAATCCACCACGTCGCATAAGTCGAGAACTTATATCCCTTCTCGTGGTCAAACTTTTCAGCAGCGCGAATCAAACCCAAACTGCCTTCCTGAATCAAGTCCTGAAAGGACAGACCGCGGTTCATATATTTTTTGGCGATCGACACCACCAGTCGCAGGTTGGACTGCACCATTTTGTCTTTTGCGCGGCGACCCAGGTGCAGGCGATGGCGGAAAGCTGGCAGCGCCATGTTTACAGCTTCAGCCCATTCACTATCGTGGGGATCACGAGCCAACTGATTGGATAGCTTTTCGCGAATCCGCTCTAGCTCGAGCAAATCGGCAATTTTTCGGGCCAGTTCAATCTCTTCATCCGCCCGCAAAAGGCGAATGCGGCCAATTTCTTGAAGATAAAGACGGATGGAGTCTTCTGTATAGTGCTTCTTTTTGGTTTGGGTTCGACGGCGAGAAGCACGACCTTTTGTCGCCTTGCCATCCTCTTCATCCTCTTCTTCAGGCTGAAAATCGAACATATCGTCTCGATCATCATTCGCCTCATCAAGAAGTTCAAATTCGCTCTCAACTGGCTCTATGGTCTCGAGTACGTCATTAGCCTGGGTCATGCCGCGCTCCTCATGCTCCTTCAAAATGAAAGTTAAACGTTCCGAACTAGTTCGGATGGCAATGGGTTGATCTGCTAGCCGACGCTTTGCAAGGAGATGATGTGGCCTTTTAAGGAACATCAATCCACTGCTTTGAGAGGCAGAAGCACCAATTATTTTAGGAGCCGCTATGCGTTCCGTTGGCTTGGTGCAGCGTCAGAAATGCTAGAAGCTCTCTAGAAGTCTCCCCGATTGTAGCCTTTCTGACAAAAACAAGGTGTCTAGATTCGGCTGATAATTTCAATCTGGCTGTTCTGATCGCGTTCTGCAGTTCAGCATCAAACGATCAGAATAATACTTTAGCCATTCTTTTGGGAGATCGCCACAGGTTCTTTGCAACTGAAAAACATCCCCCTCAATTTCGGTAGCCCCGTATGGGGGAATTACAAATAATTCAGTAACTGTCGCTACCTGCTATAGCCTAGCGAGCCCCTGAGGAAAAGCAGTCTAGAAAAATGGCTTAAGAAAAATAAGCCATCTTGCGGAATCTAAATTTTGGCTATTTGTGCAGAACGCAAAAATAACAAGGGCTGGGGTCGCTGAGTGGACTTCGGTCACGTCATATCGTTAGCGGAGTGTTCTATCAGGGTTGAACAAAGGGAACCGTATGAATGGGCATGAGTTGAACAGACTGCCCCGATGGAAGATGCGTTTGACCAATGGGAATGATCGCAAGAGCGTTTGTCTGTGCCAAATTTATGAGGTTTCCAGAGCTATGGCTTCCACCAGCGGGATCAAACCAATAGCCATCGGGCGTGAGCTGAAGCTTGCCCCAAATGCAGCTCTCTCGCTTGCCATCGGAACGAAGATCTTGACGCGATCGCCCTATCACCCGAGTAGGATGCCACCCATGGGATAAGCCCGATCGTTTGCGAATTGCAGGCTGCACAAATCGCCAAAAGGTCACCAGGGCAGACACAGGATTGCCTGGCAAGCCAAAATAAAGACAGGATGTATTCGATTCTGGTTGGGCTGGAGATGGCTGGGGAGTCTGTGCATCAAAGGTTGCAACGGTTAAGGGCTTTCCAGGTTTGATTGCAACTGAACGAATGTGGATGGTACCACCCAACGACTCTAAGACTGGCTCCACATAGTCATAGTCCCCAACGGATACCCCACCCGAAGACAAAACAATATCCGCCGTTGTACGAGCATGGGCGATCGCCATCGCTAGAGCATCCGGATCATCTCGCACAATTCCCATACAAAGCGGTACGGCCCCTAACTGCATCACTGCCGCTGCCAGGGCATATTGGTTAGAATCCACAATTTGGCCGGACTGTAGAGGCTGCTCTGGCTCTACAAGCTCATTGCCAGTCGAAAGAATTGCAACCCGTACCCGTCGAAAGACCTGGACTGAAGCACATTGAGCCGCAGCAAGTACCGCAACTTCTGAGGCTCCCAGCAGCGTCCCCATTGATAGCAACTCATCGCCTGCCTGATGAAATTCGCCTCGCCGCCGCACAAACTGACGCGGCTGTGGCGCAGACAACACAAAAACGCGATCGCCCTCTCGGCGCGTCACCTCCTGCATGACAACCGTATCGGCTCCCGACGGCATCATCGATCCGGTCAGAATGCGGGCAGCTTGTCCCGCTTGTACTGTCTGCTGTGGGGGCACCCCAGCTGGGATCTCTTCTATAATTTGCAGCTCAATGGGCTGGGTCTCGCTACACATGGCAACATCCTCAGCCCGCACCGCGTAGCCGTCCATGGCTGAGTTGTCCCAATGGGGAAAATCCAAAGGGCTGACAATGGGCCTTGCCAGCACGCGATCGCTTGCAGTGCGCAGGTTCACCCATTCAGCGTCCAACTCTCCCGGGGGACAAACCAAATCTAGAATGATGCGCTCTGCTTTGTCAGGTTGGATCATAGCTTTCAGCTCAACAAAGAATCTAATGAATCGTCGTTCTACGATTTGTCGTATTCGTATCGGTTTCTGCCCCCAATTATTGTCTAGGACGATGGCAACAGGAACTAGCCCCAAAGGTTCGTTTGATCTGCATTTTGAGAGCGATCGCCCAGATCAACAGGCCTTCAAGCCGAGCGTTACAATACAGGCAAGCAACTGAAGATGGACTAGACCTGCGATGCGTCCACAATTGGCTTCTACCCGCCTTCCAAAAGTGCCGATTCGGCGTCGAGGCTATGCCCTAGGACTCGACATCTTAACCATTGGCATCCTCAGTGCCTTTTTCGGCGGTAGTTTTTGGGCACAGGCCTTCGTGTTTGCGCTGGGTTGGTGGATGATGCGCGTTGCCCTAGTAGCAAACAATAAAGGACAAAGTTTCGGGCGATGGGCATTCAACATGCGCATTATTGAACGGCGGCAGCGCATCACACCAACCCTGCTAGAGCTGACAAAGCGAGAAACCATCTTAGGCATATGCGCCTTTTTAGCTTTTTGGGGCGTGCTGCACCTCAGCCCAACCTCAGCCTGGGTTCTTTTGCTCATGGTGCCGCTGGGGTTGGATATCGCCTCAGCCTACGCGAACGTTGAGCAGGGTATTGCATTTCACGATCGCTATAGCGATGTATCAGTCGTTCCGTCACAGCGAGGGTACTCACTGGATGTAAAGATCCGCCAATTGGTTGCCGAAGTTCAGGATCGTGTGAAAAAATAAGAGTTTGTGTCGATTTCTCAAGTTGAGACTTTAGAGCTATGGCTGCCAAAGGCGCTCGAATCATTATCACGCTGGAATGTACAGAGTGTCGTACGAACCCCGACAAGCGCTCAGCTGGGGTTTCGCGATACACCACGACCAAGAACCGTCGTAACACGACCAATCGGATCGAACTCAACAAGTTCTGCACCCATTGCAACAAGCACACGGTTCACAAAGAGATTAAATAACGCTCTCTTTGCCACCTTCGAATGAATCAAGTAGCACGGTTCGCTGACCCTCTGACAAGTGGCAGATTAGGTGACGATCTCATCTGTTGGCTTCCCAGGTGACAGCAGGCTAGTGGCTGCTCAATTGTCCATTGATTTAACATTTCAACCGTAACCATGACTTACTATCGTCGTCGCGTTTCTCCGCTCAAGCCTTCTGAACCGATCGATTACAAAGATGTTGAACTGCTCCGCAAGTTCATCACCGAGCGAGGCAAGATTCTTCCCCGTCGTATTACTGGGTTGACGGCTAAACAGCAGCGGGATCTCACCCAAGCCATTAAGCGGGCTCGAATTCTGGCGTTGCTGCCGTTCATCAATAAAGAAGGGTAAATACCGCGCTCTGTCATTATCAAGGCCGCGCTCATATGCTATCTTCAAGCGCGATTGCGTAAAGCTATGACGTTGATGGCGGCCTTGTTTTTTGCAGATCTCTTCTTTGTTAGAGCTTTTCTTTGAGGGTTGTTCGATCAACTGCCGAACTCGCATTTGATACACTGCGGTTCAGGTGCGCTCTCCAGATAAAAGCTTTTTCGTGGCGGCTTGTTCACGTCTGATGACTTCTTCACTGTGATAAATAGATGAATATCGGTGTAGCCGTGTTCATGATTGGGTTTGTTTCTTCACCTTTAGATCTCGTGTAGACGCTGATGGAAAAGGGAACACTGGTTGAATTTCGGCTACATGGCGAGCGTCGTTTGGCAGTTGTCGATCGACCCGAGGGAAAGCGCGACTGGATTGTGATCGATGAGCGCGGAAATTCTCACAAGCTACATCCGCGTGAGGTTACGTTTTCTGCCGCAGGCCAAGCGTTTAAGCCAACCGATATTCCAGGTTTTTTGAAGCAAGTTCAGCCACTTTTAGATCCCTCTAGTTTGGAAATTGCCTGGGAACTCCTGGTCGAAGACGGAGAGGCAGCAACTCCTCAGTCTATGGCGCTGCTCCTGTTTTCCAATCAGGAAACCTCAATGTGCTACGCAGCTCATTGTTTACTCTCCGATGACAAACTTTACTTTAAGCAGAAGGGCGATCGCTACGAACCTCGCTCAGCAGCTCAAGTCGAAGAACTCAAACATCAGCTCACGGTTGCAACTCAGCGTCAACAAGAATGGCAAACGTTTTTGACCCGAGTTGAGCAAGCATTAGCGGGAGAAACTGTAGATTGGCAAAGTAGCGATCGCCCTCGCTTAGAGTCATTGGATCGGTTTGCTACCTTAGGAGAGGAAGCCAGCCACCGCGCACCGGCTTTAGAACTTTTGGCCGCGCTCAAGCGCCCCGAAACTCCACAAGGAGCCTTCAATCTTCTGGTTGATCTCCACATTTGGAGTCCTCACGAGAACTTATTTCTCCGGCGAAGTCAGCTTCCAGTTCAGTTCCCTAGCCGAGTTTTAGACGTGGCACAAAGCTTAATTACCAATCCACCACCCGATTCCAGCTCCGATCGGCTAGATCTGTCCCATCTCAAGGTCTACACCATTGACGATGAGAGCACCCGAGAAATTGACGACGGTTTAAGCGTTGAGTTCTTGGAAGACGGCACTCAGCGCATCTGGATTCATATTGCCGACCCGACTCGGTGGCTGGCCCCAGGCGATACCCTCGACCTAGAAGCTCGGCGTCGCTGCACGACGGTGTATCTACCCACTGGCATGATTCCCATGTTTCCGCCAGATCTGGCAACCGGGCCTATGAGCTTGGTGCAGGGGCGAATGTGCTGCGCTCTCAGCTTTGGAGTAATTTTAGATGCTGCAGGTTCAATTCAGGAATATGTCATTCGGCCTGCGCTAGTAAAGCCAACCTATCGCCTCACCTACGAAGATGTCGATGAGATTTTAGACTTGGGGGTACAGGCCGAGCCAGAGCTAGAAGCCCTGAACCAGTGGGCAAAACTGCGATTTGACCTGCGCCAATCGCAAGGGGCCATCAGCATTCGCATGCCCGAATCATCCATTAAGGTGGAGGACGATGAGATTACCATTGACGTGCTGGATGATTCGGCGGCGCGGCAACTCGTTGCTGAAATGATGATCCTGGCTGGGGAAATTGCCGGTCGTTACGGCCAAGAGCAAGCGCTACCGCTGCCGTTTCGTGGGCAAACTCAGCCAGAGCTGCCTCCCGAAGATGAGCTGAAACGCCTACCCGCTGGCCCGGTTCGCGATTCGGCGATTCGGCGGTGTATGCCTCGCAGTGAAGTTGGGGTCACGCCTCTGCGCCACGCAAGCCTTGGTTTGAACACCTACACCCAGGTAACCTCTCCCATTCGCCGCTATGCCGACCTGCTGGCCCATTTTCAAATTAAGGCTCACTTGCGAGGCGATGAACCTCCTTTCTCTCAGCAGCAGCTCACAGATTTGCTCATGTCGGTGAGTGCGACCGCTTATGAGTCCACCTTGGTCGAGCGGCAAACCAACCGCTATTGGGGACTAGAGTTTTTGCGTCGTCATTCCGATACGGTGTGGCGGGCTCTGATGCTGCGATGGTTGCGAGAGCACGAGAGTTTGGGCCTTGTGCTATTAGAAGATTTAGGTTTGGAATTAGCTATGCGGTTTGATCGCTCTGTAGAACCGGGCGATCGCCTTGATATCCAGGTTGCGTATGTTGATCCACGTCAGGATGTCATCCAATTCCGCGAGATTTCCAGCACGATATCTCACGCGACCATCGGTTAGTCGGTTAGAGGATTGAACTATCAGGATTGAGGATGAATTAGGCTGACAGTGAAGCAGAGCCTTTCAAGCTAGGCACCTGGACGGTAAAGGTCGTCCAACCGTTGCTACTGTGAGCGGTGATCGTACCGTTGAGCTGTTCTACCAACCGCTGCACCAGCGCTAGCCCCAAGCCTGTACCACCGTGCTTGTAGCGATCAACCTGCAGCACGCGATAGAACTTCTCAAAAATGTGAGGTAAATCTGCATCGGGGATTTCAGCCTGGTTGCGCAGGCGAAAGGTCGTTTGCGACAGACCATCGCTCTCCGTTTGCGCAATGTCAAGCTCAATTCGCTTGCCTTTTGGGGTGTACTTGCACGCATTATTGAACAACTCGGCCAAAATGCGCTTGAGCAGGGTAGAGTCGGTCACTAACGGCAATAAATCGATGGGGCTGTGAATGGCGATCGCCTGCTGAAATGTTTGGGCGCGGGTACGGAACGGTTCTACTAGCGCCATCACCCACGGCTGCAGAGCGATCGCCTCCAACTCCAATGGGAAAGAGGCTTCCTCCAACCGTTGCAGATCGAGCAAATCGTTAATGAGTTCGGCCTCGCGAGCCAGTTCACTCTCTAGGATGGCCAAATACTGCTGCCGTTTCTCGTCACTGGCGGTCGTCTTCAGCATGTGTACAGCCATCTTGACATTGGAGATGGGGGTTCGCAGCTCATGAGAGACCGTACTCAAAAACTGATCTTTGAGCTGGTTCAGGCGCTCTAGCTCTTGTACCTGTACCTGGGCAGCCCGATACAACCGGGCCTGCCGAATGGCGATCGCGCACTGATTGGCCACCTGCTGCACCAAGCGAATTTCAAACTCGTTGAACACATAATCGGGATGATGGATCAGCCATAAATCGCCCAGCACCGTTTGCTCAATTCCTTCCGGCGAGTTTGGATCCACAAAAATTGGACAGGCCAGCATCGCAACCGGGCCACGCACCGGGTTGGGATACAGCGAGCAAAATTGGAAATAGCTGCCCTGCTTGAGCTGGCGATAAATATCGGGCGAGTCTTCCATTCGCGCCACCTTGCCATAGAAAGCGGGAATGGAGTGGGTGTACTCGTACAGGATGGTGGACGTGTTTTGGTCTAAGTCGTAAAGGGCAGCGTTGCAGCCGGCCAACCCCAGCACTAGGGTCAATTCTTGCACCGCCGCTTGCAAAATTTGGCTTTCGTCCAGCGAGTCGCGCACCTTGTCGGTAATGCGCTTGAGCATGGCATCGTATTTGAGCACCTGCTCCATTTGCTGAGTGCGGCTATGCACCTGCGCCTTGAGCGCATCGTTAAGCTGCTGCGCCTGCTGGTATAAATGCGACTGCTGGAGTGCGATCGCCACCTGATCGACAAGATGTTTGAGTAAATCAATCTCAAACGCTTGCCAATAATGAACCTGAGCGCACTGATGCACCGAGAAGACTCCCAACAATTGCTGATCGCGAAAGATGGGAATGGCGATCGCCGCCTGAACCTGCTGCTGCTGCCAAGATTCAATGAGCTCATTGGGAAACTCGGCCTGCGTCAGATCATTCACTATGAGCGACGACTCCGACTGATATCGCTCACGCAGGTATATCGCCGCCGAACGGCTCATATAGGCTCCTAGCAAGGGCGGATAGTCTGCACAAACCGCCTCAGCAATAGCGATCGCCCGCCCTTCTGCATCAAAACTATGGATCACAACGCGATCGGCCTGGAGAACCCGCTTCACCTCCGTAACCGCGTTGTACAAAATTTCGTCGGGGTCAAGCGATTGGCGAATATGGCGCACCACCACCCCAATGAGATGCTCTTGCTCTGCCCGCCGATGCAACGACAGCTCAGTCTGCTTGCGCCCGGTAATATCTTGCCACGCCCAGCGTAATCCCTCCATGGGCTGGCTGCCAGAGACACCAGCACTCACATTCACAGCCAAGTACAGCGTGCGATCGAGCGGCGTATTCAGCACCAGTTCAAATTCTGGAACCAGCTTGCCTTGCTGAATGTGCGCTAGTGCCGTCTGCACCATTGGTTGAGACTCAGGCTGAATCCAGTCTGCGATCGCAGTTCCCACCATAGCTGTCGGCAATACCCCCACCAGCGCAGCAGCCATCCGGTTCGCTTTTCGAATGAGACCACGATGATCGGTCACCAAGTAACCGATAGGCGCTTCGTCAAACAGGGCCTGTAGCTCAAGGCACTGGCGCTCTGTTTGCTCATAGCGCACCTGCAAATCTTGATAGCGATGATGGACTTCGGCAGCCGTTTCTTGCAGCGTCGTCAACGTACTGGCTAACGGTCCCAACGGAGCGATCGCAGGGCGCAGTTCGGATCCTCCCCCTTCAACCACTTGCGACTCGCACGACATGGGCGCGTCTAGATGTTGCGAACCTTGCTCATTCGTCGTCACAGCTTCGCCCCCAAACGTTAGGATGCTCGTTGTCCGTCACACAGAACAACCTGCGCCAAGCCAACCGCTCCAAATTAGCTACCCTTTTTGAATCGAAGTACAGCCGATCAATCCAGCTCATGATTTTAAGATTTGCTGGGGCGTCACATTCCTAAGCAAGAATCTGCTTCATGAGCATTGTCATGAAGATAACATCTCACTTCAGCGGATGTAAGCCATTCAGGGCTGCAAGACATTCCCTTCAGAATTCATCACAACCCAATTCAACCCTGTACATTCGAAACTGATGTAGAACACATCAAATTTAGCAGCTTAACCGTGGGGTATTGCGGCCATGCCAACTGAGGAACATCCGCTCTATACCGCCGACACCAAACTCATGAGCCAAACAACCGTTGAACAGAGATTCGGTTGCTAGCTGGCAACGCTTTCAACCAGTTCCCATTGGTGATTGTGAGCAACCGCTTCATTGACTCGATTAAACATCTGACGACAATGATTATCCGTCTTCAACGGAAGCTCTTCATTTTTGACAACCACATTCATCCGAACCTCATGTTCGGGCTTCACAGGCTTGTCGATTAAAACTTCAACAGTCACCAATTGAGCGTAAGAAACTCGCCCTGGTGTTTCTCGCGCAACCATATAGTCGTCGGCGTCGTAAATCACATCGCAGTGGCAAGCCTGCAACATTTCAAATAGCGATCCCCGAAACCGATCAACTGGTGTTGTCACGGTGAATAAGCTAGTGTATCGAGCCATAATTAACCCCGTACACGCATCAGTACAACTAGGACATCATAACGAAGGTAATTTTTTTGTGGCAGCTCTGAATTGCGAACCCGTCGTCTAAAACTTCAGCAAAGCCTTAGAAACTAAAAACTAGAGCGATCGCCAATTTCAAAGATTGGAATCGCTTATCAAAGACTTTATTCAAGCTTTGAGAAATAGATTTTCACGGTAACAATTCGCCAATCACGCCGCCATGCAACATAGCAGTTGATATCAGCTGAATTAGAGCTCCACTCCACTGTATCTACCCCACATTTCCTTATACATAGGCAATGTGAGCAGATCAGAACGTAATGCTATATACCAAATTTATGTAAAGGTTCTTTACTTAAATCATGCAAAGCATCTTTACTTGAGCTATATTCCCACGCTCCAAGAGATGATGCAACAAAATTCCTTGGGCAGAATGAATCGTTTTGTACGTCAAGTTTCACCCATGAGCCAGCACAGCAAAGCCATTAAATTCCCGTCGTCTGGGCAAGTTTTGGGCAAATTTATTGTTTTTGAAGGAGTTGAAGGGAGCGGCAAAACGACTCAATTGCACCACCTGTACAATTGGCTGCGGGAAAGTGAGGTATGGCAGCACCTGCGGCAGCAAGGCCATGTTGCGAATCTGGTGGTGACTCGCGAACCCGGCGGTACCGAGCTTTGTCAAGAAATACGCCAACTGCTGCTGCACCCAACGTCATCAGAAACGATGCAATCGCGTGCGGAACTGCTGCTGTATGCCGCCGATCGCGCACAACATGTCGAGGCAATGTTAAAGCCTGCTCTGGCTCAGGGAGATGTGGTTTTGTGCGATCGCTATACAGACTCCACCGTGGCCTACCAGGGCTATGGCCGACAGCTCGACTTGGGGCTAATTCATCAACTCAACCACATTGCCACCCACGGATTGGACAGTGACCTCACCTTATGGCTTGATATGGATGCCGAAGCGGGCTTGGCTCGGGCGCAAAAGCGCAGTACGGCCGATCGCATGGAGCAAAACAGCCTCGATTTCCATCGGCGGGTTCAACAAGGGTTTGCCGCATTAGCCCAGGAGTTTCCTCAGCGCATTGTCCGCATTGATGCCAATCGTAGCGAGGCCGAAGTTGCCAATGATATTCAAGCAACTGTGCAGCGCTGTTTCGACACATGGTATGCCCTTCCCGCGACCGATGAGCGCTAGGGGCCATTAACCCAGCAGCTCTGACCCAGCGGCCATACATCTGTTCCGAGGTCAAAGCGAGGGTGTATGCTGGTACCGCAATCAAAGCCATGAGCCATGCTTGAGTCTGCGTTTCAACCCATGATTGGTCAGCCCCAAGCTGTTGAGCTGTTGGTCAGTGCAGTACAGCGCGATCGCATTGCTCCGGGGTACTTGTTTGTGGGGCCAAGCGGCGTGGGGCGACAGTTGGCGGCTTCGTGTTTTGCCAGTGTGCTACTCGCGACCCACACCACAACCCATGAGCGCTTGCTATCTAGAGTGCGCGATCGCAACCATCCCGACTTACTGTGGATCGAACCCACCTATCTGCACCAGGGCAAGCGGCTGTCGGCTCGCGAAGCCGCTGAGGCTGGAGTCAAGCGCAAGGCCCCACCGCAAATTCGTCTGGAGCAAATTCGCGAAATTGCCCAGTTTTTGAGCCGTCCGCCGCTACAGGCGTCTCGCTCGGTCGTGGTGATTGAGGATGCTGAGACCATGGCCGAAGCGGCCGCCAACGGTCTCCTCAAAACCCTGGAAGAACCAGGGCAAGCAACGCTCATTCTGATTGCGCCCAGCCTGGAATCGATTTTGCCAACGCTGGTGTCGCGGTGTCAGCGCATTCCGTTTCAGCGGTTGAGCCAAACCGACATGGCCGCAGTGTTGCAGCGAGAGAATTATCTGGATGTGCTGGCCCATGCGGATGTGCTGGCATTGGCTCAGGGTAGCCCTGGCGGAGCGATCGCCCACTGGCAGCAGCTTCAGGCCATTGCTCCCGATTTTTTGGATGCGCTCAATCAACCGCCGCGATCGCTTCGCCAGGCGCTGGCGTTGGCTGGCCAAATCCACAAAACGTTAGATACCGAAGCCCAACTGTGGCTAGTGGACTATCTCCAGCACCGTTACTGGCAACTGCACAGGCAGCCCAGCCTGCTCCGTCCTTTAGAAATTGTGCGTCGTCAGCTGCGGGCCTATGTACAACCCCGTCTGGCGTGGGAAGTGGCGTTTATGGAAATCGTGGGCAGCAATTTATAAAACGCTACTTATTAAAGCGCTAACAATGTTGGCCATAAAAAGCTGGAAACGATACACCCAATCCGCACCATAGCCCGCTACAATACCCGCACGAATTGGTTATGAGTGGGTCAGCGGTATGCACGGGTACATTCCTCCCCAGCGTTTTTTTCCATATCTCAGCTGGACTCAAATTCAGCACATGCCAGATAAGGACAAAGTAGTTGTACTGCAACCCATTGGTGCGATCGAGCAGCATGGCCCCCACTTGCCGCTAGTGGTGGATGCAGCGATCGCCTCAGCGGTCGTAGGCAAAGCCTTGTCAGCGCTCGATGCCAACATTCCCGCCTATGCACTTCCCACCCTGCACTACGGCAAATCCAACGAGCATTGGCATTTTCCAGGCACCATTACCCTATCGGCTCAAACGCTCATTAGCCTGTTAATGGAAGTGGGAGAGAGCATTTACCGAGCGGGGTTTCGCAAATTTGCCATTGTGAATGCCCATGGAGGCCAACCGCAAGTGCTAGAAATCGTTGCCCGCGATCTGCACCAGCAATACAGCGACTTTATGGTGTTTCCGCTGTTTGTATGGCAGGCACCCCACAACGCCAGCCAGTACATGACCGCCCAAGAAAAAGAGTACGGAATTCATGCCGGCGATGCCGAAACCAGCGTGATGCTATCGCTGCTGCCCGACCAGGTTCGCATGGAAGAGGCCGTAACCGAATATCCCCAAGGACTACCCGAAAACAGCCTGCTGAGCATGGAAGGCAAGCTGCCTTTTGCCTGGATGACTCGTGACCTCAGCCGTAGCGGCGTGTTGGGCGATGCGACGGTTGCCACGCAAGAGAAGGGCGATCGCATCCTAGAATCGCTGGTGGATGGTTGGGTACAAGTCATCCACGATTTGTACACATTCAACCCCCCCCTTACCCAAGGCGCGAACGAGCGCGAACGCGAGGAACCTTAATAGATCATTACAGCGTAATCAACACTCCAGCCTAGCGGAGTATAAACCACACATGTTCTAGCTTTTACAGCCTGTTTTTAACCTGCTTCTACAACATTATGGAACGACTGGTTGCGCTACTTGGCTTGGCGGTTTTTATCGGAATTGCCTATCTCATTTCCATCGATCGTCGGTCGGTGCGATGGCAACCCGTATTGTGGGGACTGGCGCTTCAGCTCATTTTTGCGCTGTTAATTTTGCGTACGTCGATCGGTCTGGCCATTTTTCAGTGGCTTGGCGGGGTAGTCACCGCGTTTCTCGACTTCTCCGATGCAGGCGCATCCTTCGTCTTTGGAGAAAACTTCCGCGACTTCTTCTTTGCATTTAAGGTGCTACCGACGATTGTGTTTTTCTCGGCATTCATCAGCATGTTGTACTTCTTTGGCATTTTGCAAAAGGTGGTGCAAGGAGTGGCCTGGTTAATGATCCGCACGATGAAAACATCGGGGGCAGAATCGCTCTCGGCGGCGGGCAACATTTTTGTGGGGCAATCCGAAGCCCCTCTGCTGATTAAGCCCTATGTTTCAACGATGACCATGTCGGAACTGCATGCGGTCATGACCGGCGGATTCGCCACGATCGCAGGCGGCGTGTTAGCGGCTTATGTTTCGTTTGGGGTGCCAGCCGAGCACCTGATCGCCGCATCAGTCATGTCAGCTCCAGCCGCCCTCGCCATCTCCAAAATTATGTTTCCCGAAACGGAAGAGTCTCCGACGCGCGGCCAGGTGAAGCTAGAGGTAGAGCAAACTTCGGTGAATGTGGTAGATGCGATCGCCACTGGAGCCATTGATGGCTTACGCTTGGCACTCAACGTTGGCGCGATGATCATTGCCTTTTTGGGCTTGTTGGCCGTATTGAACGCGCTGCTGGGTTGGGTTGGCGGTTTGTTTGGCTTGCCCACGCTTTCGCTAGAGCTGATTTTGTCTTACCTGCTGGCTCCTGTGGCTTGGCTGATGGGCATTCCCTGGGCAGACTGCGGACAAGTTGGCACCCTACTCGGCAAAAAGACCATCCTCAACGAGTTCATCGCCTATTTGGATTTGCAGCAGCTGATCGAGAACAACACCATCTCCGAACGGGCGATCGTTATCACGACCTATGCTCTGTGTGGCTTTGCCAACATTGGCTCGATTGGCATCCAGATTGGTGGCATTGGCAGCATTGCCCCCGATCGCCAGCCCGATTTGGCCCGCCTTGGCGTTCGCGCCATGATTGCTGGAACCCTCGCCTGCTTTATGACGGCCTGCATTGCAGGCATGCTGCTGTAGCCTTCCCCATCATTCACAAAAAGCATGAGGAATAAGACTTCATTCTCCATCAGGCAGCCTCTCAATAGAGCCGACTTGCCGCCGCTCTATCGTTATCCAACCAAGGTTTCAATGGTTTGCTTTTTTGAGGCAAAAAATTCACAGATGTCGGGTAGAACCTGAACCTTCCCCTAGAATAGAGAAAGGAGTAGGTACATATACGGGGTACAGGTTATGGCTGCCGAAGAGACTCAGTCGTCTAGTGCGCTATCTGAGCGGGAGTTGCAAATTGTTGAGCTTGTTGCAGGCGGCTTAACCAATCAAGAAATTGCCGAAAAGCTAGAGATTAGCAAACGAACAGTCGATAACCACATCAGCAATATTTTGACGAAGACCACAACGGGCAATCGGGTGGCCTTGGTACGATGGGCGTTGCAATGGGGCAAAGTGTGCATTGATGAAGTGAACTGCTGCACACTACCCGCACCCGACGAGGCAGTTCTTGCCGAGCCAACCGTTGATGCAAACAGCACCGTTACCGAAACGAAGGCTCCCGCCAATCAAGCCACTGTCGAAGTTGAGGCTGTGGAAGAGGAAGTCGCCCCTCGATAAATTCTGTGCGATCGCCTGCTCCAGCGCTTCATCCATACAATAGACCTCCTGAATGAATGGCTTTTTGCAATGATTCATGCAGAAGGTCTATTGAATAGATCACTGTATTGATAAACCCTTTGCTCTGCAAGAGGTTCATCAATCTTTAGCCTCACGAACCTGGCGATCGCCCTCAATCTAGTCTGGCACCGACAACGTACCCTTACTTCCAGGCCGTGTATGGCTGACCAAACTGCACCAAACTGATGAGGGTCATGCGCGGCTCGGTTTGCGCTTGGGTGCGATCGCTCTCGGTGTTATAGCCCCAATCTGCCAAAAATAGCTGAACATCTTCCAGATCGGGCTGTGCCGCTACTCCTTGCAGCGTTTTAAGGCGATCTTCTACAAACCAAATGGTGGGGAATTTAGCCGCCTGTTGGCCAAACTGCTGCTTGAGATCTCGCAAGGTTTGTGGCTTGGGCTGTTTCACTTCTTTGCCAATGATGCGATCGCGAGGAAAGTCCACCCCCTGGCCCTGCAACAGCTCGCGGATAAAGCGCCCTTCCTTGGTACTAATGATGATGGGGTACACATCGCTGGCCAGAATTTGCTTCAGGCGATCGCCCACCCCAGGGTACAAGCGATGCAACGCCAGCCAACTCTCCACATCCTGCGAAATCCACTCATCCCGCAAGCCATCCACCGCTTGACCTAGGGCCGCCGCGCTCAATCCCTCTTTTGCCACCAGCTCCTTGGACAGGGCACTCCAGTGCTGCAAAATTTCCGCCTCGGAAATGCCAGCCAGCAGCGCATGTAGCACCAACGGCATTTCCCACCCCGTTTCCACCACCGGACGCAGCCGCCCAAACGCAGACTCTAAACCCTCGATGGGCAGCCCCTCGGGCACAGACCAAATGCGCCGATAGGCTCGCCATGCCGTTTGAAAATACTCTGCTAGCCCATCGCACAGCACTCCGTCGAAATCTAGCGCCAGAATTGTGGGTTGCTCCATCCGTGTCTCCTGCCAATCTGAGCTACACAGGACTTACGCAAGCCCCCTAAATCTGATGTGTTGATGTTGTGGGTAGGGTGCTTCGCACCCTACCCACAACACCAATGCGTAAGTCCAGCTACAGTCTACCGCAGACCTTTGGCCAACCCGGAAGCACGTTGGGCGATCCTCGGCCAACCATTGCCAATCAAGACCGATGCGCTTAAGGTTGAATTGATTTTTTAGGATTCACATAAAAACCAATGGAGCAGTCTACGCATGATTCCGTTCAGAATTCCACCCAGAATTCCGCCAATGCCACAGCCCGTCATTCAGTCCCTGCTCGGGCTGATGGTGCCATTGAGCTGGAGTTTCCTTCCCAGAATGAGTTGAACAAACGTGCTGTCGCCTTGGCTGAGTGCGATCGCCTGATTCAGCACTTTGCCCAAGAGGCCGCCCAGCACAAACGCCGCTTTACCCAGCTCAAAACGGCCTGCATTACGCTGGGATTAATCACAACGCTGCTATCCGGCATGACCCTCACCAAAAAAATTGGGGAATGGGAATGGACCGTTCCCGTTGTCAGCGGCCTAACCACACTCACCACAACCCTGCTCAGCCAAACCAATGCACAACGGTTGTGGGTTCAAGCACGCAACGCACAACAACGGCTAACAGCCGAAAAGTTTCTGTACTTGCAAGAGGCAAGTGCCTACGCTCAGCTCACGCCCGATGAACGCACCCGCTGCTTTTCAACTCAAGTGATCGATATCTGGACACAGGGCCATGAAGCCTGGAGCCAAGGCATCAGTGCGCCACCGGCACAGTAGGGCTAAAGGGGAATCAGAGAATCTTCTCAACCCAGCGCCCGTGCAGAACACACCTGCCCTACAGTAAAGTCCTAAGCACCCCGCAGCGCAATCCAAGACACCATAACTCCTAGAATGCAGCCAGCAATGACCTGAACAGGCGTATGGCCGAGCAGTTCTTTGAGACGCTCCTCATGCAGTTCAGCATCGTGAAATAGTTCATCCACAATTTGGTTGAGCACCCGAGCCTGTTTGCCTGCGGCCTGCCGCACGCCTGCTGCGTCGTACATAACAATGACGGCAAAAATAGAGGCGATCGCAAATTCGGGGCTTTCCCAGCCCATTCGCTGTCCTACGCCAGTTGCCAGCGCCGTGACTAACGCCGAGTGAGCACTGGGCATTCCTCCCGTTTCAACTAACGTACGAAAACTGACCTTCCCGTTTTTGGCAAACTCAAACACCAACTTCAGGACTTGGGCAATCAAGCAAGCAGCGATCGCCACCATCAAAATTTGATTATTAAACACGTTGGCTATGTTCTGCATGGTGGTATCCCCAGCGACAGCAAACGGGAGATGGAACCTAGTGCGTGCGGGCGGTAATGTAATCGGCGATCGCCATCAGCGGCAATGCGCCCTCCCCAAACGATTCGAGCTTGGACTTAGCATCGGCCACTAGCTGATTGGCTTGACGGCGCGACTCATCCAACCCCCAGAAGCTGGGATAGGTGGCCTTTTGAGCCTGAACATCTTTTCCAGCAGTTTTGCCCAGCTCCTCAGGGGTAGCCGTAATGTCCAGCACATCATCCACAATTTGAAAGGCCAGCCCGATATCTTGAGCATAGCCTGACAGCCGCTGCAAATCGGCATCACTGGCTCCTGCCAACATGGCCCCGCAGGTCACCGAGGCTTCGAGTAATGCACCCGTTTTATGGCGGTGAATCCAGGTCAACGTGTCCACCGTCACGTCTGGTTTTCCTTCTGATTCCAGATCGACTACCTGGCCCCCAACCAGCCCCGCAGCCCCAACCGCACGAGCCAAGTGAGCCACCACCTTAAGGACGCGATTGGCCGGTACAGCAGGCGTGTTGGCCGCAATGTACTCAAAAGCATAGGCCAGGAGACCATCTCCAGCCAGAATGGCAATATCTTCGCCATACACCTTATGGTTGGTGGGTTTACCCCGGCGAAAATCATCATTATCCATGGCGGGGAGATCGTCGTGGATCAGCGACATGGTGTGAATCATTTCTAAAGAGCAGGCGGTGGGCATGGCCATTTCAACGGTGCCACCCAGTAGCTCACAGGTTGCCAAACACAAAATGGGGCGCAGGCGCTTGCCTCCCGCCATCAAGGAATAGCGCATTGATTCATAAATTGTGGCGGGATATTCCACCGATACAGATTGATCCAGCGCGGCTTCGACTCGCTGCTGCTGTCCCGCCAAATACGCAGATAAATCAAACGTGGAAACTTCACTCGTGGAACCTTCGCTACCCGCCTGACTTTGCACTTGATTTTGCAGACCTGCCATCTCCTTCACCATGCCCAGAGCGCTGTACGCACCAATCCAAACAATCTGAATATGACCTGAATAGGACTTACGCACTTCATTCGAAAAACCAGGGGGTTGACTGACGGTTGGAGGCTAAGCGCTCCAACCATCAGTCAACTGCGTAAGTCCTGCATGACTTGAATACGCGATCGCAGCAATATTCAATCAATCGCCCTTAACTCTATCGCGGAATGGCACGCAATGGGCAACTGCTGAAGATCGATTCCCCCATGAGCGGTGAGCCTATCCCCAATGTTTGTCACCCCGCATGAGACCAATTCGTTACCCCGTGTGGGACAAACCCAAGCGTTGGCGATAGCTCCACACAGTGTTGTACAGCAGCATGGTGACCGTCATTGGGCCAATGCCGCCGGGCACAGGCGTAATCCACGAGGCAACTTCTTTGACTGCATCGTAGGCGACATCTCCCACCAGGCGACTCCCAGTTTCGGTCTCCACTCGGTTAATGCCTACATCCACCACTACGGCACCCGGTTTCACCATATCGACGGTAACAAACTCGGCTTTGCCAATCGCAGCAACGAGAAGATCGGCCTCGCGAGCGACTGCGGGCAAATCTACCGTGCGGGAATGGGCAATCGCCACGGTGGCATTCTCTTCGAGCAGCATGAGCGCTACCGGCTTGCCCACCAAAATGCTGCGGCCAATCACCACCGCCTTTTTGCCCGATAGGGGAATGTTGTGCTCTGCCAGCAGACGCATGACTCCGGCTGGGGTGCAGCTGCGCAGCCCGGGCTCACTGCGCACCAATCGTCCCAAATTGACTGGATGGAGCCCATCGGCATCCTTATCGGGATCGATGGCGTTGAGCAGGGCCACCGAATCCAAATGGGGCGGCAGGGGCAACTGCACCAAAATGCCATCCACTCGCTCATCTTGGTTGAGGGTGGCGATCGCCGCCATCAGCTCCTCTTGGGTCGTTTCGGTCGGAAAGTGGGTGCCGTAGGAAGCCATGCCAACCTTTTCACAGGCGCGCTCCTTGTTGCGCACGTAGGCAGCACTGGCCGGATTGTCGCCCACCATTAACACGGCCAGCCCTGGAGCACGATTCCCCTGAGCCACCAACTCGGATACCTGTTGTGCAAGCTCTTGCTGCATTTTTTGAGCGAGCGCCTTACCGTCCAAAATTTCTGCCATCTGGTTCTCCTTGCTGCCGCGATCGCGCAAACCCCTGTTCTGCATTTGCGCTGGTGCTAACGCCGTTTCAGTCATCAGTCAAATATTCTGTGTCATTTTGGAATCGACAATCGCTGCGCCAACCTCTCGGTCGTCGCTCGCCAAACTCATCGGTTTCAGCCAATCCAGAACGCACGTTTATCAGAATAATTCGGAACGTTCCCCCTGCACTCGAAATCCTTCAACTTCCCGCACTCAGGTTCGCAATTCATGCCCTCGGCCATACACTTGCGAGTTGGGTTTCCCAGGACTAAACCCTCCCAAGTCGCTTCACACAGATTGCAGATTTTGCTTCACGCAGATTGCAGATTGGGGAAAGTTGCAAGACGGGGCATAATGCCAGAAGTGTGTGCTGGTGGAGTGGTTAGAGATATGGGCGATCGCACAAGGGTTTCGCCGTCGCGGCGTTCACGCGAGCGGGTCGGGCGATCGTGGGTACCGTCGGTTGTGCTGGCGGGGGGCGTATTGCTGATGCTGTTGGTGGCATCTCCTTTACGTTGGCTGGGGCTCACGGTATTGGGGCAAACGATACCCATTCGCAGCGTGTTGGATACCCAGCTGCTGCTGGGGCGAGCGGTGCAGTTGCAGGGTCAGGTGGGCGATCGCGCTCCGTTGATGGATGGGCAAGTATACGAGCTGAGCGATTCCACGGGTGGCATTTGGGTCATTTCTCCAAACCTGGATTTGCAATCGGGAGAAATGGTCAAAATTCGAGGTCGGGTTCGACTTCAGTCCGTCATGATTGAAGAGCTAAAGCTGCAAGAGGTTTACATTGAAGAGCACGAGTTGCTAGAACGGCGATCGCTAGAGCAATCCCTGCTGCTTCCTGAATGACCTCCTTCAGGGATCACCAAGCTGAGCGAAGAGCAATGGGTGAATCCTCCTCTTTTTTCCAACGCCTGCACGTTATGACTTTGCCTCAATCTATCCCGCACGTGGCGATCGCCATTCTCACGCAAGATCACAAGTTTTTGATGCAGCTACGCGACGATATTCCCGGCATCGCCTATCCTGGGCAGTGGGCTTTTTTTGGCGGTCACATTGATCCCGGCGAATCGCCCGAGGTGGCCGTAGAGCGCGAGTTGCTTGAAGAAATTGGCTACCAGCTACCAAGCGTTGCCCTATTTCAGCGGATTGAATCGGCCGAGGTGGTGCGCCATGTGTTCCATGCACCGCTCACCGTACCGCTCACCGCACTCGATCTGCGCGAAGGCTGGGATCTTGGCCTCCTCACAATTGATGATGTGAAACGAGGCGAATGTTATTCTGCAAGAGCAGACCAAGTGCGTCCTTTGGGCGAGCCCCATCGGCGCATCCTGCTTGACTATTGGCGACAGCACATGGAATCTGCAGCATCCGGTTTATGACCGATTTTCATGAGTCAGCCCTGTTCGACTATCGCGTGCGAGTCAGCCCTCGCGCCAAAAACGTGAGTATTCACGTGTCGCACCATGGCGATGTAGAGGTGGTGATTCCCAACGGGTTTGATCCCAACCACGTGCCCGACATTGTGAAACGACGGCAGGATTGGATCATCAAAACTACAAAACGGCTAGAGCGCGATCGCCAAGCCATTGCTCCTGAGCCCATCTCCGCCTTGCCAGAGCGCATCCAGCTGCGATCGGTTGCAGAAGAATGGAACGTGATTTACCAGCCAGCAACTGGAGGCGAAACCATTGCTAGCAGCAGCCTTACCAGCGATCGCCAGCTCCAGCTCAAACTCTGGGGCGCAACCCATAGCCCCGATACCTGCAATCGAGTCTTGCTGCGCTGGCTTCGGCGCAAGGCGCAAATGAGCCTCACACCCTGGCTTCGCCAAGTCAGCCAAGAAGTCGCCCTGCCCCACAGCCGCACCACCATTCGCCACCAAAAAACTATTTGGGCCAGTTGCTCCAGCCGCAAAACCATTAGCCTGAACGCCAAACTCCTATTCTTGCCATCCGAGTTGGTGCGCTATGTCTTTATCCACGAGCTGTGTCACACCGTACACCTCAACCACTCCTCACGCTTTTGGGCACTGGTAGAAGAAAAGGAACCCAACTACCGCGCCCTCGATCAGGAATTGCGTAAAGGCTGGCGATATGTTCCGGGCTGGGCCGAGTAACTCAGTCCAAAATCCAGCAAGATGCAGCAACCCAGCGATCGCTGAGCTGCAAGTTTTAGCCTCATACGTTTGCTCCCCAAAGGATTGGTAAGCTACTCGGCAGCTGCCGATTCTGGCTCAGGACTGCGGCTCACAGGCACAGGCTCGGTGTCATACACCGGGGCTATCACCGGAGCGGGAGCAGGCTGCGATCGCACCTGAGGTTCTACCGGAACCGGGGCCTGCTGAATCATGGGGGGCGCGGGTGTCGGGGCCGGAGGGGGTGCAACCTCGGCCGATGGCGCGGGCACAACCACCGGGGCCGGGATCACTGGAGCCGCCGGAGCAGGTGGTTCAGCAACGGGAGCCGAGGGAGGCGACATGGCGGGAGATTCTCCCACAGGGGCGATCGCGGGACTGGGTACAGGTCTAGCCTCTGTTGGACTGGGAGCAACAGGCGTGGGCGCTGTTGTGCCCCAATCCACCTGCAAGCGGCTGGGACGCGGTGGGTTGGAAGTTGCGGGCGCTGGCGGGTTGGAAAGCCGGGGATCAGGCTGTGGACGGCTGGCCTCGGCAGGCAGGTTTGCCGGACGGGTCGCCGCTGGTTCAGTTGCTGCAGGTTGAGCGGCGGCATTGGCCCGCTGCTCTTGCAACGCCCGGGCACGAGCCGCCGCATTGATTTGCCCTTGCCAGCCCCGAATTTCGGCTTGAGCCCGCTGGTACAAAGCCCGCTCTGGACGAATGACCGATGCCGTACGAATGGCATCTCGCAGTTTGCCCTGACGAGCCAGCGATCGCGCCATCCGCAAAAACGGCTCATCCTCAATCGTTTGAATTTGGTTCGTCCACTCGTAAATCCAACCTTGGGCTTCTCCTCGCAAGGCACGTCCCATTGGCACCGTTTGGGCCAATGCAATTCCCTGGCGCAGAGCGGCCACCGTTCCAGGTTCCGCCAATCGGCGTGCCCGAGTCAGCACTGGGGCGTCTTCCAACCGTTCCAGCTCGTTACGCCAGTGCGCAATGAGGGTTTGCGCTTGGGCGCGGCGCAGGCGATTGGGAGCAATGGTTTGGGCTTGGGCGATCGCCAGCGTAAACGCCTCCTTTTGTCCCAGGGCGGCTGTCATTTGCGCCATTTGTAACTGCTTCAGATCCCCAATTTGTTGGGTCCAACTAGCAATACTGTCT
This sequence comes from Leptolyngbya sp. AN02str, assembly GCF_050565595.1. Classification (NCBI taxonomy): domain Bacteria; kingdom Bacillati; phylum Cyanobacteriota; class Cyanophyceae; order Leptolyngbyales; family Leptolyngbyaceae; genus Leptolyngbya; species Leptolyngbya sp. AN02str. Next base: position 250,332 of record NZ_JBNXVR010000003.1, on the reverse strand, counting down.
TGAGCCTGGGCATAGACGCGACTGTCTTCGGGGATATGTTTGGCAGCCGCGATCGCCTCTCGCAGACTCAGCACATGCTGGGGAGAGGCATACCACGCAACCCGGGTAGAAAGGGCGAGCTTGCGCGCTTCGCTCAGGCGAATGAGGTGATCGGCATCCACTTTGCGTTGGGGATTGGCGGCCACAGCCTTGGCAATGGCGATCGCCTCATCCACCTTGGCTTCCTTCCAACGCTGGAGTCCCAGGGTCAGCAACGTATCGCTCCATTGGTTCACCAACGGTTGCAACTCCTTGCGGGCAAACGTATCGGCCTGCATTTGAGCCATCAGGGCGATCGCCTTTTGCAAATCCTCTGGCTTGCCCAATGCCGCCGCCTTCCGCACCTCAGGTTCCAATTTGCGAGCTTGCCGCTCATGCCAAAACCGACGCGACATTTCCACCGTTTTGGTAAACCGCCAATAGTCATGCGGCACATATTCCAGCTCGCGCACATGCGCCATGGCCGCGCTCCAGTTTTGTTGCTGCATTTCCTGCAGCGCCGCATTCATAATGCCTTCGCCCTTCGCCCATAACGCTTTCCAGGCTGCAACCGCTTCCTGAGCTTCGGCGTACTTGGGGGTCGATTGAGGAATTTTGTCAACCAGTTTAAGGGCACCTTCCAAATCGCTGGCCTGCACCTTTTGCCGTGCCATCAACAGCAATTGCCCCGACCAATCATTCATCAACCGCTGCGCTTCACGATAGAGCGGCTGTTCTGGAGTCCACTGCTTGAGCTGCTCCATACTGGCCAGCAGCTTGGGTAACTCTCCCGTGCGGGCGGCCTCTTCGGCACAATATAGCCGCTCCACTTCAGCCGACAGGGCCGTTAACCGATCGCACTCCGGCGCGGGAGGCAACGCCATCAACCACACGAACCCCGCCGCCGCCACACCACCGACCACTGCAAATAGGTTGATCCCCACCAGCAGCCAACGCCACGATTTGTCCAATCCACGTTGTCGAGACGCGGCTTCCTCGGGCGATAGCACTCCTTCCGGCAGTTGAGCAGCTAACGAATTGAACTCATCTCCAGCCAGCATTGACATGTCAATTTCCTCCCCTACACCAGTTCACACACGTTACGGTGACCACATTGAAGGGCGCGAATAGCCCACATGAGCGCGCAGCTTTCCACAGCCGTTCACAGACTCCTGCATTTGCAGAACCACAGCTATTGTGGACAGGAAAAATAGAGTTTCTATAAAAACTTCATCAACCCAACCCACCATCCAAAGCTTGCCTTCATCCTAGATAGCCGTTAATTAATAAAACAGGACCCAGCAGCACAATCTTGAAGTTTTTAGAGAAATTTAGCGATCGCGCCAAAAGCGTGAAACCACCCGGCTATGATGGATGGGATATTTTAAGAAAAGATAAAATTGCAACGGCTAATTGTCGTTGGCTCAATCGATCCGGAGTTAAATCTCAATTCTGAACCAATGCATGCTGTTGAATACATCTAGCCCTTGCCTCATACATGAGGGCTGGTTTTTGGAACTTCTTTGAACTTCTTTTTTGATGGGTCTAGGTTGCGATCGCGCCCGTTCACACGTAAAAAGTCAAGCATCCCAATCCATTCCCATCGCTTGTCCAACCTTCTTCGCGATTAGCTGTAGAAGACATATGTCTGCCTTGTTTTCATCTGCCTCTAGCTCGGTTGCCCATCATGCTGTGCCCACCAATGCACCCCTCACGCTGCAAGCCCAGCTTGAGGTGTATTACCAAGAGGCACAATCCATCATCTTGGCCCGACAAAATCCCATCTCTGGTTTGCTGCCCGCCAGCACCGCCATCAACAGCCACGGCAACTATACCGATGCCTGGGTTCGAGACAATGTGTACAGCATTTTGGCGGTGTGGGGCTTGGCGGTAGCCTACCGTCGGGCAGGCATTGACGACGGGCGCGGCTACGAGCTTGAGCAAAGTGTGGTCAAGCTTATGCGTGGCCTATTGTTTGCCATGATGCGCCAGTCGCCCAAAGTGGAAACCTTCAAGCAAACCCAAGATCCGCTTGATGCACTGCACGCCAAGTACGACCTTGCCACCGGCGACACTGTGGTTGGCGACGATGGTTGGGGGCACCTTCAGTTGGATGCCACCTCTATCTTTTTGCTCATGCTGGCGCAAATGACCGCATCTGGCCTGCAAATCATTTACACGCTGGATGAAGTCAACTTTATTCAAAATCTTGTCTACTACATTGGTCGCGCCTATCGCACCCCCGACTTTGGCATTTGGGAACGGGGTGAAAAAATTAACCATGGCAACCCCGAGCTGAATGCCAGCTCTGTCGGCATGGCCAAAGCCGCCTTAGAGGCGATCGCCGGACTGGATCTGTTTGGGGTACGCGGCAGCCAAGCCTCGGTGATTCACGTACTGCCCGACGAAATTGCTCGCGCCCGCATGACGTTGGAATCTCTGCTACCGCGTGAATCCAACTCCAAGGAGGTGGATGCGGCGCTTCTTAGCGTGATTGGGTTTCCGGCGTTTGCCGTTGAGGATTTGTCGCTGGTGGATCGCACCCGCCACAACATTGTGAGCAAGCTGCAAGGCAACTACGGCTGCAAGCGGTTCTTGCGCGATGGCCATCAAACCGTGTTAGAAGATGTCACGCGGCTGCACTACGAACCCAGCGAACTCACCCAGTTTGAGCACATCGAATGTGAGTGGCCGCTATTTTTCACCTACTTGCTGTTGGATGCTCTGTTTCGGGGCGATCGCGCAGCGGCTCAAGACTACCGTACCCGGCTCGATTCAGTCTTGGTTGAGCGCAACGGGTTGGGGTTGCTGCCTGAGCTATATGTTGTGCCAGAAGAGGCGATCGCCGCCGAAAAAGCCAATCCCCACAGCCAAACCCGAGTCCCCAACGACAACCTGCCGCTGGTGTGGGCTCAAAGCCTATACATGCTAGGTCGCCTAATTCAAGACAACCTGATCTCGCCAGAAGACCTCGATCCTTTGGGGCGCTATCGCCGCATTGGGCAGTACCCCAGACCCATCGTTCAAGTGGCACTTCTGGCCGAGGATGAAGAGCTACAGGCCGAACTCGCGACCTTTGGCATCGTCACCCAAACGCCTAAACAAGTTGCCCCCATTCAAGTGCGGCGATCGAGCGAACTATCGCAGGTCTACACCCAAATTGGCCGCAACGACAAGCTGGGCCTCAGCGGTCGCCCCATTCGCCGTCTGCGCAGTCTCACCACATCGCGCATCTTCCGGGTTCGAGGCGAATCCATCGTTTTTCTTCCCTCATTCCTCGACCAGCAGCAGTTTTATCTCACCTTCGACTACCACTTTTTAATCGCCCAAATTCGGGGTGAGCTGGCCTACACCTATCGCAACTGGAACCAGTTGGGTCGTCCTACCATGACCCTGCTGCTCACCCACGACATGATGCAAGAGCAAACTTCGCTGCTAGAACTCATTCGTGAAATGCAGGATGGACAATGCGGCGGTGCCCCAGTCAAGCTAGGCCGACTCCAGGAATTTTTGCTTACGGCTGGCTCAGAGCGATTCGACTTCATTCATGACTTCGAATTCACGCAGTCGCCCATGCAAAATGCCAGGCCCAAACCTTATGTGCTGACGTTTTCACCCAGTAGCAATCAAGAACTCACCCCTGCTCAAGAAACGACGCTGGAGCTAGAAACCGACCTACGGCAGTTGCTCAGCAATCTGCGCCAGTCTGATAACTTGTATGAGCAAATTGAAATTTTGGAAGCGCTGACCCGGCTGGAAGGATCGGACTTTGACACCGGGTTTGGTGGGCCAGGCAATTCTGTCACGGTAGGAGATTTGTTGGAAGAGGTGTACAACCACGCCAGCCAACTGCGGCTGTGGGCGGTGATTCGGCGGGCGGCAGGTCTGCTAGATAAGGTGGATGTGGGCCTGTCGGATGCGGTTACGGATATTGTGGTGCGGCAAAAGCAAATTGCCGTGGGCAAATCCTACAGCGAAGCCTCCCTCATGACCGATCCCATGTCCACGGTGGACATCATGCACAAAATTCGCGAGTTTGTTCGGCAAGATATTCGCGATCGCCCCCTCACGCAAGAGGTTCTGGTCTACCTCAGCATCTTGATCAAAACCGATCCCCACCTGTTCAAAGGCTTTTTGACCCTGCGAGTGGGGTATCTGATTTTGCTCATTGCGAGCGATTTAGCTCAGGAGTTGGAAGTTACCCAGGATGAAGCCTACGAACGACTCATGCATCTGAGCCCATTTGAGGTAAAAATGCGGCTATATCAGGTTTTGGCAGGGTACGAGACGCTTAACCAAAACCTATTCCTGCAAGAATCACTACGGGTGCGGCAACAGCAAAACATTCAGTGGGTAGTGCCCTCCTCCGTTGCCACAACCAGCCCCGGCGACAGCAGTGATGCCAGTGCAGACTCCAGCCCAGAATTGACCAGCAATTGGCTGCAAAAGCGGCAGCGCGATGGTGCACTCAACCGCGTCCCCAAGGATTTTTATCCCCATGTGTGGAAGGTGCTGAAGCATTGCAAAGGTTTGGTGATTGGCGATAAGCTCGATCGCCGCAATCGCCTAGACCGCGAACTCACCCTGGAAATGACCCCCGGTGAGAAAAAGTTTGCGCTCCTTGTAGAGCACATGCTCAACAAAATTCAAGCACCTGAGTACCGCCAGGTGAATATTGAAACCTTGATGGAGCTAGCAGCGATCGCCGAGCGCAACCCCGACTTACAAATTGAGGAATATATTGTGCTGGACGTGCTCATTGGCCATGCCGTGCGATTTGCTTGGCTAGAGCAGCATCCCCAAGATGGCGATCGCTACGACGAGCGCAAAGCCATGGCATGGCGCGCCTTTTATGAAACCTCACCCTACGACTGTGCCCGGTTTGTGGTGCAAGCACTCCGCTTCTTAACGGAGCTAGGCCAAGCTACAACCGCTGCTTAACCATCGTCAAGAAGAGCGATCGCCCCAGCACCAATTTCCAGTTTTCCTGAGATGTTGGTTAACCTGAGTTTTGGATAAGCTGAGGTGCCCATTTTTGCGTGCGCGTTGCGCACGCAAAAATGGGCTTTTCTGAAGTTTGGTTAATGTTCTGGCATGGGGATGTTGGTTGTAGACGGGCCGTAGAGCCACCCTTCTGCAACCAACATTCGCTCATGTGAAACACAACTAGTTTTTTGCCTAGCAGAGACTTTAAGAAATTCCACCATGGGTCAACAGCCCCCGCTCAACCCCCATTCATCAAAGACAAAACAAAAGTGAACCCACTCATGAGCAGATCCACTTTTGCGTCGGTTGATTGAGTTGAATGAAGATGGCTAGCGACCGCGCTTTTCGCGCTCTTGACGACGGCGATCGCGCCACTCAGCGTTTGTTAAATACGCCACGCCGCCCGTTACTGTGACCAGCAACGCCAGCGCTACAACAGCTAATACACTCAGTGCAGTTGTCTCAACGCTCATAGCTCAAGCTTAAAATCCGTTACGGCCCCAAACCACCATGGAGATGGAGAAGGAAAACAACACCAACAGCATGATCCAGCCCAAAGACAAAATATCCATATCAGCCCACTAACACAGCAAACGACAACAGTTCTACGCCTATCATACAGCGGTTCGCATCCGATTTAACCCCATTCGTTGGCAGGCAGCTAGCAGGTAAGAGGTCGGCAAAAATCCGAGCAACATCGCCCAAGCCGCACAACTCAGCAACCACCCTACTCAGTACCTCGACACCATTTAAAAATCAGAACCTAAAGCTCTGAGCCGCCCGCACAGCGAGCGGCTCAGAGCTTTAGAGTTTTATGTTGAATGATGGCTACTTGCTTGCCTAGATTTCATGATTGGTGTGCCTCCCTATCGCTAAAATAGGCATCTTGTGATTTGATCTGCAGTATTAATGTGGGCGAGTGAAGCGTTTTCGCTCGAAGTGAGGAGCCATGCGTCTGTCACGTCACTATCGCAAACGGTTTGCCACCTACCGGGGCGATCGCTTACTGCTCTATTTCACCGCGGCACTCTCCTTTCATATGGGAGTGGGATCGGCGTTATGGGTTGCCATTCAACCCGCTCCTAACGAGCCCGAGGCTGAACTCGCCAGCCAACCCATTGACTTCATTTACTTAGATGCGCCGTCTCAAGATGCGCCAGAGTCGGCCCGCCGCGCCGTCGTCAATGCACAGGCAGGAGGCGATCGCCAAGCCTTGCCTACCACGGCGGGTAGTCCTGCTGACCCGTCAAAACAAGTCAAACCAACTGCAACCAGCAAGTCTGTCACCCTCAAGCCCCCCTTTTTAGACGCGGAGCTTGTGCCCGCCAGCCATGCAGCGCCCGTCGTGCCGGAAGCCCTCCCCACAGACACGAAGCAGGTTCAGCCAGCATCTGCGGCAAAACCGCTAGTGGCTCCGCCAGCCGCAGCGATTGCACCCGCTGTTGACCCTGCACCCGCCCCAGAACCAGTAATAGCAACAGAACCAGCAACAACAGCAGAAAGCAACCTAGACTCCGAACCGTCGGAGCCGCCGCTGGCAACCACTGCGCCAACTTTTCCCTCTCTAGCACCCGTGTCTGAGTTGCCAGTTCTGGCCGCCGAACCCACACTTCCTACGCTCGTTCCGGTCGCAGAGCTGCCAGCGATCGCCACCGAGTCCAATTCCTCTTACTTACCCCCGGCTCCGCCCTTACCAGAAGTGGCTGTGGAGGATGGGCAAACGCAAGACAGCTCAATGCTGTCTGTCCCACCAACCCCTGAACCGATCTCAATTCCAGTTCCCTTACCAGACGTTGCGATCGCTCCAACCGCAGAATCCAATCCTGTTGACGTTGATTCTGCTGAATTCGAGATGTCTGCGCCTGCAACCGATGCTGCGGAGATTGCTCTCAATCGCAGCACCGAAGCCCCATCGTCCTCTGCCCCATTGCCCTCTGAGATCAACAAGGCACCCGATGAGGTAGAAGAGCTGGCAACCCCACTAGGAACTGGACTGGACGGAATACAAAATCCTAATCGAAGTGCGATCGCCCCGGCTGGAGTTGATGCCCAGCAAGACGAGACGTGGGGAGCCTACATTAATTCCCTGAATCAAGCCGTGTACGACGCTTGGGAAGATATTGATATTGACACCAGTTACCATCCCAAGGTGCGGCTTGTTCTGAATCGTCAGGGCGAACTGGTTGATTTAACGTTGGCGCAAGCCTCTGGCTCAGCGATCGCCGACCAAGCGGCACTCACCGCCGTCAGAACAGCGGCCCCCTTTGAGCCACTGCCAGAAGCGACAACCCATACTCAACTGGCGGTGACTCTCACATTCGACTACATTGTGGTTGATTCGCCCTCCGCAGGTGCGCCATCCGCAACCCCAGAAGACTAGCCGCAACTTCATCTAAATTCTGTTTAACCCACAATCCGTAACGAACGAGGACGAATCGTTGCGATCGCCATTACTTTTACATGACTGCTCTCATCATCGACTGCATGCAGCGCAGCAACCCGGTCTGGGTTGCCAAGTGGCACTGCCTCCGCTGGCAGCACCAGCGGACACGACAACGGCAGCAACGGCTGCCCAAGCGGTGCATCTTCGGCAACCGACGAGAAAATCGGCGCAGCCAGAGGGCATGGCTTCCAGTCAGACTGAACAGGTACACCTAATTGGCGGCAAAGCCCACCACGTCGTCCCTCAAGCTGGTAGTTGAGGCAATTACGACAAGCCGTAACACTGCAATTTCCATTTGTCATCAGGTGCTGGCAAGATGAGAGAGTAATTGAATTTCTTCACATCTATTGTGTTTCCTGTTTTTTTGAGCGCTGGACTGCTTTAACACTTCTGACACGTTTCCCATCTAGCTTTCAGCGATCCCAAATAAAAAACGAGGTTTAGATTCTCTTCAGGTTTTAGTTAATAAAGTCACATTTGAGCTAAATTCATAAACAGAGCTGATACATGCTAAAAGCTTTGCTTATATTGCCTCAAAGCACTTGGGGATCACTAAGAACCCATCGCGACCTAAGCAAGAATATGTTGATTCTTAGCCCAGCTTTTGTCTCGGCGATCGCACAAATCTCCGTAAAAACACGCTGACTCTGAGTAAAACAAGTATCAACCGATACAGTCGCCTAAGTCTCTTCCGGTCCTGGTTTTGGCTCGACAGGGCTGGAGGTTTGGGTGGACCATTGCTGTGAGGCACACAAGCCACAAACCGACCAGCGTTCTAGCTCGCCTTGGGGAGTAGGGCATTGGCAGGCTGGGCACAGGGGCAAATGATGCGATCGCGCCTGCATGGTTGCAGCCCAGTGTTGAAAGGCCGTTATCGAATCCCCGACCTCGGCAAGATCAGGAGCATTGGGCGATCGCGTCGGTTGAGGTTCATCGGCGATTGGTTCCACATAGCTTGGGTGCTGCTTCCACAACAGTGCCGAATCTGATAGCCCCTCTGGCTCAGCCGATTTGTTGGCATGCCATTGCGCATTCGAAAACCGAATATCTGTAATGGTGAAGGGCAGCTCTGCATTGAGCTTTTCCAAAATGTTCTGGCGCTCAAACATCAAATTTTGTGCCCAAGCCGAACTGGATGTTGCAACTTGCAAAACCTGGCGCTGTAGGGCAATCGGTCGGGTTTGCGCAGCCACAGCCGCTCCCACCACCCGACTCCAACACTCCCCCACACGCTGAAACTGGCGTCGGGCCAGCCAGGTATCCTGCTGTTCTAGCGCTCGAATGAGATGAGTGAGAGAGTCAAACTGCATGACGTGACAACACAAAACACCGCTTTTTCATTTTGCGCCCAATCCCCCGCAGGATGCAGCATTCCGATAAATTTTGCGATCGCCCAACGGGTTTGATCCAGTCTTGATTATGAGAACCTTCACCGGGCCAAAGCTGTCATACAAGCCACCCCATTCGCGCATCAAGCAAATGCCACACAAAAACTGACTCGCAGTGACTCTATACCAAGCAGTTCCTATGCGGTGATTCAATATTCAATCATGTCCAATTTGCATGGAGAGCTGGAAACTGACAAAGACCAATTCAAGTTCTATGGGCTCTGGCCACGCTTCGCACCCATCTTTAGACTTAGTTTTTTCGATTGATTGCAATGATAGAAGGCTGTGATCGGGCGCTCCATTCAAAATTATTCCTCTCGATGCTTCTGTTCGCTGTTTCTTAGCCTCTTCAAAATTTCCAATTAATCCACAGGCTAACGTAACAATTTCGCATCAAAAAACCGGAATGCGGGAGGGCAATTTGCACAAAAACGCAAAAAAACCGAACTTTCGTTTAAAAAGCTTGCATGATTGCCGCAATCCCTTGCTATTATTAGCAGTCAACATCCCAAACCTATTTTTTGGGCATGCATGAGTTATTCCTTAGATTTACTGAATTAAATTACTGCGGCAAACTAAGCAAATTTTCAGAGTGCATTGTGCAGTGAGTTTTTATCAGCGATGGGTGTTGTGCACCCCGTCAAATCCTCAAAGTCAATTCTTTCGTACGCCCCACACTTGTGATTAATAGGCAGGAGTTCTTGAACTATGCGCCGTCGTGCAGCCCTTGAGTTAGAGTCACCCGTATCTGCATCGCTACACCCTATGGTGCAGTCGACCCTTGGCTGCATGGATGCTGGGTTGGATGAAGAACTAGCCCGGTATCGGCGATCGCGCAGAGTTGCCCAGCTTCAGGAGCGCTCTGGCTTGGATCCTGCTTCCAAGAGCTACACAATTTCGCTCAATCCAAATCCCACCCGGTTTAAGGGAGAATCAACCGCATCCTCGCTGCATTTGCCCATGGTTCCAGCAAGTGGCATGGGAGATGATACGGCCCCGCCCATTGCCGTACAGGGCTTTACCGCCGAAACCGTAAGCCAACCTAAGGCAAAAGCTGTCGGCATCTCCTCCCTTCCTGACAACGAAGACCCCAGCGAATATCTAGAATCCTCTGAGCAGCTGCTCCGCAGCCTAAACCACGATGAACCTCGGCTTCGTCGCCCTCAACCCAGCATGCTATCAACCCTTATCACCCCTCTAGGCTTGGGTTCTATGATGCTGCTGCTGTTGACCAGCGTCACCTTTGGCTATGTGCTCATGAACCCAGCCACCCTTGCCGGGTTGAATTGGTTCCGAGCGGGCACATCGGAAGAAGCCACCGACCCCACAAGTTTGGACGAGACAGCTACCACTACCCAGCCCCAACCTCCAGGCTTAGGGCCAAACCTCTCTTCTCAAGAATTTCAAGATGTGAATTTGGGCACGTTAAGTACCCTGCCTGATCAAGATGGCGTTCGTCCTGGGTCTCCTTTGGCATCTCCGGGACAGCGGCCTGAAAGTGCAGGTACATCGGCAACTGGCTCTACATCCACCACACCAGAGCGCACCATTACCCGCATTGGCACCGAGGCAGAGCTGTCAACCGTTGAGCAGTTGGCTAATGGGCAGCGTCGGCCTGGAACACCCCCTGCAGCAGAATCTAACAATTCGTCTTCTCAGCAAGAGGTCGAAACTCCCCGTCCGCGCGCCAGCACCGCTCCGGCAACTCCTGCATCGCCAAGAACGAGCCCAGCTCCGGCTCCAGCGGCTTCGGCTCCGGCAGCGCGTCCTGCGGCACCCTCTCCAGCACCTGTCGCAGCATCTCCGGCTCCAGCAGCGTCTGCCCCTGCCTCTAGCCGCTCGAACAGCTCTGACCCGTACTACTATGTGGTAACCGACTATACGAGCGATCGCGCCCTGGATAATGCCCGTGACGTTGTGCCCGATGCCTTTGTGCGTAACGGCTCATCGGGGGCGTTGGTTCAGTTTGGCGCATTTACCGAATCAACCCGAGCCGAAACGTTGGTGCGAGAGCTACAACAGCAAGGAATTTCAGCACGGGTGTACAAGGCCGATTAAGCGTGTGAGGCTAATAATGGGAGAAGGAGTTTCCGGCTCTCATACTTCCTCACCCGATAGGGGGCCACTATGGCAAAGCTGGGGCTGCGATCGCGCCTATTTTTGTCTCACGTCACCGTCATGATTGTGGGACTGATGACCTTGACCGCCATCAGCAAATTTTCTGCACCCCGTTATTTTGTGGTGTACCTCGAAAATATTGAGGTTCGCGGCTTTAGCATGCGGCAGGTGCGCACCGAACTTGTGCGTGGGTTTGAGTTTGCCTGGAGTCGAGGAGCGTTGTGGTCAATGGTGATGGGCGCAACTGCCGCAGGTGGCCTCAGCTATTTGGTCTCCAAACGGATTGTGCAACCGCTCATTCAAATGGAGGAGATCACCCAAAACTTTGCCGCAGGCCACATGGAAGAGCGGGTGCCAACCAGTGAAATTCCCGAACTGAACCAATTGGCGTCTAGCTTTAACCGCATGGCCGCAGAGCTAAAAGGCGTGGAACTGCGGCGACGAGACCTCATGACCGACCTAACTCACGAACTCCGGACTCCTCTCACCATTGTGGAGGGGTACCTGGAAGGGTTGGCCGATAACACAATTGAGCCTTCTAGCGAGATCTACCACTTGCTTCTCAAAGAGGCAAACCGAATGAGGCGGTTGGTTAACGACCTGCAGGAACTCTCTAAAATTGAGGCAGGATACCTACCTATCGATGCCCACCCCACAGACCTGCAATCGGTCTTGACTTCGGTTGTGGAACGCTTCTCCGATCAACTAATTAATACAGACAATCTGGCGATCGCCCTCAAGTATCCGCCAGGTCTACCTTTAGTTTTGGCCGATGCAGGGCGAGTTGAGCAAATTTTGGTCAACCTCATGAGCAACGCCCTACGCTACACCGCCACAGGCACGGTTATCGTGAGTGCGTATCAAGTCGATAAGTGGGTATGGGTTTCGGTCTCCGATACGGGCTCGGGCATTGCCCCCGAAGATTTACCACAGATTTTTGAGCGGTTTTGGCGCGCCGACCGATCGCGCGATCGCCACTCAGGCGGTACTGGAGTTGGGCTCGCCATTTGCCGTCGATTGGTAGAACTGCAAGGCGGCACCATCGAGGTCGAAAGCGAACTTGGCGTTGGCAGTACTTTTCGCTTTAGCCTACCCACTGCTTAGCTTGATGTCATCAAAACTGCGAGTGATGAGTGTCGATCCCAGTCAGCGGATGTTAACAGCCTGAAACTCAATACCAGAGGCGTTCGTTAGCCCACTGCACTGGGCTTAGTCTACTCAGGTTAAAATTACAGACTGTCTGTCAACTCTGCTTTAAATAACTCATGACAGTCAGTAACGAGCTGCCCGTCACAAGTCATTCCATAACCAGTCCCAAGAAAAGAAACACCAGCATAAGCAATACTTGTTGCAGTTAAACCGCCAATAACATCCTGATCTTCAAGTAAATTATTAGATGTTGTGCGAGCTTCCAAGCTAATAATTGGAGTATTTTCTGGAATCCATCGCCATAAACCAATACCCTCTGAGCGTGCAAACTGCAATGCACTTTCATCAAAACCTGAAGGTGTTATCAATGTTCCCTTTGTTCGATTAGCTCCAATTTGGTTGAGCTTTGCATGAAATTCTTCTACATCATCTACAGGAACCTTTTTAGTGTAATTCTTGCACTCCCAAACCCAGATTAGGTATGGAATAGTTGCACCCTTACGAAAAACTTCAATAGATACATCGAATTTAATATTCTTTCTTTCGAGCCGAGGAATAATATCGCGGTTCATGCTTAACTTCAGCTTGTGCTGGAACTATACTTAAATCACCAGCATTGAGCAAAGTTACAACAAGATTGAGTACCTTCCGTTCGTATACAAGCCCTTTGCCCATTTCAACCAATACTCTTAAATTAATAATTTAGCTATCAACTCTAAACAAATAGCCTCAAATTTACTACCCTCATCAAGGACGAGCAAGCTAATATCAAGTCGGGTTAATCACCCATGATATGGATAGCCTTGCAATATCCCAAAAGCTTTGTTTGGCAAGAATTGTGCAACAACTCTTACTGTGGCCATTTTCCAAGACTTGATATAACGCTCTTCTGTCACTTTTGCTGGAGCAAACTCTGAAACCCGCTTGTGGCTCGATCGAACTCAAAGCGCTACAAATGATGGGTAATGTTAGGAAGGCAAGCTCAAAGGCCCGCAGGATGTGCGTTTGCAGATTTCGCTGAGTTTTTTTCACTCCCAGAGCGACAGAAGAGCGATAACTCCTACATAGTGAACACAGGTAGCCACTTCTTAGTATCCACGGCAACGTTGCGCGTATAGGACGAGCGGAACTTTGGGTTGCCCGCATTGTAGATACCCGCAGCCGACTCATATTCTCCTTTCTCAATCAGCGGAATCATGCGATTCATTTGAAAGAAGGCAGCTTTGGCGCGGAGTCCCTTGTAAGGATCGAACATCAGCTTGGGCTGGCCCACAAAGTCAATTCCCGTCAGTTTACCAACGGCCCGGTAATTGTCCTTCCAGGTAATTTGAGCCAAACCCGCCCCTGGAAATCCCGTTTTAGCAGCGCGATCGGTCGTATTCACCGCCCGTGGATTCCAACTCGACTCGCGCGAAATCGTTGCCGCCGCATAGGCCAATACCCGACCATCCACAATACCCTGATCGTGAAACGCTTGCACTAGCACCGTTAAATGGGGTTTGGAAGCAGGTTTCCATGGGTCTGGAACTAGAGCAAAGTTCACCTTAGGAGACGAAGTGTGCGGTGGTGCAGGCGGCGGCGAAGGCGGCAAAGCTGCTGTTGGCTCGTCGGGGCAACTGAGCGCTACAACGATGCCTGTCGGTGGATCGGGACTTTTGAACCAGCTAATGGGGAGCTGGAGCGATCGCTCGTGGGGTTTGTCGCGAGGATCTAGATCCACCTTATTCAAAAACTGGCTGCCCTCCATTAGGTAGAGCGCTTTAGACGTTAGCTTAAGCCACGGCATTGAGGGATCTCCAAAATATGGGTACGGGGCAAAAACAACTGCGGCAAAATCATGCAGTCAGCACTCCACAAGCCACACAAGCCGCTGAAGCACGACAGCCCAACCATCCACCACCATGAGCGACTGGTTAGCCCTGAAGACCGTCAGCCCCGTCAAGCAGGCCGAAAATGTCACAGTCTTGGGATGTTCAAATACAGGATGACGTTGAACTTTAGGCTTAAACGACCTCGGCCATACTAGGCTCTAGCACAATCGTCATGGCACCTGGGTCATCGTTGCCATCAAACCACTGAAACGGAACCTTGAGACGATATTCCGAAGCGTTAGCATTATGCACTTCTAGCGGAACCTGATCCAGCTCCTGTCCGCCATCCATCAAATACAGCACTTTCTTCTGCATATCGAGTCGGAGCCATGCCATGTTTGCACCCAAGAGAGAATTTTTTAGTACTGAACTAATAGCATTTTGAGCTGAGATTTGACAGGCCAATCCACATCATTTAAGGTTTTTGTCTTGGTTAGGTTCAAGCCTGAAAGATGCTGAGCCCCCTTGTTTATGAAGCAAGCTGATATGAAGCAAGCTGATATGCGTTGGGCTTGAAGCCGAGTTGCATTGGCCTAACCCACTGGAGAAGCACATTTTGGAGCGCACGAATGTTAGAAACACCCTTAGGCTGGGTTTTGCTGTTGTTGGTTGGAGTGGTAACGGGTACGCTGGCGGGGCTGTTGGGCATTGGTGGCGGGCTCATGATGGTGCCTGTCCTCACGCTGTTTAACGTGCCGCTGGTTCAGGCAACAGCAACCAGCCTGGTAGGTGTGTTTCTGAGTGCTGTGTCGGGTAGTGTGCGCAACTTGCGAGCTGGTGAGCTAAATTGGCGCATCTCGCTGCTGCTGGCGGTGTTTGGCATGGTTACTGCACAGGTTGGTGCTTGGATTGGCGATCGCATTTCGGAAGCGTGGCTATCGCTCTCCTTTGCACTGCTGCTGGTGATCACGATTTACCTCATGGACTTGAAGCGTCGGCTGGTAAAACAGCAGCTGCGAGCTGACATGACGACAGTCGTTGTACCTCCAGTGGCGATCGCCCCAGAAGATGAAGCAGCTCCAACGACATCCCCATCGACTGCAACATCCGAGCAACCAGCCCTGTTACCCATTGCCCAAATTGGCCTATTGGCTGGGGTATTGTCGGGCTTGTTTGGAGTTGGTGGCGGGGTCGTCATGGTGCCTCTGCAAATGTTGATGCTAGGCGAAGACATCAAATCGGCAGTGCGGACAAGTTTGGGTGCAATTGTGGCGATCGCCGTTTCTGGCCTAGCCCAGCACGCATGGAATGGTAACGTGCTGTGGATTCCTGGCATTTGCCTGGGTTTGGGCGGTATTTTGGGCGCTCAGTTTGGCACGCGCCTACTGCCCAAGCTCCCCGATCAAACCATCAACCTCATGTTTCGCCTATTTTTAGTGGGGCTTTCGGTGTACATGACCATTCGCGGCCTCGACCGCCTGTTCTAGCCCCCAGTGGCACAGGTCATGATGGGTCACTACTGGGCTGGGCTGACCGATTGCTGAGCCAACACACGAGTGAAATATTCCTGCTCGTCGATCAGATCGTGCTGCGTTTCAACGCGATCGACAAACACCAACCCATTGAGATGATCGAATTCGTGTTGGAAAATCCGCGCGACAAAATCATGGAATTCTTGGGTAACGCGATCGCCCTCTACGGTGGTGTATTCCACTTCAACCGAGGTGTACCGAGGCACCAACCCACGCACTCCCGGAACGCTAAGGCAGCCCTCCCAATCGCGCACCACGTCATCGCTATGGCGTACCACCTCTGGGTTAATCAGGGCGATCGGCTGTATCTGGGGCGCATGGGGATATCGAGCATTTGGACGAGAAGCCACCACCACCACCCGGTAAGAATGCCCAACCTGCGGTGCAGCAATGCCTACACCATTCGAGGCTTGTAACGTGACCAGCAACTCATTCACAAGCGATCGCACCCACGCATCTTGCCCATGGGGCACAGGGGCAGCAATCTGACGCAACACAGAATGGCCAAGCTGAGCAATCGGAAGTGGTTGAGTCATCATGTATGGCTTCTGAAACAAACGTGAGTGAAAAGAATAAGCGATGAAAAAATTGGGAGACTCAAGCCTTCAGCTTGATATCTCCCAATCTTAACGAGCAATTGATGCAGGTTAAACCCGTTGCAGGATGCACCTTCTCGGAACGAAGGTGCGGAGGGCAACCGTTAGAGCGCGCCATCAGTTTAAGCATCAAACCCCTGTCACACCCAAGGTTTTGCACCCGCTCTCATCAACTTATTCACGAAGCTAAGGGTCGTCTCCATGGGTTCAAGGGTGTATCTAGCTTTCAAATGGCATGGATGACAGCCCTAGTTCTGAGCTTGAGTGGGCAAGGGTTCTGGCCGAACCGACAAGCTAACTGTTTCGCCACTGCGGCGCAGTTCTACGGGCAGCGCATTGCCAATTTCGCTGCTCTCAACAATTTGCTGAACCTGCTCAGAAGAGGTGACTTTGCGATCGCCCAGTTGCACAATCACATCGCCTGTGCGGAAGCCAGCCTTCGCCGCCGGAGAGTCGGGCAACACCTCGACTACCAGCACGCCTTCATCCTCCTGCACACTAATTCGTGTATTGTTGCTACGACGCAGGTTTTCCTTAAGCTCGGGGGTAATGGTAGCCATCCGAACTCCCAAATAGGGATGCTCAACCCGGCCCGTTGCAATTAGCTCATCGGCAATTCGCTTCGCTGTATTAATCGGAATTGCAAAGCCCAAGCCCTGAGCATTGGCCCGAATAGCCGTATTCACCCCAATGACCTGACCACGCTCGTTGAGCAAGGGGCCACCCGAGTTACCCGGATTAATGGCCGCATCCGTTTGAATAAAGCTGGCCCGCTGGTCGGGAATGCCCACCTGGGCACTGCTGCGGCCTGTCGCGCTCACAATTCCAGCGGTCACGGTGTTATCCAACCCTAGGGGATTCCCAATGGCGATCGCCCATTCCCCAGGCCGCAGAGAATCGGAGTCTGCCAGGGTTACCGAGGGTAGGTCTTCTGCCTGAATGCGAACCACAGCCACATCAGTAAAGCGATCTTCACCCAGCACTTCGCCATCAAAGGTTCGGCCATCGCGCAGGGCGACAGTCACCCGATCGGCTCCATCTATCACATGGGCATTCGTAACGATCAGGCCGCTGGAATCAATGATGAACCCTGAACCTACGCCTCGCTCAACCCGAGACGATGGCCCTGGAGCAGGCACGCTATCTCCAAAAAAGCGCCGGAAAAATGGGTCGTTGAACATTTCGGGCACTTGCGTTGTGACCGTGCGGGATGCATTGATGCGAACCACCGCTGGCCCTACCTGCTCAACAGCTTGGGCAATAAAGTTAGGGTTGCTGGCCGAAAACAAAGCTCCCGTGGAGCCGCCCGCCGGCAACTGACTCACCGTTTGGGGCTGCGGCGAAGAAACAGCTTGCACATTGAGCAGGCGATCGCCCGCAACAAAGGAGCCAGCACCCAACAAAAACAGCGATAGATAAACCAGAGGTTGCTTGAAGGAAGATTGTTGATTAGTCATGTGCAATAGAATGCGATCGCAACAACGATGAAAAAAACGGAAGAACCGATGAGATGCAGCTAGACACAAATAGATACTTGTAGATACTTGGTGGATTTGGCCATATTGCTGGCGTTGGAGGTGTTCTTTGCCACCATCAATACTCAGTAGACCTAGTTCGTAGTTGTCTAGCTTTCAAGATTGAAAAGGCCACGCCTGAGTTCCACTTACTCTTTAGATGATACCTAATCTAGAAAGCTGATGTGTCGGACGGGTGGCGATCGCATCTCGGGTCTATGTATTCTCAACATTTCTCTCAGCGCTTGACCCAGCACCCCAATTTTTTTCGTCCTGTCGCCCAATATCTACTTTAAGAGGGATGCGATCGCCCGATCCAATTCTGTATCAGTAACTTACTGATCATTTATTTTGCTCGTCGTAAAACCAAAGCTACGGAGAAACGTCCCCTTTTGGCCGAGGATGTTGTCCAGAGCCAATAGCACAATCCAAGGGGCCAGCGCCCAAATGACACAGCATTGACATTCGAGCGTCACACATCACTCCCAAGTCTTTGTCCGAGCGGGCAATTTTTAGGTCAATTCAACACGCTTTTCCTTTTCTACCTTTCCTATTCAAACGCTGAAAGTGGCGCACTGCCATCGTTACAAAGACGCATGAATTGGAGTGATGGAAATGATAATTGGTGTGCCGAGTTTGTCATGCCAAGTACATCTATTCAACATTGAAATGACAAACCAAGTTGATATTGTATTTCTCACAGGTGAATGAATGCTGTAGAGGAGTTTGCAACCTCAATCCAGGCAGTGCTTGGATATCACCCCGAGGTTGCAGCCCCTCTTTTCTCTGTAAAGGCTGAACATGCTGATGTTGCGTTCATCCACTGGGGTGCCAAACCTTCAAGAAATATCAACATTCCAGCGCGTTCATCTCAAGAGTTTGTCCGCCGTGTCAACCAACGTGGGCCTCGCTTCAGTCAAGCTTTTGACACGTTTGTTCAACGCGCAGTTACAGCTCAACAATGCAAATTCAACGATATAAGTTTCTTTCAACCAAAAGGTATGCAGTTTTTCTCCTTTTGGCATCGTATTCAACAGTCACCTGACTGAACCGAACTAGGCCGTTTAGCGGATTTTCATCAATCGTTTTGTAAGCTTAAACGTACCCAAGCCAAACCCATCCATTCCTTCGTTCCAATAAACAAAAAAACGATTAAAGCCGTGCAATAATTTAGCCGGAATCGGCCAAAGTTTTACGATTTGGGCCAATTGCTGGCAGCTTGATCTAATACATAAGCCGCAACCGCTTCAATCTCTTCCTGAGTTAACCGATCGGCATAGGCCGACATGTTTCCTTTGCCATAAGTGACCAGTTGGGCGATCGCATCTACCGTGTCATAGCCATGGCGCTCTAGCGTTTTTTGCTTTAAGTTTTTGCCGCGCCGTACAATATTGCCACCATGGATATGGCAACCAGCACAGTGCGCCTCAAACACATGCGCCCCCGTCTGTAAACCCACTGGTAAGTCTGCTGGCAAATCCTCAGCCTGCACTGCGTTCACTGCCGAAAGCCACAGGAACAGCCCTACCACCCATGCCAATACCAATCGCATCATTGCTTTCATGAATCGTCGCAAACCTTTGATAATAAAATTTTAGAGCTGCTGCATTGTTGAGCGGTCTAATGAGCACTGTAAACGATGTAAAGGTTCG
Source organism: Leptolyngbya sp. AN02str (assembly GCF_050565595.1). Lineage (NCBI taxonomy): Bacteria > Bacillati > Cyanobacteriota > Cyanophyceae > Leptolyngbyales > Leptolyngbyaceae > Leptolyngbya > Leptolyngbya sp. AN02str. The sequence goes on along the minus strand of NZ_JBNXVR010000003.1, from coordinate 231,125 downwards.
ATGACACAGCCCCAAATACGGCTTTTGGGCATGGGCAAGGCTATACCAACTTTTCCTTTTTTCCTTCATTCACATTTCTGACTGATCCGCAGATTGAACTCATGACTCAACCCAACTATGCAGGTCGGTTGCGATCGCTCATGGAACAGGCTGGCATTTCCAGTCGGCGATCGCTTGCACAGGTTGCCCAAGTGAGTGAGTGGCAGGTGCGTCAATTAGCCCAGGGCAAAGCTGCCACAATGCGAGTTGAGTCGTTGCATCGCATTAGCCAAGCACTCCGCGTTGCTGTAGCAACCCTAATTCAGCAATTTGCTGAGCTGGAAGAGACGACTGTCTCTAGCAACACCCAAAGCACCGACAGCCACATCACCGCACTCCAGCAAGAATATCAACGGTTACAAACTCAGCTCGCGGAACAACGGCTGACCAATCAGCAGGAATTTCAGCAAGCGGCTTTGCAGATTTTGGAACCGCTCATGACCTACTTGCCCACGGCCTTGTACCGGGCTCAGCAAGACCCAAATCTTGCCGCAACGAAGCTAGTTCCGCTGCTGCGACCGATCGATCAACTGTTGGCTAGCTGGGGAATTGAGGCGATCGCCCCTGTGGGGGAAGAGCTACCCTACAATCCCCAACAGCACGAACTGCTGCGAGGTAGCGCAAATCCTGGCGATCGCGTCCGCGTCAGCAATGCTGGATACCAGCAAGGCGAAAAGCTGCTGTATCGAGCCAAGGTTAGCCCCATGAGCTAGCTCCCATAGGACTTACTTACGCACTGCACCGAAAAACGAAGGGGTTGACTGATGTTTGGAGCGCTAAGCGCTCCAAACATCAGTCAACTGTGTAAATCCTGTCCCAATCAGCGCATTTGGGTGATTGATCCAAACCTGCCAACGCTCAAATGCCATTAATCCCAGAAGCCAGCGTGGGGCTGCTCGGCTTCTTCCTCCATCATGGGGCCTACAACCTTCACAGCATGCTGACCACGAGCAAACACCTCTCGGCAGGGAAGCGTGAGCGTGGGGTTACTGGAATTGGCTCCGGTCATGTGAATCAGACTGCTTTCACTCAGCCCGAACACAACTTGGCGAATGTTACTCCAGTAAATCGCACCCGAGCACATCGCACAGGGCTCGGTGCTGGCATACAACGTGCAGGTGGCCAAAAAGTCGCGATCGTACTGCTTGGTGGCACGGCGCACCAGATTTGTTTCGGCATGGCCCGTTGCATCACGCTCCGTGTTGACGGTGTTTTCGGCCTCTAGCAAAATGTTGCCATCCGCATCGGCCAGTAACGATCCAAAGGGATGGTTGCCATGGTCACGCGCCTGTTGAGATAGGGCGATCGCACGCTGCATCAATTGAGTATCCCGGTCGGTCATATAGTTTTATCCTTTGGCAATCATCTAGTTCAATTCATGATCAAGCGTACCGATGTGCGTGTAAACGTTAAATCTACGGCGAGAGAGATAATTTCGGCATGGTTACCAAACGGAAATCTACTCTGGGAGGGATGACCGATCTTTACATTTCTTCATGTAATTTAAAGCATAGGACTTACGCAGTTGACGGATGGTTGGAGCGCTAAGCGCTCCAACCATCCGTCAACCCCCTGTTTTTCGAGTGAAGTCCGTAAGTCCTCAAGTAAAACGTTTGTGGAGGAGTCCATTGATGGCGATCAATCGGTTTGGACGGCGGGAGCTTATTGCTGGCACATTGGCCGCAGGGTTTGCCATGGCTGTGCGTCCCATTGCCGCAGCAACCATTACAACGAGCGCCGATGGGCTCATGGCTGGCGAGGTGCGTATTCCCGTTGCCGATGGCGAGATCCCGGCCTATCGGGCCATGCCTGCATCGGGCAGCAGCTTCCCAGTTGTGTTGGTCATTCAAGAAATTTTTGGGGTGCACGAGCACATTCAAGATGTGTGCCGTCGCTTTGCCAGCCTGGGCTATATGGCGATCGCCCCCGAAATGTTCTATCGCCAGGGAGACGTGTCTCAACTCTCTAGCATTGATGAAATTCGCCCAATTGTTGCCCAGGTACCCGACACTCAAGTGATGTCTGACCTGGATGCAGCCGTGCTTTGGGCCAAGGCCAACGGCGGAGACACCGAACGTTTGGGCATCACCGGGTTTTGCTGGGGAGGCCGCATCACCTGGCTTTATACCGCGCACAATCCTGCGGTGAAAGCGGGTGTGGCCTGGTATGGTCGCCTAGTGGGGGATGCAACCCCTTTACAGCCTGTTTACCCGGTTGATATCGCGATGCATCTTAAAGCTCCGGTGTTGGGCCTGTATGGAGGAATGGACGATGGCATTCCCCTGTCTACAGTTGAGCAAATGGAAACTGCGATCGCCGAAGCTGATGGTGCTTCCGAGTTTGTGATCTATCCCGATGCGCCCCACGCATTCCATGCTGACTATCGCCCCAGCTACCGCGAAGAAGCCGCCAAAGATGGATGGGAACGTTTGCAAGCCTGGTTCCGCCAAAACGGAGTCGCCTAACTCCCATCCGTTTCGGTTCAGGGCTTTTTAGCTGATCCAAGACCACGTTGATGCCACAACCCAAGACCTCAGCCTGCCTTTGTGCAGCCCAAGTCGTTACACAGACAGATTGTTAGGACTTACGCATTTGTGTTGTGAATGGAGTGCGAAGCATCCCATTCACAACACAAACACACCAGATTTAGTGGACTTGTGGAAGCCCTAACTTTAATAAAAGGCGGAGCAAAGAGGCAGGTTAGAGTCCTGCAGATGGAGCGTGAACAGTAAATTTTGCTGCGCTGTTTCTGCGGAAGAGTGGAAATGGCGCATTTTTTAAGAAGGGGCACTTTCAATCAGCCGCCTTGCAAAACTTGGCTAGGCTATTCGGCATCCGTCTTCCAGGTGGGCTGGTGCAGGTAGCCTTCGATCAGCAAGTCGGTCGCCACCGATCGCCACGATACCTGTTCCAATTGCAAAGCGTCCGTCATTTTGGCAAACCCCAAATCACCAACGGGAGACGGGGCCATCGCTCCACCAATAATTTTGGGCGCAACAAAGGCCATCACTTTTTGCACACATCCATCGGCGATCGCCCGTGCCGCCAGAGTGCCGCCACATTCCCACAACACCGACAGACAACCCCGACCATATAAATGGGCGATCGCCAGCGCAGGCGTTAGCTCTGGCAGTTCCACCACCTCAACCCCGTGCGATCGCAGCTTGTCCTGCACTGTGGGTTGGGTTCCCGCCACGGTAAACACCAGCGTGGGCACATCCGTCACATTCCACAAATGGGCTTCCAGGGGTAAATCCAGGCTGCGGCTCATCACCACTCGTAGGGGATTGTGGCCTGCCCCATGGCTCGTCAACTGGGGATTGTCGCGGCGCACGGTATTTCCCCCCACAATCACCGCATCCACCCCAGCCCGCACCTCATGCACCACTCGCCGCGAATCGGGCGTGGTGACCCAGGCACTATGGCCCGTAGTGGCGGCAATTTTGCCATCCAGCGTCATCGCATATTTCAAAATGCCCAGCGGCCTTCGATGCTCCATGCGATAGACAAAGGCTTCGTTGAGCTGTTGGCACGCCGCGGCTTCTACCCCCACGGTCACGGCAATTCCCGCTGCTTCCAACGTGGCAATGCCACCACCCGCCACTTTGGGATTGGGGTCAACCATGCCCACCACCACGCGCGACACGCCAGCCTCTACCAATGTTTTGGAGCAGGGTGGTGTGCGTCCGTAGTGATTGCAAGGCTCCAAATTAACGTAGACGGTGGCCCCTTCAGCGCGATCGCCCGCCGCCCGTAGAGCAAACACCTCGGCATGGGGTTCGCCCGCCTTGGGGTGAAAACCCTCGCCCACCACTTCGCCATGCTGCACCACAACCGCCCCTACCATCGGATTAGGAGCTGTGTAGCCTCGCGCCTGTTTGGCCAACTCCAGACAGCGTCTCATCATGGCTCGGTCAAAGTCTGGGTTGGGCATAGCGGTCAACGGTGAAGGCAAGTGGCAAAGGTTCAGGTTGTGCGTTTCAGAACATATTTTGGGAAACCGACCTAGAGATTGTTGCGCGATCGCTTGATGCGGTCAATCTCGCGCTGGAGATCTTCCATCTCCCGCCGCAGGCGTTCCACATCGGTTTCCTGCGGCTCGTCGGCAGAAGTCGCATCCACATGAACTGCACCCGCGCCCGTGCGAGGATAATTCCCAGCTTTGATTTGGCGAAACTCGTCGGAGTTGGCCCACGCTTGCAAAAAGCTAACCCGCTCTACCGTAAAGGGGTGGGTTTGAAACACACCTGATGACAGGTTGTTGTATAGGAAAAACTTGTAGACCTGGTTCATGCCATCTTGATCCAGATCTTGATAGCGCTGCGATTGGCGAATAAACTCTTGCAAACTCATTTCGTGGGCATAGCGGGTGCTGCCCCCGGCCAAGTGCATCATGTTTTGCAGCACGGGGTCTAGCTCATCCATCACCAGCAAAGCAGCGCGATCGGCAGAAAGTTCGGCCTTTCGCAGCCATTCGTAAAAGGCCAAAATCATGCCTGTGCTCACCAGCATACTCAGGCCAAAGGTCATTTCTGCCAGCCCCGAAGCAACGCTAATTGCCCAGGTGGCCATTTGCGATAGGGTATTGTGGCCACATTTGAGATGGCCCAACTCATGCGCCATGACAGCTCGCAGCTCGCGATCGCCACTCATATCCAGCAGCCCCGTACTTAGCACCACCGAAGGCCGATCTTGACCAATGGCATAGGCATTCACAACCGGGGTTTGCGAGACAAACAACGAAGGCTCTGGTGAAATATCCAAATCCTGCAAACACTGCCGAAAAATTTGGTAGATCGACGAGTATTGGCGCGGCCCCACTTCAATGCTGTTGCCCATCAAAAACACGTAGCGGGGGCGCTCAGACGTGAACTCCACAAAGCGGCGAGCCACCAGATCAAACCCTGGCACACTGCGCAGCGCCTGTTCGGCCTGCGCATCCAGCGGATGGCGAAACGCATCAGCAGAAATTCCAGGATAGGATGGCATAGAAGCAAGGGGGCTAAAGAACAGAACAGCGAACACAAGAGTTCCTGCTCTTTTTATTTTTAGCCTGGATTAGTATTTTTAGTCTGGATTAACGCCAGTTTCGGTTAAGAGCTTTTCTGAGGTTTGTGCGACGCGCAAACCTCAGAAGTGCCTATTTTTGCGTGTGCGTCGCGCACGCAAAAATAGGCACTTCAGCTTATTCAAAACTCAGGTTGGATTAGATTTTCTGCACGCATGACTTTTTTGCAGGATGAATCATCCTGATTCAGGCAAAGCATCTCAGACGATTTAGCAACTTTATTGTTGCGTCTGGATAACGCGTTGTGCCGATGCTGGAACCGTTTGGCTTTGGAGAGTAGAGAAGCCTGCTTTTTGCAAAATTTGGGGAATGAGATCTTCGCGCTTTACCGCCATTAGATGCACTCCCTGGCACAGTTGGCGCGCCATGGTTACTTGCTCAGCAGCGATCGCAACACCCTCTTCCAACGGGTTTTCGGCGGCCGCCAGTCGATCAATCACCTGCTGCGAAATCTGCACTCCTGGCACATTTTTGTTGATGAACTGAGCATTTTTAGCCGACTTCAGCAAAAAGATGCCTGCCAGCACAGGCTTATTGCAGCCTGCCGCAATCTGATCCATAAACTTTTCCAGCCGATCAAAATCACAAATAAGCTGACTTTGAAAGAACTGCGCTCCTGCTTCTAGCTTGCGCTCAAACCGCTTTTGCAAGCCCGACCAACTGGGTGATTGGGGATCAATCGCCGCTCCGGGAAATAGCGACGTTGGGCAATCAGGCAAGGGGTTATCGTTAAAATCGAGCCCTCGGTTCAGTTTGTTGATCAGCCGCAACAGCCGCACCGATTCCAAATCAAACACAGGTTTTGCATCTTTATGGTCTCCTGCAACAACGGGGTCTCCCGTCAAGGCCAACACGTTGCGCAAGCCTAGCGCCTGTGCTCCCATCAAGTCAGCCTGGAGGCCAATCCGGTTGCGATCGCGACACGCCAACTGAAACACAGGCTCAATGCCGTTTTGCTGCAACAGCACCGACGCCGCCAGAGACGACATGCGCAACACCGCACGGCTGCTATCGGTTACATTCACCGCATGCACCCAGTCGCGCAGTTGAGTCCCCATATCCAACATATGGGCTGGGTCACCCCCCTTGGGGGGCATCACCTCAGCGGTAATCAAAAATTCTCCCGCTTGGGCGGCAGCCTGTAGCCGCGATACCGAATGGGAAGATGGAAGAGACGAGTTAACCATGCCAACCGCAGCCATGTGCGCGTAAAGTTCGAATCTACGAATCTAATAGAATACCAGTCTGCGCACAGCAACCGCGAGGCTCGTTCGAGGGAACCCGATCTTGGTTCAGCGACCAAACGCCCGACATTGGCTTAACTTGGCAGCAAATAACCGAGTGCCTTTTTGACCTTGGCTAAGGTTGGGTTGGCGATCGCCTCTGCCTTTTCCTTGCCTTGCTTCAGCACCGAATCCAGATAGCCCGGTTCATCCATAATCTCGTGATACTTGTCTTGAATGGGTTTGAGCGCACCGATCATGGTTTCGGTTAGTAGCGGCTTGAATTGGCCCCAACCCATATCTTGACACTCCGTCGCTACCACCTCTTTGGTTTGGCCCGACAAAATCATGTACAAAGTCAGTAGATTGTTGCATTCAGGGCGATCGGCATCATCAAACCATAAACCGCGAGGCGAGTCCGTTTTGCAACGTTTAATCTTGTGCGCAATCTGATCCGGCGTATCGAGCAAGTTAATGCGGCTTAAATCTGATGGATCGGATTTCGACATTTTCTTCGTCCCGTCTGTCAGGCTCATAACCCGCGCACCCTCTTTGCGAATCATTGGATCAGGCAGCTTCAGCACTGGTTGCTCCTCACTCCCAAACTGGTAGTTCAGACGAGCAGCAATATCGCGCGTTAGTTCCAAATGCTGCTTTTGGTCTTCTCCAACGGGCACTTTATCAGGCTCGTACAGCAAAATATCTGCCGCTTGCAAAACGGGATAGCACAGCAGGCCAGCACCCACATTTTCGCCCTGCTTTACGGCTTTTTCCTTGAACTGGATCATGTCTTCCAGCCAATTAAGCGGCGTAATGCACATAAACAGCCATGCCAGCTCGGCATGAGCCGCCACATGGGACTGCACAAAGATTGTGGCGTGGTTCAAATCAATGCCGCAGGCGAGATACAGCGCAGCCACCCGCCGTGAGTTTTCGGCTAGCACGTTGGGGTCGTGCGGTACGGTAATGGCATGCAGATCCGCCATGAACAGGTAGCTGTCATAGGATTGCTGGATCTCGACCCAATTGCGGATGGCCCCAAGATAGTTGCCGAGGTGAAGTTCTCCGGTTGGCTGAATGCCGGAAAGAATACGCTGCTTGCCCATGCTGAACCCGCCGTACGTGAAATGTGCTAAGGCCTGTACTGGCCGTGTTACGAAATGCTACGTGCTGTTTTGATTATCTCTCTGAATCGTGCCAATTCAGCGCTTTTCAACGATAACGTGCTTTGGCCTTGGTTTTGGGCTGGTGCGATCGCCCAGGTCGTGCTTCAAATGTGTGGTTATTGGTTGTGGAAGGGGGGCGATGCCCCCCTTCCACAACCAATAACCACACATCTAGAACATCACCGTCTCTTGGCATACTCCAGCGATCGCATCAATGATCTCCTGGGAAATTTTCTATGGCTCAGCTTGCCGTCTCCTGCTTTAGTTCGCATAATTATATGTAAAGAAGTATTAACTTGCGAGAAATCCTCATGCCACAACTGACCAGTGCGGATCTGATGGAAACGCTTCAAACTTGCTTTGATCTCGCACGCAATCCAAAAACCCAAACCGACGCAAGCGAAATTTTTGCCGAGGTTCAACAGCAGCTGACTGATCATGATGCAGTGACCCAAGAATTGGTGAATCGGCTTTGGAAGGAGGTTGTTACGGCTCGTCGCTCTGCGGCCTTTTGGGAGCAAATTAGTGATGTAGAGCGCACCATGACCGAGCAACTCGCCGCAAACCACGTGCAGCTTCAGCAAAATTACTTGCGCCTGATGCAAGAGCAATAACGTTACGAAATCCAAGTTGCGAGTTGCACTCGCCCATACTTGCTGAGTCAGGTCTGCGTTAATGGATAGCCAATAATCTGTCACCCACCTTTGAAATGGCGATTGCCCATGGGCACCAAAAGCAAGTTGGGCTAGCGCTATGGATAGGCTGGTCGCTCAATCGGCATCGTGCAGGTAAACCACGCTTACTCAATCACCTCTGGGAGAAATTCACGAGCCTGATGGGGGCGAAACCGTGTTGGAGGCTGGTCGGGCGTATACAAAAACGAGATGAGCGTAATAAAAAGAACAACCAGCAACCAGGGAAACTCTTGATTGGGCGATCGCTTGGGTATTTGAGTGGAAAGATCCCGCTTAAAATCGCACGATAGGCACTGATACAACTTGTGGCTAGGCGAAACAATTGAGCACTTTCCGCATTTTGGGCATTCCACGATGTCTGGCATGGGTACACCTCCGCGAGCGTGGCAAAGCAAAGAGCGAGAGTGTGGCAAGGTCGAGAGCAGACACCTGACCACTCAACCTCCACCAAATACATCAATGCGATCGCCCTCAATTACGCAATAACCTGCAATTTCTGCGACGCAATTGTTACAAAGCTTACGTAGTTTGGTTACCATCTTTCATGCACTGTATTGGAATTGACCTTGGCTGGACAACGCAGCCAAGCGGAGTTTGTTGTTTGACGTTGCACGGCACAGAACTATATCTCACCGCACTCCATCGCCTAAGTACATTTACAGAGGTGCTAACGTGGATTGATACCCAGGCTCCTACGCATCAAGCAGGCATCATTGCTGTGGATGCGCCAACGCTGATTCCCAACGCGACAGGCATGCGCCTGTGCGATCGCCTAGCCCATCGGCACTTTGGTAAATACCACGCTGGCTGCTATCCGGCCAATCAAGGGCTGGCGTTTGCGCCCCACACCGTTGGTTTTGGCCTTAGTTTAGAGGATCGCGGCTTTGTGCACGCTCCTCATATTCAGCCACAACAGCCCGGACGCTACCAAATCGAGGTGTTTCCTCACCCCGCATCAATTCGTCTGTTCCAGCTCCAGCAGATTTTGAAATATAAGAAGGGGGCGATCGCCCAACGGAAAGAACAGCTCACGCTGTTGCGCCACTACCTTCTTGAAACATTACCCACTCTAGAACCCGCCATTAACTGGGCCGATTCGCCCATGGCAACATTGCCGCCGATTCCCCAACGGGGCACAGACTTAAAAGCTGTAGAAGATCAGCTCGATGCTCTCATTTGCGCCTATGTAGCGGCTCATTGGTGGTACTGGGGCACCGATCGCAATACAGTGTTGGGCGATCGCACCACCGGATACATCATCGTTCCTGATCCATTTCTAGTCGCTGCCCCTCATTGACCTACCTCGTAAGGGTTAAATAACCAACCATCATGCAATATAACCACCCAAAACCCTGTGTCGCCCTACAACGGGCGACACAGGGTTTTAGAGCCTGGTTTTTAATGGGGTCGAGGTGCTTACACGCTTCATCCTGGAGACCAGGACTGTCTCAGTCAAAATGGCGATCGCTACAACTTGGAAAAAACAGCCCAGTTTCCAAACACTTCAGAGCTAGAAACTAGGCTATTTGATGAATCAGGCTTTTGGAAACGATCTATTGAGACGACTCAGCAGTCGTGGGCGGATTTTCAGCGGCTTCTTTAGCCTTTTGGCGCTCTTCCTTTTTCTTCCGATCAGCTTCCAACATATCCTTCATCACAGCTTGAGCCTGCACCACCTTATCAAGATTGCTGCGATACACATCCAAATCTTTTTGGGTTTTCTCAGCAGAAACCTTGAGAGCCTCGCTCAGCGTTTTCACCGCTTCGTTGCGCCGCTGTTCGTCGGTCAACAAATCGGCGTTTACCGTTCCCAACAGGGTGTATAGACCCACGGCAAACAAACGGCTGTACTTGAATCGTTCATTGTTGGCGATCGCCCGCAACACCGCAAACAATCCCTCTCCGCTCGTCTCGGATAGCTTGCTAAGCTGCTCCATCAACTCATCAGTGGAAAGCTGTGCCGCATCAGCCTTAACCGCCTCGGCATCACGACGATACTGAGCAGCATCGCCACCCACCGACTGACACAAAGCCTGAAAGATAGAATCCTTATCGGCTTCGGGGCGATATCCCTGCATCAAATTGTCGAATGCAGTGACCACACCTAACGCATAGATAGAGTCGTAGCTAAAGTCTACATTCACTGACAAGAGGTGCATTTCAACCATCAACTCCTCAACCACCCGGCGGTAAATGGAGTTGACGGGGCGTGTGTGCAGCGTGTAGAACGCTTTTTTCGTGTCCGATACAGTCCTAACGTCGCTCACGGGAAAATCTTAAATATTCGTAATTCCATTCATCTATAGTAGCCCGTTAGCAGACCGAACCTATGATTTATCCCAGCAAAAGTTAAGCCAACTGGGCTTAAATCACAGCATCAGTCCCAAAAAACACCACTGGGCCTAGGTTACAATCTCCCGAGGAACCCCCTCCAGCGCAGCCTCTTCTGTATCAAAAATTTCAAATACGGAGTCCATCATGGTGACTTCAAACACCAGCTTGGCTTCAGGATGCACATTGCAAATTCGAAAACTGCCCTGCACCTTGTCTGCATCGCGCATCCCTGCCACGAGCGATGTCAAACCCGAGCTGTCAATAAAGTTGACTTGACCCAAGTTGACCACAATATGGGGGCTTACCCGCGAAATACATTCCTGGAGCTTTAAGCGAAATTGCCATGCGGTTGTAATGTCTAGCCGTCCGGTAGGGGTCAAAACGATGACCGTCTTACCATCTTGAGTGACTTCTTTTCTCTGCTCCATATGGATGAATGACTCCCTTTTGGGCTGTGATCAACAAATGAACAAACCAATACAGATAAAACCGGGACAGACACGATCAGAATTGACGCACGTTGCCCAAAATTCTAAAGGCTTTGAATAATTTTTGTTGGCTGGGCCTAAACAAATTTATTCAACTGCGTAACTCTTTGGGAGATGAACCGTTCATGATGCCTATCATCCCATGAACAACAAATTACGATATTTGTTGCGTACCCTTGAATCCGCATCGCTACACAAGTAGATTTGGTTGTGGGTTGATGGTCTGTTTGGTCTCATCAGTCAGTATGCCCAAACTCGGCCAAAACCATCCAAGCTGCTGGAATTCTTGTTTTGTTCAGGGTCGATTCAAGCTCACAGGATCTCACCGCACTGGATAACAATCTGGATAGCAATGCAGCTTTTAAGTTCACCGTTTTTGCTGAGAAGCAAAATCTATGAGTAAAACGCTACTGCTCACGTCGTTTACCACCTGGAAAGAGGCTCAACCCTCCAATGCATCGGATGACTTACTGCTGGAGGTGCTAAATGTGCACAGCCGGGTAGGGCTACACACGTTGCGACGGCTTCCGGTTGATTTTGATATAGCTCCACAGCAGGCGATCGCCCACATCTCCTGCGCTCAACCCGACGTGCTCATTTGCTGCGGCATGGCCGAAACCCGCACTCTACTTACAGTTGAGTCAACTGCAGCTAGGGGCGATCGCATTCTCAAAACGTCGGTGGATTTGGATTGGTTAATTCACGACTTGAGAATGACCGAAATTAGCCACAATGCCGGAGATTTTGTCTGCAATCACTTCTACTTTGATTTGTTGGATCATGCACAGTCTCATGCTCGAACGATGCAGTGTGTGTTTGTGCATGTGCCCATTCTGACCGCCCACAATCGAGTGCCTATCCTGCAAGATTTTGGCCGAATGGTGGAGCGGTTGCGCTGGGGCAAGCCAATCGCGTGAAGATAGGTTACAAGCTAACTCATCCAATCTTAGGACTGACTCACTGCGTCCGAAAAACCAGAGGGTTGACTGGTGTGTGGAGCGTTCAGCACTCCACACACCAGTCAACAGCGTAAGCCCTGCCCGTGACAGATAGGAGCTTTTGGTTTTGAATGTTGGGTTGTGAGCAGAATTGGTAGGGAGTCAAGCAAATGGCAGGCAAGCAATCCCAGCAACGCATGATGCACCCCGTGCGATGGCTGGACTCGGTGGTTGCTGGTGCAGCAGCAGGAATACTAGCCCTGGGCGGTTGGGTTACGGTTGCCACGGCTCAGTCGGCACCATCGTCTGCTGAAGTGGTGCGATCGCAGTCTGTGCGGCCATTACCGGGTGATTTAGATACCGTTCCCGTGTTCAACAGCAACAGTCCTGAGCGGATTGGCACTGAAGGAATTTTGCTATCCACCTTTCCGGCAACCGGCAAGGCTAATCCATCCGCGCATTTGGAATATGCCTTTTCGGGTCGGTTTGATGTGTTTGCCCATCACGTGTATCGCGCCGATGATCCCGCCGATCTCACCAGCATGTATGTGGGCATTGTGCTGCACAATCCGGGCTCAGCGCCCATACGGGTCGATGTGTTGGAAGCAGCCAGCTACTTGAGCCAGCCCGATGCGCCATTCATCACCCTACCGGGCAGAGTTGAAAATGAAGAGGGCACCGTATTTGCAGGACCTGGAAGTCGGGCCATGAGCGATGTTCTGCGCGGTCGTCGTGGAGCAGACTTACCGCCTGTCTTTGAGATTCCGCCGGGGGGCTATTACCTATTACTCAACGCTCCTATTCCTGTTGCAGAGTTGGAGCCGCCGCTGAATGGCCGTTCGACACTGATGCGGCTGCGTAGTAACGGTGAGCTTTATGCAGCAAGCTTAGCCCTGTATGCCCGCCCAGAGGGTGCTGGTGAACGCGCCCCAACACTGGACGAATGGCTAGCCCTACTGCAAACGGGCACCCTAGCAGAACCGCGCGATCGCCCACCGACTCCACTCGATGCCACCAACAACTTTGCCTATGGCCGAGTTGCTGGCGTTTCCGTCGGTTCTCGTTGGCAAGGCCGCATCACCGATGACCCAGCCAATCCAGCTCAAGAGTTTCTCACCATTCCTGCGGCAGGTGAGGCCATCTCTTTTCCCCTTAGCGCGTTAGTGCGAGGTCGCATGGGGACTGACCAGGTACAAACCGCAGAACTGGCTGTGCGCTACCCGGATACGGCTTACCAGGCCCACGGCAACTATGCCATTCAGTACGACTTATCCATTCCCCTACAAAACCAATCTGAAACCATCCAAAGCGTTGCGATCGCCATTGAAACGCCGATTAAAGAGGATGTACTTGCCGCAGATGGGCTGCGATTTTTCGTTGAGGAACAGCCTCAAACCTTCTTCCGAGGAACGGTACAAATTCGCTATCTAAGCGACGCAGGATTCCCTCAAACCCGGTATTACCATTTGGTGCAGCGGCGCGGACAAGTTGGCGAGACCTTAGCCGTGCTCACCCTCCCACCCGGAACCCGGCGTCTGGTGCGAATTTCGTTCCTGTATCCACCCGATGCAACTCCTCCACAAGTGCTAACGATTCAAACGCAAAATTAAATTTCTGAAAATGTCTTGCGCAGAGCAAGCGATCGCCACACTTCATACAACCTAGTGCACATAGTGCACTTTGGATAATGGTTCGTTGACAAAGCCAACGAACCATAGTTTTTGCATCCGTCCCGATCGAGAGGCTCTGAGACAACATCACAACTCCAGAATCTCAAAAGGATGTTCGGTATCGTGCTATCTCCGCATCAAAGCGACATTGAACCTTCAGATCTCAACATATTTGCAGGTTTTACGCAGTTGAATAATTTTTCGGGTGAAGTGCGTAAGTCCTAATAATTTTGATGTAACGAATCATAAAAACCACTCCATAACCAAGCACGATTTCTATGATTTTAGTAACATAGAATACAGAACAAACTTGTGTGATATCGATGATCGCTGTCCGCACTCATGTTGCCTCTCGTCCATGCCGTACTGGTGCATGAAAGGGGATGAGCCAAGATAAGCTGCGTTGTGTGTGTACCGCTTTGTTCTGCTCAATCTCAAAGTGTCCAGTTACCCATGTTTCGTTGCACTGGGCGATCGCACGCGTTTGCATTTCGCTTCAACTCGATAATGCACCAACACGGTGATTCGCCTAGAACGTTCGCTACAGCCACCTGTTTGAGGTATTTCTATGTCTCCTGAAATTATTGATGGTCTCACTGTTGTTGCGATCGTAGCGATCGCCAGCTCTATTTTGTGCCCCGTGTTGGCTTACATACTCCCCGATCGATCGGCCAATCGAGCCTAAGTCATCCCGTGCCCATGAAGTTCCCCTCTTCTGTTCGTGTTGGTGATTGGTGTTGAAGGTGCATTTGGCCCCATTGGCAAGGCTGAAAAACTCTTGCATCACTACTTATAAAGAGCTGGATGCTAGCATCCAGCTCTTTTTTAACGTCAGAGCTTTTCTGAGGTTTGCGCGACGCGCGAACCTCAGAAAAGCCCTGCGAGCCTTGCCGCCTAACCAAATGCACGAACCGTGCGATCGCCATCCAGCTTAGAAACGCTCAACCTTCACCGCAACGGCTTACTGCCTAGCCAATCACCTCACACGACCAGGCAACAGCAAGCGCAGCAAAGCGAACCATATGATCAAATCACCAAAGTTGCAACTCATACTCATAACGAGTATGATTAAGAGGACAATTCAATCAACCTCATTCCTCTATCAGCCAAGCAAGAGCCGCGCAATGACAACCAAGCTGCCCTTTGCAAAGCCGAGTTAAGTCCAGAGAAGGATTCCCATTTCTCACTTGCGATTGGTTCGCTGCCTCCGAGGTTGCTGATATTACTGGATATATCAGTATTTTGGCGGGAAGCAAACGACCTGAATTCACCTTGCGTTTATCCAATCGCGTTTTGAGAAATCCTGATGTTTTGAGAAATCCCCGATGAAGGGAACTGTTTCGACGTATAGAACGACAAAGATATCCTTATGACCACAACTCTACAAACCCGTCAATCTGAAATCGTTAAGATGCTCAACCGCCAGCAGGCCAATGCTTTGGTAGCCTATCTTAACTACAAGAAATATCACTGGTTCACATTTGGCCCCTTATTCCGCGACTTGCATCTCCTGTTTGAGGAGCATGGCAACGAAATCTTTGCCATGCTCGATGAACTGGCAGAACGTAGCCTTATGTTGGATGGCAAGCCTGTTGCCAACCCCGACGATTACCTATCTGTTGCAACGGTTACACCCTCAACAGGTGACCTATCAGTGCGCGAAATGGTAGAAGAGGCGATCGCCACACACGACCTCATCATTGACGAGATGCACCAAGACGCTGAGCTTGCCGCCAATCAAGGCGATATTGGAACCGACGATGTTCTTACTCGCCTCGTGCAAGTTCACCAAAAGCATCGCTGGTTTTTGAAGGAGATCCTTCGAAAAGGCGATGGACTGATTGCTTAATCACAGCAATCTGAACAAACTCCATCTGTCCCCAGCAATGGGGACTTTTTTAATGCCCAAATGAATCGACAGATGGGCAATTTCCGATAGCGGAACTGCAAAGCTTAGATCTCCGGCATAGAACATCTCACAGCAGAGTCACACAACGTTTCATATCTCCCAAAAGCCATGCGTGCAGGCTGTTGAATGATCGGGTATGGGCAAGCGTGAGATCTGCGATCGCGCTACCCCGTTTAGCCAATAGCTCAAAACCTAGTGCCCATGCTCACCAGACCGGGTGAATTTCCTCATCCTGTCACATGAGATACAAAACACCTGACCGGATACCCTAAGCAGGCGAGGTCGTTCTCCTATGTCGCCGCCTACATTAAGAAGTGGAAGTTGACTCCTGATTAGCCTAACAAGGCAGCCGGTAGGAGCGAGGGGGGCTTGCTCCTACCATTTTTTCTTTCCACTCAGGCTCAACAGCGCAACCAGCTGCCAGCCAGCACGGCATCCTTCCAACTCCTCAGAATTTCGCATCCTTGGTTGAAACCAGGCAAAGCATTATTGCTAAACTAAACGTCAGTTCGATCGCCCAATTTTTCATGCGCACGATGCACGAGAAATTGGGTCTTTTGCAGGCTGTACACCGCAACAATTTGCAAAAGGCTTCCTCACCGAACTCGCGCTAAACTAGCGGCAAATCAACGGCAAATCAACGGTTCGATAGCCCTCCATGAGTGATGCCAATGCTCGCGATTTCGCATCGCTGAAAGGATTGTCCACAGAAGATGTGGGATATCGCCGCAGTCAAGGACAAGGCAATAACGTTTCGCTTCAAAACAGCCGCTCCTACCTCCAAATCTTTCAAGAAAACCTATTTACCTTTATCAACGCAGTCTTCATTGTGATTAGCGTTGTGCTGTTTGCGCTCCAGCGGCCTGGCGATGCCCTATTGGTGGTCATCGTCATTTTTGGCGGCATCATCATCAACATCTATCAAGAGATTTGGGCTAAGCATAAGCTCGATCAAATCGCGCTGCTCAGCCGACCCAAAGCCACCGTGCGGCGCAATGGCATCGAGCAGGACATTGATCCCACCGAGATTGTACTGGGCGACATTTTGGTGCTGCGACCCGGCGATCAAATCTTGGTGGATGGCCATATTGTGGGCCAGGGCCACGTCGAAGTCGATGAGTCTCTTCTTACAGGAGAGTCGGATTTAATCTTTAAGGCGGATGGGGCTCCAGTTTTTTCAGGCAGTTTTTGTGCCAGCGGTATGGCCTGTTATGAGGCGCACAAAGTTGGCAAGGAAACGGTTGCTTACCAACTCATGGCTGGAGCAAGGGCGTTTCGCCAAGCATTGACGCCATTGCAACGTGAGATCAACGTGGTGATCCGCGTGTTTATGTTGATTGCTTGCTTCTTATGGATTCTGATTGCAATTAGTTTTCTCAGTCGCTCCTATTCTTTTAATGATGTGGTGCAACGAGCGGCGGTCGTGGCGGGTCTGGTTCCGGCGGGGCTGCTATTGGCCATTACTCTGGCCTATGGGCTTGGGGCAGTTCGCATGCTGGGGCAGGATGTGCTGATTCAGCAGGCTAATGCAGTTGAGTCTCTTAGCCATGTTGATGTGCTGTGTTTGGACAAAACCGGCACGTTAACGACCAATCAACTGACGCTGGATGAAATTTATCCGTTGGCGTTGGGCGTTGAGCAGGTGCGATCGCTCTTGGGAGATGTGGCGGCGAATGCGACAGCAGGCAATCGAACGACCGAGGCGATCGCGCAGGTATGTTTTGGGCAACAACGCCGAGTGCTGGCCGAAATGCCCTTCTCATCAGCACGAAAGTGGAGTGCGATCGCTCTGGCGGATGCAACGTTGCCTGGGGTCTATGTGCTGGGCGCACCGGAAGTATTGGCCGAAACCATGCAGATGCCTCTGGATGTGATGCACCAGGTTGAGGAGTTTGCAGCTCAGGGGTTACGTGTGGTGCTGTTTGCCTACAGTCCAAATATTCATGCGCTAAAGGGGACAGACCTGACATTGCCAGCTGATTTGAGTGCGATCGCGCTCCTGTGCTTTGGCGATCGCTTAAGAGCCGAAGCCTATGAAACTTTGCAGGGATTTGCCCAAGCCGAGATCGAGGTCAAAATCATTTCGGGAGATAACCCGCAAACCGTTCGCACACTGGCTCAGCAGGTTGGCCTTGACCACAACGTGTCTGTCATTTCGGGACAAGAGTTAGCCACATTGGATGAGGCCCAATTTGCTCGCGCAGCACAGACAGGGCGCATTTTCGGACGCATTACCCCTCAACAAAAGGCACAGCTAATTCTGTCCCTTCGGAATGCCGGACGCTACGTAGCTATGATTGGCGATGGGGTCAATGACATTTTGGCACTCAAGCAGGCAAACTTGGCGATTGCCATGGAGAGCGGCAGCAAGGCAACCCGTGGAGTTGCCGATATTGTGCTGCTCAAGGATTCCTTTGCGGCCTTACCCCATGCGTTTTTGGAAGGCCAGCGCATCCGCAGCGGCATTCAAGACATTATGAAACTGTTTATGGTGCGAGTGTTTTGCATTACGCTACTGATTTTTGCAACCGCCATCGTCACCGATAGCTTCCCATTAGAAAACAAGCAAAGTGCGATCGTCACCCTGGTAGGCGTTGGCTTACCCACAATATTTATCCCAGTGTGGGCCAAACCTGTGGCCACCTCAGCGCGCAGTATGGTGCGGTCAATGCTGCATTTTGTCATCCCAGCCACCCTTAGCCTTACGTTGATTTCGCTGCTGGTATATCTATTATTTTTGGTGAGTGTGGTACTGGATCTTCCACCTCAGCTCAATTTGTCGCAGGTCGACTATTCCACACCACGCAGCGCCCTGGTCACGATTCTCATTTTGGGAGAGCTGTGTTTAATCCTATTTCTCAAGCCGCCTACTAGGGCCTGGGTCGGTGGGGAACCGTTCAGCGGCGACTGGCGCTACACCCTTATGGCTCTAGTGCTATTGGGAGTTTACATCCTCATTATTGCGGTGCCACCGTTACGCGACTTTTTTGAACTCACCCGCCTTAGCCGCAATAGCTACCTCTTTATTGGACTGGTCGCAGTGGAATGGTGCCTGATTCTGCGCTTCATTTGGCGATCGCGCTTTTTGGACAAATTTTTGGGCGTCGATCTCACCTAGCCCCAAAAATCAGATCAGCAACCGAATTCAAACGGCATGGAAGCTTCAGGTTAAGAAGCTTCCATGCCGTCGGATGATCAAGGATTTGCTTGTTACAGCAGGGTCGTTAGTTCAGGGTTGTCCTGGATTTGCTTCAACACTTGCTTAATCTCCTGCGTCCGGTCTTTGCGCACCACCAATGTCACCGAGCGATCGCGCACAATCACCACATCCTCTAGCCCAATCGTCACAATCACATCATCGGGATCGGATGAGTACAGGAGCGCACCCTGGGTACCCAATCCAATATGGCGAGCCAGTTCTACATTGGACTGATCCCCCTTCAACAATCGCTCGATTGCATTCCAATCTCCCAAGTCATCCCATGAAAAGTGAGCTGGCATCACACAGGCGCGACTGGTCTTCTCCATCAGCGCATAGTCAATACTCTGCTTCGGAATTTTGGGATAAATCGATGGGCCTTCTTTTTGCAGGGGCTCCAGAATATAGGGAGCATGGGCTTGCAGCTCTTGCAGCACCGTTCCCGCCTGAAAGATAAACATCCCACTATTCCAGCTATAGCGACCGCTGGCCAAAAACGATTCAGCCGTCTCACGATCGGGCTTTTCGGTAAAGCGGCTCACGGTATAGGCCGGCAACTCCAAAAAAGAACCGAGCGCTTCCCCTTGCTCAATATAGCCATAGCCCGTAGAGGGAAAGGTAGGAGCAATGCCTAATGTGGCGATCGCCCCCCGTTCGCGTGCGAGATCACTAGCAGCCCGCAAGGTTTGATGAAAACCCGCCAGGTCGCCAATCCAGTGATCGGCTGGGAAAAAGCCAACAATGGCATCGTCGCCATAGCGCTGCGCAATCTCTAACGTAGCCCACGCAACAGCCGGAGCAGTATCGCGTCCCTCCACCTCAACCAGCAAATTGGCTTCGGGCAAGTCGGGCAACTGTTCACGCACCCCATCGGCCAAATGAAACGCCGTAATCACCCACAGTCCCTCCCAGCCGCCTGCCAGATCGAGGAGACGATCGGCAGTTGCCTGCAACAGGCTTCTGCCACTCCCATCCAAGCTTAAAAATTGCTTCGGGCGACTTTTTCGGCTGAGCGGCCAAAAGCGCTCACCTTTTCCACCGGCCAGAATGACTGGAATCATGGCTTTACCTGTTTTACCCAACGTCTCCGCCTTATCCTACAAAAGGATTCCCGCAACCTGGATGAGACTCAACAGTCCCTTCACTGCATCTTTAATCATTGCGCCTAAAGGGTAATGTTCTAGACATGTGGATGTGTGTGGTAGAAGGGCGGCTCCACTGCCCTACCACACACATCCACAACTGTGAAACACAACCGCCTAAAGCACCCCGGAATTTGAGTCTGAGACCCTTTTGTGCCGCTAAAACAACCAACCAAACCAAATAGCTTTTCCAAAAATGCCAGGATTTCAGTTGTCCAAATGGAATATATCGTTAGATAAACAAAATTGCGCGATTGGCCGATCAAGCTTCTGTCTATCAGGACAGGTGTTCAGCACAGTGAAGGTGATAGATTGAATCATGCACAGATGGGTGGGAGAAAAAGTCTAAGCGATACCATCTGATGAGATAAGGTTTGATAGATTTTTGGTTGGCCTATGCAACTTCCCCAAAAAATGACATAAAAGTACATGGTTATATAAACTTGTATACATCGGATATTAGGAGTGCACCTGTCTAGCCATTGCTAAATTGCCTTGGCACGAGTCGCTTTGGATTGAGTTAGCTATAGACGCACAAGAGGTGTGAAACGGAGTGGTACGGTTAGATTCTGATTCTGAACTGCGAGAGGGTAATTCTGTTGAGACGAAAGCAGCAGCGTCTTGCCCATCTGAAATACAGCCTAATGCTACTCACGCTTCGCATCGAGTAACGTCTGCTGAATATACTGATTGCGAAAGTTTGCTTTATTCCCGTTCTAAAACTAAGTTAGTGCCGTTGTGGCGTCGCCGCTGGGTTTTGGGTCTGGCATTTGCGGTAACCGCTGGTGTTTCGGCTACGCTGGGTCTGGCGCTGACCATGCTGATGCCCAGCCCTGCAGCGAAAGAATTGGCTCCTCAATCGAATAAGCGTGCGATCGCCAGCATGATTAGCAATACGCTAGGCTATCGCATTACTCGCCCGGTCAATATTTTGGTGATGGGCATTGATTTGGTGCCTGGGGCAGAAGAGAACTCATCCCAAGTTTTCAACGGACGTACGGACACAATGCTGCTTGTGCATATTGATCCTGTACGAGAAAGCGCGAGCATTCTATCCATTCCCCGCGATACTCAGGTCAGTGTACCCGGCGTGGGATACACCAAAGTCAACCATGCAAACTCTGAAGGTGGGCCAGGCCTAGCAGCTCGAACGATTACCGAAAACCTGGATGGGGTTACGGTTGACCGTTATATTCGCGTTAGCACTCAAGCCTTTCGAGAGCTCGTAGACCTGCTGGGTGGCGTTGAGGTAAATGTACCTTTCCGCATGAGGTACACCGACAACACTCAGAAACTCAACATCGACCTACAGCCAGGTGTACAAATTTTGAGCGGAGCGCAGGCTGAACAGTTTGCCCGATTTCGGAGTGATGCCTATGGCGATGTAGGCCGGGTTCAACGTCAGCAGCAATTGCTTAGTGCCCTAAAAGAACGTGTGGCAACACCAGCAGTTGTGCCCAAAATTCCGCAAGCTATCCAAATCTTGCAGCGCTACATTGACACCAACCTATCTGCTGATGAGATGTTGGCGCTCGTTGATTTTGGCTTGAGCTTAAATCGCGAGTCATTTCGCATGGTGATGCTTCCAGGGCGGTTTAGCACACCTCAAGAATCTCGGGTTAGCTACTGGATTATGGATCCTGAAGGACGCGATCGCGTTCTTCGGGATTACTTCAGCCTCAATACAACTGTTTTGGCAACGGAGCCGCGCACCTTTAACGAGTTGCGCATCGCCATTCAAAACGCAACCGACGAACCTCACCTGAGCCGCGAAGTAGCACGCTATTTGCGGAGCCAAGGGTTTGAGAATGTTTACGTCGTGCAAGATTGGGATAACGTAGAGGCCGAAACCCAAATCATTGTGCAACGGGGCGATTTACGTGGAGCAGAAACACTGGAATCTATTGTGGGGGTTGGGCAAGTTGTGCCAGCCTCTACCGGAATTTTGGACTCTGACCTGACTTTGCGAGTGGGGAACGACTGGTTTAATCGGGTAGACGATCGCGTCAACGAACTCTAGGTTCTTCTGGTCTTTATACCCTTCGGCTGAAGTGTCCTTCAAGCCCCATTTTTGAACCGACACCGACCAAAGAGTGTCAGGATAGAGGTAGCCCCTTGTGTGTGATCTCTACCGTTTTCTGGTTATGACAAAGCTTTCCTTGAGCAACCTATGGTTGCGTCGATTGCTGGGTCTAGGCTTAGCCATTGGCTTGGCATGCCTGTGGCTTGCCATTGGTGCAACCCCGGCACAGGCCGTCGTCGACACGGTGAATTACAACAATGCCAGCTTGCTCCATGCCGATTTTTCGCATCAAGATTTGACGGGCAAATCATTTGTTGCGGCAGAACTGCGAGAGGCCAACTTTCGGGGGGCCAATTTGCACAATGCGATGCTGACCAAGGCAGTCTTGTTGGATTCCGATTTTGAAGGCGCAGATTTGAGCGGGGCATTGGTCGATCGCGTTTTTTGGGTGGGGGCGAACCTAACGAATGCCATTTTGACGGAAGCGACTCTTACCCGTACCAGCTTTGAGAACGTGACGATTACTGGGGCCGACTTTACCGACGCAATCCTCGATCGCTACGAGATTTCTAAATTGTGCGATCGCGCTGAAGGCACCAACCCAGTCACAGGAGTATCAACCTACGATAGCTTGGGCTGTTAACGCATCCGTCCTTGCCATCATCCCATCGACGCACCCAACAAAATCACACCTCAACCGTTGAACATCCTTGAGGATTGGTAAACTGAATAGAATGCTGTTTTTACAGCACCTGTATTACTAGGAGTTTTTGCATGTTGAAGCGGTCTTCTTTGGAGTCAAGCCATTTGATGCGACGAGCCGAAGAGTTAATTAATGCAGCATCAAATCGCTACCGCATTACCGTGCAAGTCGCTAACCGGGCTCAACGTCGCCGCTACGAAGAATTTGATAGCTTGGATGACCCCAAAATGAAGCCGGTCATTCGCGCCATCATTGAAATGTCGGATGAGTTAACCCAACCCGAAATTATTGGCGAGTAGGCCGACAGGCACCCCTTGCATAATCCCATCGCAGTATTTTGGATGAGCTAGCCTTGAAGCGTGAGGTGAATCGGGTGGTGAAAACGGGCAAGCGGCTGATGTCTGCAAAGCTGACGACAACAGAACGGCAACAGATAGGCCAGAACAAGGCAGCATCGTTGCAGCTTTATGCTGCGATCGCAGTTGGTACATGGCTAGGGTTCGCATGGCTGCCTGCCCAACTCAACCTATCGATAGGGCCATATACTCCTACATTGGGGCTTTCTAGCGCAGCGTTAGCTCAGTCGTACGTTCGAAATGTTGATGAAGTCACAACGCTTGTATACGAACAGTTTCCCGAATTGTTAGAGGCCCCGAACGAGCAACAGGCCACCGATCAAAACCTACGGGCAACGTTCATTTACCGAATGGTGCGCTATCACATCCTGAGAGCGCGATCGCCCATTCATCGGCTGGATTGGAAACTAACATTAGCTGATTATTTGGGCATTAATGAAACGATTTTGCCCGAGTATTACGACCGAATTGGTAACTATACAGTCGAGGACTTGGAACAGGACCAAGCGGCGATCGCCGCTCTCAGTCGTCCACAACGCGAGGCGCTTATTACTACGTTAGTGACAATTTACAACCCCACGACTTCCGAGCAGTTGTCATCGCCTCGTCCTGCCGCACCTACTTCAGATCCTCTTCAGTCAACTGAGCAACCGCCTCCATCCTCTTCGCCACTGCCACCTGGTATGGGGTCTACTCAAGTGCTCCCTCAAGAGCCGCGCCCGGGAGATGCCCAACTTTTGCTTCCCTAAGATCTCGCTTTAACCAAAGTAGGACTTACGCATTTCATTCGAAAAACCAGGAGGTTGAATGATCTTTGGAGCGTTCAGCGCTCCAAAGATCATTCAACTGCGTAAAGTCCTGCAAAGGTTTTATTAATCCACTAGCTTGCGTCATGCCAGTGATAGGGGTTAGATTCATGAGCCGTGTATGGAATTCGTTTGTGCGAACAGTGATACACGGCTTTATGGTTTTGTTGAGCTTGAAGGGTTCCCATCAATGCCGAGGTTTACTTGAGGCCGCGCCGCACCAGAACTGGGGGAGCGACTTGGAGTAATAAACTGTCATTGGCGATCGCGCTCATATCCAAACAAACTCGAATCCAGACAAAAAATTAGGGGACAACAATTGCCCCCTAAATCACCAATGTTTTGGACTTAATCTTCTAGCTGGTTATATCAGCAGCAGCTTGACGAAACTCAATGCTGTGACCCGCTTAGATAGAAGACCCCAAACCAGCATAAGCGCCATAAAAGAACAAGCCAACAATTCCAATTACGCCCAAACCAGCAATGGTTGCGACAACCCAAAGGGGAATTCTTCCGCTTCCAGACAACATGATCGCGCTCCTAACTTAACAACACAGCAAGAACAAAGATATACCAAGAATTTCCTATGGAAAAAGCTTCTCTGCCAACTTCATGAACTAAGCAGTATTAGTTAAAGAAGTAGCTGGAGAACAAAATTCCAACCGTAAAAATGAGCAACAAACCGAGGTACAGCGATGTCCGGTTTAGCTCGACAGGCTGCTTATTGGGGTTTTTGGTAGAACGAATCGGCATGGCGGCCTCCTAACGTTGAATAAACTGCATTGCCGCGATCGCCCCCAAGAAGAAGATCGTGGGAACTGCAAGAGTATGCACTGCCAACCAACGGACAGTAAAAATAGGATAGGAAATGGGTTGATTTGGAGAATTGCTGGTCATATCAAACTACTTCAAGAATTGGTCAATTTGCTGCTTAGAATCAAGACGATCGGTCACGATGGGAACTTCTTGGCGCTGCTGCGAGAAGTACTCGTTAGGACGAGGTGTTCCAAACACGTCGTATGCCAAACCAGTGCTCACAAATAGCCAACCTGCAATGAACAATGCAGGGATCGTAATGCTGTGAATCACCCAATAGCGAATGCTAGTAATAATGTCTGAAAATGGGCGTTCTCCAGTAGTACCTGCCATTCAGATTCCTCCAGTTACAAAAACTTACTTCCCTTTAATCTAATGATACGAGAGCAGGGAAAGACTCACAAGCAACGTCTCAGGATCAGTTTAAAGATGAGAAATTGCACAACCAACCCGCGCCGTTAAGCCGCATCAGAGCCGACATAACGCAGCAGCGTTCCACCTTGTCCCAAGATGAAGCCTTGCTCAGAATTCACAAAGACAATCTTGTAGAAGTTTGAAGGAGTATCCTCAACGGCCCGATCCTTTTGCCAGGAGGCACCCCCATC
This sequence comes from Leptolyngbya sp. AN02str, assembly GCF_050565595.1. NCBI lineage: Bacteria > Bacillati > Cyanobacteriota > Cyanophyceae > Leptolyngbyales > Leptolyngbyaceae > Leptolyngbya > Leptolyngbya sp. AN02str. Next base: position 205,945 of record NZ_JBNXVR010000003.1, on the reverse strand, counting down.
AGAGCTGTAGAGCAAGTTACCGCTACCGCCAGACACCCAAACCTCGTTCGGTGTGCGGTAAGCCAAATCAAGCAAGCCCCAGCTGGTCGAGAACTCTGGCGTTACGGGTTCAGTCCACTCGTCGGGGTTTTCTGGATTTTCAAACTGCACGAGGCCACCGCGAGCCAAAATCCACAGATGCCCATCGGGGCTAAAGCCCATACTCTGCAAACGCCGAGAGCTATTGCGATTATGCTGAACCCACGCTTCTTGTCCGGGTTCCCAGGTCGAATAAAAGTTACCCCGTGCAGACACTGCAACATAACGCCCATCAGGCGATCGCGCCAAATTTCTGACCACACCGACCGCCTGTTGCACCATAGCCTGCCAAGACTTGCCACCATCCCGAGTTTGGTAAATTGCACCAATATCGGTTGTCATTTCTGCGGCACTCGGCCCCAACGCCAAAACAGTGTTGGGCGAACCAGGAAGCTGATCACTTAAGGGAATGCGCGCCCAAGAGCGGCCACCATCGGTAGTATGCAGCAGAATGCTGGGCTGTCCAGCAATCCATCCTTCATCTCCCGAAAAGCTAACCGAGGTAAAGGTGTAGGGCTGAGCATCGTCGAGCGAAATGACGCGAGATTCCCAGGTTGCACCACCATCATTTGTCTCTAGCAGGGTGGTGTTTTTTCCCACTAGCCAGCCATGATTCGAATCTGCCGAGAAGGCAATGTCGGAAAGAGTTGCATCGGTAGGAAGCGGTACAACCTCCCAGGGATTGAAGCTAGTAGCAGGGAGAAATGCTTTTGTGCAACCGCTTGCAAAAAACACCGCAACCAAGATGACAACGATTCGCTTGAGTGAATTCAGAAATGTGTACATTCGCGTTTAATCAATGTGGCAATGTCAGCAGCGATCGCCTAAGCATTCCATAAATTACGAAAAATTAGGAAATCTTAGGCAACTTACTGTAAGCCGTACAGGCTTAAGAAAAATAGAACCCCCAGGGCCAACACCCCAAAGATTAGAAGATTCTTGCGACCGGGAGTCATGCTATTGAACCCAAAGCCATAGCCCAAGTTTTCCTTGAAGCCAGATGGGTTGCCAACAGGGCCAATGTTGCTAAATCGAGGCCGACGAGCGCCACAAACAGGGCATCGCCAATCCTCTGGCAATTCCTCAAATGGAGTCCCAGCCGGAATTTGGTTGGAATTGTCTCCTTTTTGAGGTTCGTAGACATAGCCACAGGCTGCACATTCGTACCGGTCTAGGACATTTGGTTCGACCGCTTCCGTACTCATCGCTGTAGGGCCAATAAAATTGATGAGAAATGATGTAAATGATTATGACATGTTCTGGGAATGGCGTATCTATTTGTTTCTGCCATTACCATTTGTTGGCGCAGGTCTGCGAAATGTTGCGATGAGCAGACATACAATTCCAACATTGATGAACACATCGGCAAAGTTGAAGATGGGGAAGTTAATGAGGCGAAAGTCTAAGAAATCGACGACTTCGCCCGCCATGAAACGATCGATACCGTTGCCAAGTGCGCCTGCCAAGATGAATCCGTAGCCATACTGCTCCCAACGGTTCAAGCCATTCACAAACACGGCCAGCGCGACCAATCCAGCGCTAACCGCCAGCGATAGCCAGCGTAACCATTCGCCGCTTTCGCTAAATAGGCTAAAGGCAGCTCCTTTGTTTGTGACAAATGTGAGATGAAACACGCCTGGCAGCAGCGGCAAACTGTCCATCAGTTCAAAGTTTTGAACGACGATGAATTTCGTGAGTTGATCAACAGCAAGCCCGGCGATCGCAGTCACCCACAGCAGGCGATTCCTTAAGTTCATAAATGCAACAGACCATTACACGATGGAGGTTGGGGCGAGCGGAGTCGAGCGTACACCCATCCCGTATGGGACAACTCATCTAGTAAAACATGAGATGCCGCATGATGAACGAAATGACCGTGACTGCACACACAATGGTGAGTTGCCCAGGAATGGGGTTGATGGAGTAAGCTTGCACCAAACTCCAAAGCGGTTGAACTGGAGCTTGCAGCCATTTGAACGAGTGTGCGATCGCCAAGTAGGCTAGGCCAATCCCATGCACCGTCAGCAATCCAGCTAAGCAGCTAAACGCTAAAGACTCCAACCTGGGCCGCATCCGAAACGCCAACACACCACAAACCCAAGCCGCTGGCACAAATCCCAATAGATACCCAAACCCCGGACGGTAAATATAAGACAGGCCACCCCCCTGAGAAAAAATGTTAAGCCATAGCAGCCCCAGCATCAGGTAAGCAATTTGAGCCATGGCTGCTGCATTTTTGCCCCCAACACACGCAATTAGCAACACAGCGCCAATCTGGTAGCTGACGCCCAGTGAGTGAGCCTGCAACCCGCTCTGAGCCCAAGCCCATGGAGGGTTCATCACAAATGCCTCAAGAAATGTGCCGCCAATGGTGAGCACAAGACCAACCAACGCCCACAACAAATCAGTAGAGGCAATCATGGGAGCACGACGCAATCGAAAGTGAGATGGGAAATGATGAGGTGGCAATGGAAATGAAAGAGGAGGAATGGGCCAAGTCATGAGTTGTCGCAACCGGGCGATCGCTCCAGCCAGAGACACCCAACGATAACGCAAAACGAGAAACATTTAGCCGATCGCGTAATACTCCCTTTGCAATTTTTTGGTTTGGGATTTGCAATCCTTGGAGCAAGCTCGTCTTGGTTCTGCGGCTTTGTGACTAGGCCGGGAGGGCGATCGCCCACTGCGGTTCAACTCACGATGCCGAGGCAAACGCCTCAACAGCACGTCGCGAAATTTCATGGGTATAAAAGTCGTGCGCCATTACAGTATTGGGGAAAATTGCTTGCGCCTCCTTCAGCAAATCCGCAAACTCGATTGCATTTCCAGGAGCATAGCGAGGACTAAAGTGGGTCATGATCAGCTTTTTCACCCCTGCATTTAATGCAACTTGGGCAGCCATGGTTGAGGTAGAGTGCAGCCGCTGGTAAGCCAGCTCCGCATCTTGATGGGCAAAGGTTGCCTCATGCACCAACACATCCGCATTGCGTGCCAGCTCCACCGCATTGTCGCAATAAATGGTGTCCGTACAATACACAAAGCTACGGCCAATCTGAGTTTCTCCACACAGGTCAGCCCCATTAATCACGCGACCATCGGGTAAGGTCACCACTTCCATGCGCTTTAGGCGACCATACAGCGGTCCAGACGGAATTCCCATCTGCATAGCCTGCTCCACATTAAAGCGTCCGGGCTTATCTTTTTCAGAAATGCGATAGCCGAACGCAGGGACCCGATGAGTCAGCGGCGTGCAATGAACTGAAAATTCGCTGTCTTCGAAGACTAATCCCGGTTGCACCGTATGCACTTTGACCGGATAGGAAAAGTGGGTTTGCGAGTAGCGACCACATGCCCGCAAATATTCTTCTAGCTTGGGTGGGCCGTAGATATCGATTCGGGATGGGTTGCCAGCCAAGCCACAACTCGCCAACAAACCCATGAGCCCATACACATGATCGCCATGCATATGGGTTACAAAGATGCGGGTGATTTGGCTAATCTTGACATCGCTGCGCAAAATTTGATGCTGAGTGCCTTCGCCACAGTCAAACAGCCAAACTTCGGCTCGCTGAGGCAGCCGCACCGCAATGCTAGACACGTTGCGCGATCGCGTTGGCACCCCCGAACTTGTTCCCAAAAACGTAATCTGCAAGATGAGTTATCCACGTCTTGTTCACCACTCCCATATGGTGCCACACGACGCGAATCAACCGCAGCGCTTTCCCCGTCATCCGGTTCAATATGACTTCACATCCCACCCTACCCCAAGGCACATCTCGGTATGCGTGATGTGGAAGATTAGGACGAGGCCAATTAGCAGACCCACCTTGGAACAAAAGGGAACGCGATCGCTGTCATCAACTTTCAGCTCAACCAAATCCCAACATCAAAATTCAATTCAACAGAAATAAACGACAATCGATTGGTTGAACTTCTGGCTGAAACCTCATCCTTAAGGTCTCCCACTCCCAAAACATTCAAAACTCCAGCTCCCGTAACCAGCATCCATCCATCCAAACCAAAATGGTGCGATGTTCTGTCCCCTTGGCGATCGCCCATGATGACCATTGGAGAGAGGTGCGATCGCACCTTTTCCTAGATCAAGCATCAGATAAAGCACTTAAACTTCAGAGTCGTTTTATAAAGACTCTGCGATCTCGCCGGATGACAAGTAACCACAACAGAAGGAGTATATTAATTTAAGTTTTGTGTGAGTTTCTGTTGAACGTTTACTGGTTTTACACACCAGCTCAGTCCGCGAATGAGCCCGCGCATGTCTCCAGGTTTCGAAAGGCATCGCATTTCCAAAACCCTCTATTAGCAGGTCATGTGAGGTACGAGTGAGTATCCCCTTCAGCAATTCCAACTTCGTCAGCACCATGCAAAAGCTGGTTCAACAGAGCAAGCGCTCCTGGTGGCTAACCTTCTTGTTTTGGTTCATCGCATTGGCACCCGCCCAAGCAGCAGAACAACTCATCCTCCGCGTTGCTATTGAAGAGAATGTGAGCCAAGTCCAGGTCGGCAGCTCATCAAATGCCCTTCTCAAAAACGCAGATGGGCAAGTCCTCACCGAGCTAGAGAGCGGCGGATTTGAAGCATCGGCGGCAAATGGCCAAGTTGCCATTGGTCAGTGGCAAGAAGACGGAATCTGGATTGAACCCAAAACTGCCGATGGATTCGTGTGGATTGGCGACAAATGGTACCGGGGTCGTGTCTTTGTGGTGCCCACCAGCGGTGGCCTCACCGCAGTCAACTACGTGGATCTAGAGGAATACCTATACAGCGTTGTGGCAAGTGAAGTACCCACCAGCTGGCCATTAGAATCGCTCAAGGCCCAGGCGGTAGCGGCTCGCTCCTACGCCCTGTATCAACGGCAAAGCAGCGCCAACACCGTTTTTGATGTGGGAGATACAACCCGTTGGCAGGTTTACAAAGGCATTGAAGTTGAAACAGCGAGCACCCAGGCCGCTGTACAAGAAACCCGCGGACAAGTGCTAACCCACAACGGGCAAATCATCAACGCAGTATTTCACTCATCATCGGGCGGACATACCGAGAATGTAGAGGATGTGTGGGTCAGCCCACTGCCTTATCTACGGGCAGTGCCTGACTATGACCAAAATGCACCCGTCTTTCAATGGAACGAATCTTTCTCTGCTGAGCAAATGCGAGCCCGCATTACTGGAGTTGGCAATATTATTGCCTTTGAGCCAGAGCGACTCACTCCCCGAGGTCGTGTTGTGTCCATGCGGATAATTGGAGACGAAGGCGAACGCCGACTGAGTGGAGATGAGATTCGCCGTGCCTTGAACCTTCGTAGCTCGCTGTTTACGGTTCAGCCGCAAAGTGGGCAGGTCGCCAGTGCGAATGGTGCCGCACCTTCAGGCTTTGTGGTGACCGGTGGGGGCTTTGGCCATGGAATCGGCATGAGCCAATATGGAGCCTTTGGAATGGCTTCTCAAGGGGCCGATTATCGCCAAATTTTGGCTCACTATTACCAGGGCTCAACCCTAGCTCGCATGCGAGTAGAGTAGTCATCCTGTCTACAGTTCTGTAGGCGAAATCAGAACGAACAACGCGATGTCGGCCGCACACTCTGTACGGCCGACATCGTGTTTAGCCTAAATTTGATTTTCCCCTAGCTCCAGATGGGTAGGGCTAGAGTAACGTCAGTTTCGGTTAAGGGCTTTTCTGAAGTTTGCGCGGCGCGCAAACTTCAGAAAAGCCCATTTTTGCGTGCGCAACGCGCACGCAAAAATGGGCACTTCAGCTTATCCAAAACTCAGGTTAGAGTAGGGCGACATCACAGAGGCTGTTTCGCCTGACCGAGTTAAACGGACAGAAGGCAAGTTGATGATAGGCGAGCCAACACTTGCTTGAGCACGGTTGCAGCCCAATCAACATCATCGGCGGTGGTATGGTGGCCCAGAGTAAGGCGGATGCCGCCGGTTGCGAGGCGATCGCCCAGTCCCATAGCAAGTAGAGTTGGGCTAGGCACCGTTTTGCCGCTATTACAGGCAGAACCAGAGCTAATGCCAATTCCAGCCATATTCATATGGCGCACCAGCGTTTTGCCCGTGAACTGTTGACCATCGCAGCAGCGCAAGCAAAAACTGACGTGATGAGGCAAGCGATGCACGCGATCGCCCGTGACAATAAGCTCTGGGACATCGGCCAGTTGCTCAAACAAGCGATCGCGCAACAGCCGCAGCCGCTCAGATTCGGTCACCAGCTCTTGGGCGGCCAGTTCCGCCGCAATGCCAAATCCAGCGATCGCCGGAACCGCCTGAGTCCCTGACCGCAACCGTTGCTCTTGGCCGCCTCCTTCCAACAGCGATCGCAGCTTGACCCCAGGCCGAACATACAACGCGCCTGCCCCCTGCGGCCCATATAGCTTGTGGCTAGACAGCGACAGCAAATCCACTGGCAACTGCTGCATGGTTAGGGGTAAACGGCCTGCAACCTGCACCGCATCGGTATGAAACAAAATATGATGCTCCCGGGCGATCGCCCCCAAGTCCTCAATGGGTTGCACTGTTCCCACCTCGCTCTGGCCATAAATCACCGAAATGAGCACCGTATTTGCCTGAATGGCGCGCTGCAAATCCATCGGGTCAACTCGACCTGTCGCATCAACCGCCAACCGAGTCACCTGCCATCCCAGTTCTTGCAGCCACTTGGCAGGCTCTGAAACCGCCGAGTGCTCAACGCTTGAAATAATAAGATGCTGAGGCTGGCGATACAGCCGCGCCACGCCCATGATCGCCAAGTTATCCGCCTCGGTTCCACCCGATGTAAAGATGATTGATTCCGGCTCAGCCTGAATCAATGACGCAACCTGCGATCGCGCCCGCTCCACAGCGATCGCCGCTCGCTCACCCCACTGATGTAAGCTCGATGGATTGCCCCATTGCTGCACCATGACCTCCTGCATCAAGGCGATCGCTTCGGCCCGTGGTGGAGTCGTGGCACTGTAGTCCAAATAAATTTGCATAATTCCATTCTGAAGCCCCATCCCAGCATAGAACGTTCATATCCGTTTGGCATGAACCCTACGTCGCGGCACTTCAAATTGTTGTTCACCCCTTCCAGGAGACCCCATCCATCAAAACTGTTGGAAATCCAAGCCCGTTCTATCACATTGCATCTCAGCGAATTCATCCTGCCAAGAACTTGTTGAGAGGTGGTATTGTGCTCGCACATTCCGTTTTTACTGGGCTGACATCTCCCATCTCATCAGACGACTAATCGGCCATTCATCCGCTGATAACAGTTCATCAGCCTTTCGTAAAAAACGTCAGCTCTAAATAAGCCAAAATACTTATCTTTGCGATCGCAATGTGCCCACAAAAATGAGCTTTTCGGAGGGTCATCCAGCGCGTAACCCTTAAAAAGCCCTTAACCAAAACTGACCGTTAAAACGTTGTTGCAGAAAAATTCACCTTCTGATACTGGGCTGTAACGACAGAGGATGTAACATACAAGTCAATACTGAGTAGCCTTCGCTCAGGACTCCATCTAGGGTGCATCGCGTGAACGCATTAAACATAGTATTGAACCCACTTAGGCATGAGCCAATTCGATGAGGGGGGAGTAAATACAATGACCCAATCATCGGAATCAGTTGCTCAGGGTGAGCAAAATATTACTGGACTTCAGATTGCTGACCTCATTTATTTACCCGAGGCCGAGCAACGTGTCATTAAATGGATGATGCGGCGCAAGTCGGTCGGTCTGACCGAGGTGGCCAACCATGCCAAGTTGACCGAAGCAGAAGCCCTTGCGCTGATGCAGCAAATGCTGGAAAAAAAGTATGTGCGCTGTGAGCCACAGCCTGATGGCTCACAACTCTACTGCCTTCGGCTCGCACACAAGTCTCATCGCCAAATGCCCACTGACATTTGGCAAATTCTTAACGAGCCCAGCCAAACGGCCAATGTCTTTATTTCCTACTCTCGCCGCAATAAAGCCTTTGTCAAAACTCTGGCCAACACGCTAAAAAAGCGAGGGCGCGAAGTTTGGGTTGATTGGGATAGCATCCCCTTTGGAACCGATTGGTGGGAAGAAATTAAGCGCGGCATCGAAGTTGCAGACACCTTCATTATGGTGCTGAGCCCTGACTCTGTTGCTTCAGAGGTGTGCGGTCGCGAGCTAGAGCATGCGATTCAGCACAACAAGCGGCTCCTCCCGCTAGTGTGTCAAGATGTACAGCCGCAGGATGTACACGCTGAGCTTTCAAAAATTAATTGGGTTTTTCTGCGTCCCACGGATGATTTTGACATTGGGCTACGTCAGCTACTCAATGCGCTAGATATAGACTTGCCCTATGTGCGAACCCATACTCGGCTGCTGGTCCGAGCCAATGAGTGGCATAACAAGCAGCGTGATGAAAGTTTGCTGCTGCGGGGTAGCGAACTGGAAGATGCTCGTCGCTGGCTGGCACAAAGTTGTAGCAAGCAGCCTCAAATTTTGCAGTTACAAAAGGAGTACATCTGGGCTTCCAGTAATGCAGAGCTAGGGCGGCAGCAGGCAACCCTTGAAGAAGAGATGCGATCGCAGCGTTTGCGGCAAGCTTGGTTACGTTTAGCCGCCATTGCAACCAGCTTTGCCGTGATTCTGGGCTTGGGTTCATTTGGGCTGTATCGCCAAGCAGAACACCATCGACAAGGAGCCGAAACGCTGCGCGCCACCGCCGAACGACAGCGCATTGCGGCCCTCGCCGAAGCCTCCAACGCACTGTTCAAATCCGATCAACGGTTTGAGGCGCTGCTTGAAGCAGTAGAAGCGGGCGTTTTGTTCCAGCAAGCGAGTTGGGCTAAACAAGAAATCGGCCTCCAGCAGCAGGTAACCGACGTGCTGCGTCAAGCCCTCTTTTGGCTTCAAGAAACAAATCATCTAGACGGGCATTTGGGCAGGGTATGGGATACCGCTTTTAGCCCGGATGGTCGTTTCATTGCATCTGCCAGTGCCGACCGAACCGTTCGGCTGTGGGATGTGGACGGGCGGCTGCGGACAACCCTAAATCACGAAACGACTCCCATTAGGGCACTCAGCGTTGCCCCCGATGGCCAAACCGTTGTAACTGCGGGAGAGGACGGCACCGTCTGGCTGTGGGCAGTTCGAGGAGACCTGATTCGTAAGTTTGACGCCCATCCTGGCGTGATTCATCGAATTCGGTTTACCCCCGATGGCAACGGGCTGGTTACTGCTGGGGCCGACGGCACACTCAAGATCTGGCAACTCCATGGAACCCTCGTCACAACACAGATGGCCCATCAAGGCAGCGTGAAGGATCTCCACATTCGCCCAGATGGACAACAGATCGTTTCGGCTGGCGAAGATGGCATGGTTCGGCTCTGGTCGAGCAGCGGACAGGCCGTGCATGCGTTTCCTGTCCCATCTGCGGCCCTGACCAGTGTGCAATTTAGCCCCGATGGGCAACGGTTGCTATTGGGTGAAGCCAATGGTACGGTGCAGCTTTGGAATGTGGATGGCACGTTCATCTATTCGCTGGCGGCTCATGAGACTCCTGTACATGATGTGGAGTTTCACCCGGATGGTCAGTCGTTTGCGACTAGTAGTGCCGACCATACCATTCATCGCTGGCGGCTCGATGGGACCCCCATGGGTACCCTAGTTGGCCATACGGCTTCGGTCACTCGCTTGAGTTTTAGCCCCGATGGCAAGCAGCTTGTTTCGGGTGGGAGCGATCGCTCTGTGCGAGTTTGGCAATTAGAGCAAACGTTTGTGCCCGTCTTGCAGGCGAGCCGAGCCCCATTTCAGGCATTAGTCTACATAGCCGATAGTCAGCAATTGATCACAGCAAGCAGCGATCGCATTCTACGATTTTGGGATGCGCGCGGAACATTCATCCGTCAACTGGATACCCTACCGTCTCTTGTTCAAGCTGTGAGTGCAGACCCAGCTGGCAATTTTTGGGTAACGGGTAGCCAAGATGGAACTTTCTCCATTTGGCAACCGGATGGAATCCTCATTCGCCAAGTAACGGCCCACTCCGCCCCGATTACCGCGATCGCCATTCATCCCCGTCAGCCTATCCTCGCATCGGCCAGCTTAGATGGTTCCGTTACCCTATGGTCCATTGAAACCGGAGAAACGTTGCGCACGATTGAGGCGCATTCGGGCGGTGTCCTTAGCCTTGCCTTTAGCCCCGATGGGCGATCGCTCGTATCTAGCGGACGCGACCAATCTGCCATGCTTTGGAGTATGGATGGCCAGCTGCACCACACCTTACGGGGGCATTATGGCTGGGTGCATAGCGTCACCTTTAGCCCAGATGGTCAAACAATAGCGACTGCAAGCGAAGACAATCTTGTGAAGCTTTGGGCTCCAGATGGTCGTTTATTGCACACCCTGACTGGACATACAGACCAAGTCAATCACGTGCAGTTTCACAGCAATGGTCAGGTAGTCGCAACCGCTAGCCAGGATGGTACCGTCAAGCTTTGGAGTACGAATGGGGAATTGATGACCACGTTGCGAGGCCATACCGCTGGGGTAAACACGCTGCAATTTAACGAAGATGGCTCACAACTGGCGACAGCAGGAGCGGATCAGCGTGTGATTTTGTGGGATACCGCAAACTTGTATGACTTAGATCGGCTCTTGGCTCAAGGATGCGATCGCCTCAATCACTACCTCACCACCAACCTCCAGCTCACACCCGAAGAGCGCCAGCTCTGCCAAGGCCTGCCATAACGTCATCAGGGCTTACCCGTGGATGTTGTGAATGGGGTGCGAAGCGCCCTATCCACAACATCCACACCTAGGTCGAATGGGCTGGCGTCAGTTCTAGTCATGTAGGTTGAACGATCAGCCTGCATCCGTGTCAGAAAAACCGACTGAAGCCAGCATGAAGATTCCTAATTTGCACACTCACGATGGCTTAAAACGAGAATCACCTTACTTTTGTTCTGGGTGAGTTGTTTCAGGCGTATCCGCTTCCAACAACTTATTAATGACCCGAATCATTTGGTACAGCAGGCCTAAATCTCGCTGGTTAAACTCTAGTACCAAGCGAGGCAAGTGAGCAATCTCAGGCTCATTCTCCTGTGGCAGGGCCTTACTCTTCACAATTCGGCCTTGCACCAGCATTTCGCTAAAGTTATCGTTCAAGTACTCCAAATCGGCATCCGACAAATCGCAGTTCAGCCGAAGCACCAACTGTTTACCCACATAGCGGCTAGAGTGATACACCCGGTAAAAGCTGGCGATCGCCTCACAAGCAACATCCACCCGATCAGTAATCGTATACAAGTTCAGATCAGCCGAGTGAATCAAGCCTTGCTTAAGCAGCTGTCCACGAATATACGCCTCCCAGGTTTGCCAATAGTCACCACCCGGCGCATCCACCAACACCAGCGGCACCAGAGCCGACTTCCCCGTTTGCATCAGCGTCAAACACTCAAACGCCTCATCCAGCGTGCCAAACCCACCCGGAAATAGCGCTAGCGCATCACTTTCCCGCAAAAAGAACAATTTGCGCGTAAAAAAGTATTTAAAGTTGACCAGCTTTCGCTCATCTTCAATAAACGGGTTCGAACCCTGCTCAAACGGTAGCCGAATGTTCAAGCCAAAGGATTGTCCTGGGCCGGCTCCCTCGTTGCCAGCCTGCATCACTCCAGGGCCACCGCCCGTAATCACCATAAACCCTTGCTGCGTCACGCACCGGGCAAAGTCTACCGCCATTTGATAAACCTTTTCGGTAGGCGCAATTCGAGCCGAGCCAAAAATTGAAATCTTACGAACATGGCGATAAGGATAAAACATCCGAAACGCCTGCTCCATATCCTGCAACGCGGAGCCCAAAATCTTCCAATCCAGCCGATCGGCCTCCACCTCAGCCATTTGCACCAGCGTCATCAATGCTTGCTGAATTAGCGCTCCATGCTTCATGTTGGGCAGCTCATCCAAAAGTGCACTGACTTCGGTTCGTAAAGACTCAAGCGAAGAAGAATTGACCACTATCACCGCTCCGATCTAGCAAAACCATTCTAAGTGATTCAAGAGCAATAGAAAAAGCCTTGATCGATTGCAACAATCAAGGCTCTTATGCAGTAAGACCCATGGAAGGCCTATAGATGCTTTTCAAGCGTGCTAGCTAGGGTCGACTTGGGAACAGCACCAACAACCATGTCAACTCGCTGACCACCCTTAAAAATCATGAGCGTTGGGATGCTTCGAATCCCATACTGACTAGCGATACTCGGATTCTCGTCCGTATTAACTTTAACAACTTTAACCTGACCTACATACTGGTCGGCGATCTCGTCTACAACAGGTGCCACCATCCGACAAGGGCCACACCAAGGAGCCCAAAAGTCAACCAGAACTGGAACGTCGCTTTCCAAAACTTCTTGCTTAAAGGTAGAATCCGTAACCGACAAGGCTGCTGACATGCCTCAAAATCCTTACCGTACATTGTTCCTAGCAATCTTACCACAGCCAAAACACCGCTTGCGTTGACCGCATTGTTTAGAAACTCAAGATGAGCAGAAATTCTTGTTCATCCAGGCTCGTCAGGAATAGAGGCATCAGTATTTTCAGCCTCTAGGCCATAGCTTGCGATCTGTTTAAAGTATTGTTGACTTGGCCGGACTGAATTTAGAAGGCTGGGGATAAATGAAGAACCGCCTGAACAAAGTCCAGGCGGAGTGTGGTGTGAGGAGTGAACGGAAACTTACGTCTCCGCTTCTCTCTTATTGTAAAGGACTAAAATTAGTTTTCGAGGGAAAGGCTGTCAAGCGACGGAAAATTTATCACACCGTAACTTGACAGTCCATCCTACTTACCCATGCCTAACTGTTGAGCTTTTTGGTAGACCTTCCCTTCGGTGAGCAAGGATGGAGCAACAATCACTTCAACCTGCTGCATTTCGCGAATATCCTTTGCCCCCAAGGTGCCCATGCTGGTTTGCAGAGCGCCCAAGAAGTTGTGAGTACCATCGTCGAGCTTTGCAGGGCCTTTCAAGATTTCTTGTAACGTCCCTGTGGTGCCCACCCGAATGCGAGTTCCCCGGGGCAGAACCGGACTAGGGGTAGCCATACCCCAGTGATATCCACGTCCAGGAGCCTCGGCAGCTCTGGCAAATGGAGAACCAATCATCACCGCGTCTGCACCGCAGGCAATACATTTGCAAATGTCTCCTCCCGTGACCAAGCCTCCATCGGCAATGATGGGCACGTAGGTTCCTGTTTCTTGGTAAAACTCATCGCGGGCAGCCGCACAATCAGCGACGGCAGTTGCCTGCGGCACACCCACACCTAGCACACCCCGAGAGGTACAGGCTGCACCAGGACCAATGCCAACCAGAATACCAGCGGCTCCTGCTTTCATGAGGTTGAGTGTAACTTCATAGGTCACGCAGTTGCCCAAAATGACGGGAATGGGCATGCGCTGACAAAACTCCGCCAGATCAAGGGGCGATATCGCTTCGGGGGAAAGGTGAGCAGTAGAGACAACAGTAGCTTGCACAAAGAACAGATCGGCTCCTGCCTTGGCTACCGTCTCACCAAAGCGCGCAGCACCTGCCGGAGTGGCGCTTACAGCTGCAATACCGCCTTGGCTCTTAATTTCTTGAACGCGGCGCTCAATCAGCTCTGGCTTGATGGGCTCTGCATAGAGCTGCTGCATCAAGGGCACAAATTCGTGTTTATCTACAGAGGCGATCTTATCCAGAATTGGATTCGGATCTTCATAGCGAGTCTGAATTCCCTCAAGGTTCAGAACTCCCAAAGCTCCCATTTGAGACAACAAGACAGCCATGCGAACATCGACCACGCCATCCATGGCACTGGCGATAATCGGAATTTCGCGCTTCACGCCGCCAATTTCCCACGAGGTATCTGCCAATGATGGATCAAGGGTACGCTGTCCAGGAACGAGCGCAATTTCATCAATCCCGTATGCTCTGCGGGCAGCTTTGCCCCTGCCAATTTGAATGTTCACGCTTCTACGTTGTTAAGACCCAATAAAGTTAGACTATCAAATTCATGACATCTCTGTAACATCTGGAACAGAAGATTCGTCATTCGTTTGGCATGTGACCATCGACCCCTGACTGAAAAGGAGATTCTGCCGTTATTTCGTCCAACTCAGTCCAAGCATTTGGCGTAAGGGCGATCGCCATCTCATCACAATTCCCAATCTTTCCCAAAACGAAGATAAGGACCAAGACTGGCCTCGTTGATATTTTGCAATTTGCAACTTTATGCCAAACTATCGAGTTCATGCTTGAGCAGCTTCAGTTTTTTGGGCGATCGCACCACATCCATACCGAACGAAACTGCATCAATTACGCATACGCAACATCTAGCCGCAAAAATTGATGAACTAGTGTGTTGGCCTTCTCAAACCAAAGCTCTATCCCCATCCCAAGATGAGTTTCAAGGTTACGAAATGTTACACCTAAACTAAGAATGGCTGCACAATGCCGCAGAATATTTGCGGAAGGTAGCTGAGCCACAATACTCATGTGCCATTAGTAACGTCACCGTTTCTAGGGGTACTGCTCAGAGTTTCTGGTTCTCACAGCTAGCTGTGAGCCTGTTATTCTGTCTCAAAAGCTCTGGCTAGCGGCTCAGCGTTCGAATCCGAATGCCAGTTTTAAGTACATCTGGTTACATTTTGCTTTTTGGAGGAATCCATCGATGAGTATTGTCACGAAGTCAATCGTGAATGCCGATGCTGAGGCTCGCTATCTCAGCCCAGGTGAATTGGATCGCATCAAGAGCTTCGTTACCTCTGGTGAGCGCCGTCTGCGGATTGCTCAAATCCTGACCGACTCTCGCGAGCGGATCGTGAAGCAAGCTGGCGACCAACTGTTCCAAAAGCGCCCTGACGTTGTTTCTCCTGGCGGCAACGCATACGGTGAAGAAATGACGGCTACCTGCCTGCGCGACCTCGACTATTACCTCCGCCTCGTGACCTACGGTGTGGTTGCTGGTGACATCACCCCCATCGAAGAAATCGGAATCGTTGGCGTACGTGAAATGTACAAGTCTCTGGGCACCCCCATTGAAGGCGTTGCAGAAGGTGTACGCGCCATGAAGAGCGTTGCGACCTCTCTCATGTCTGGAGAAGACGCTGCTGAAGCAGGCTCCTACTTTGACTACGTGATCGGTGCGATGCAGTAAGGTCGAATCCTAATTCGCCTCAATGCTCGTTTAACGGATTAAAGATCGATTTTAAGGAAGCAAGACCATGCAAGACGCAATTACTGCCGTTATTAACGCTTCGGACGTTCAGGGTAAGTACTTGGATTCCGCAGCTCTCGACAAGCTCAAGGGCTACTTCTCCACTGGTGAACTGCGCGTTCGTGCAGCAACCAGCATTGGTGCAAACTCTGCTGCCATCGTAAAAGAAGCTGTGGCCAAGTCCCTGCTATACTCTGATATCACCCGTCCCGGCGGCAACATGTACACCACCCGTCGTTATGCAGCTTGCATTCGCGACTTGGATTATTACCTCCGCTATGCAACCTATGCTATGTTGGCAGGCGATCCTTCCATTCTGGATGAGCGCGTGCTGAATGGTTTGAAAGAAACCTACAACTCGCTGGGTGTGCCCATTGCAGCTACCGTTCAAGCCATCCAAGCCATGAAAGAAGTGACCGCCAGCTTGGTGGGCGCTGATGCTGGCAAGGAAATGGGCGTTTACTTCGACTATATTTCTTCTGGTTTGAGCTAGGCTACGTGTTGATTGAGTAGGTAACAGTGGCCGTTGTGACCTTTGTTACTTAGCGTTCGATACGATTTTTGACTGGGAAGCCTGGAGTAAGCTTCAGATGGTTGTTTGGTGATGCACCGATCTTCATGAAGTGATTCACTAAGTTTCGATTTGAGATTTACTTTAGGTTCCCAGCTTTTGATATTTCCTTTGTGTTGATTGAGCAAGGAAAAAACCTTTTTTCGAAGGTCTTCACGATTTTTTGTATATTGCTTCCCGTCCTGTCAGGAGAGTAACCCATGCGGATGTTCAAGATTACGGCCTGTGTACCAAGCCAAACCCGTATTCGCACTCAGCGTGAGCTGCAAAACACCTTCTTCACGAAGCTTGTTCCATACGACAGCTGGTTTCGTGAGCAGCAGCGTATTCAAAAGATGGGTGGCAAGATTGTAAAGGTGGAATTGGCAACCGGGAAGCCCGGAGCAAACGCTGGCCTCCTGTAGGCTTATCGCTTCAATGCGTGAACTGCTTGACGTTATTTAGGGACAGTTTACGAATACAAGTGAGCGGATTAGACGTCTTTATAAGATTTACGATTCGGAAGAGGCAAAATTGCCTCTTCTTTGCTTTTTAAAGGTCGTAGAGCATGAGCACAAAGCACATCTGTCATGGGGCGGTGAGGTTGTGTTTTCCAGGTTTAAAGCAGCATCAGGCGGTGAGTAGGGGCAGTTAATAGAAGCGGTGAGCAGGAGTTGGTTTCGGCTCTGATGATTTTATGAAATCGTGAAGCCAGATATTCAGATTTGCGCTTAAATGAGGAACTTACGTTAGTGTTGAGGCACGTTTAGGTAGCTAGGGTGATGGCTGCTTTGAAGCTGAGGAAACTTTAAATGGGCATTGGGTGATGTTATACACATGTGCGGAATAGATATGTGCGGATGCACAACGCGATGCTTGACCGTTTCCAAAAGCGATCGCCACAAGTTTCCACAATTATTCATTCTAGAAAAGCTAGTGCTGTGAAAGTTCGCGACTTGTTCCCGTTATTGGACAGTTCCGCGCGGGACTGGGTATTTGAAGCTCGACTGCTGCGATGGCTAACTTTTTTATGGCTATTTGTGGGGTTAGTGGCTTTATTTTCAGCCTCCTATGCGATCGCCGATGCCGACTTTGGCGATGGACTCTACTACGTCGAGCGGCAGTTGCTGTGGATGCTCGCCGGGTTAGTCTGCTTTAGCATTTTGGTGAACTCACCCCTGAAGTTTATTTTGGGAGTTTCAGACTGGCTGATGTTGCTAGTGCTGGGGCTCATTTTGCTAACCCTGGTGCCAGGATTGGGAACAACCGTCAACGGGGCCACTCGATGGTTGGCCATTGGCCCCCTCCCTATCTTGCAGCCCTCGGAGCTGATCAAACCGTTTTTGGTATTGCAGAGTGCACGCGTATTTGGCCATTGGACACGGCTGCGGCCAGAGACTCGCCTCACCTGGCTAGGAATTTTTACACTGTTACTCGTCAGCATTTTGTTGCAGCCCAACCTAAGCACCGCCGCACTGTGCGGCATGTTGCTGTGGCTCATGGCACTGGCATCGGGCATTCCCCTCACGCAATTGGGAGGGACCGCCCTAGCAGGGTTGCTCGCAGCCCTGATTAGTGTAGGGCTGCGCGAGTACCAACGGGCACGAATTATGTCTTTTTTGAATCCGTGGGCTGACCCTACAGAAAATGGCTACCAACTCATCCAAAGCTTGTTAGCCGTAGGTTCGGGTGGTGTGTTTGGACAAGGCTTTGGCATGTCGCAGCAAAAGCTGTTCTATTTGCCGATTCAATTCACCGACTTTATCTTTTCGGTGTTTGCCGAAGAATTTGGATTGGTTGGGGGTGTGCTGTTGTTAACGCTGTTGATCGCGTTTGCCGCAGTGGGGTTGCGGGTAGCATTGAAGGCACAGCAAGGGGTACACCAACTGGTGGCAATTGGAGTGGTTACGCTATTGGTGGGGCAGTCGTTGCTCAACATTGGGGTCGCCACTGGGGCGCTGCCAACCACAGGCTTACCCCTTCCTATGTTTAGCTATGGCGGCAGTTCTATGATTGCCAGCCTGGTTTCGGCGGCTTTGCTGATTCGGGTGGCGAGGGAAAGTGCCGGAACCAATAAGGTGTTACCGTTGCGCGATCGCACAATTCCTACCCGTACGGCTCAACGCAATGCCCTTCCGCCCGCTCGCCCAAACAAACAAAGGGGCGATCGCTCTCCCATTTAACCTCAGTTTTGGATACGCCGAAGCCCATGTTGATATGTGCAATACGCATATCAGCATGGGCTTTCACTAACGGGATGGAGAATCCCTAACCCAAGCCCGGTTCCGCTGCGTTTGGAACGCTTGGCTGGGGATTGGGTGGAGATTCGAGAGAAGCGGGTAATTCAATCAGACCCGGAGGCCCAGGTTCGGCAGTATTCGTACACTCTGCCGACTGAGACGGGTTTGCTTCAACCACAACGTTAGCCTGACCTGCGGTTGTCAAAAGTTGTCGTACGGCCAATTCGGCCCGCTGATTTGCCTGCTGTAAGATGCCATCGGCACAGGCCGCTTGTACCACCGTTGCTAAAGTTTGCTGTTGGGCAAGCTGGTGCAGTTCGGGAGCGACATCTGGCCCCAACCCCAAAAAGCCCCGATCGTAGTCATAAACTCGCGAGCGGTTGACATCAATTTTGCTATCCAAAATTTTGGCGGCCGGCAGCCGCAGCACTAGGCGATCGCCCACACGCTCAACATCATTGCGAGTGAGCTGAGCCAAATCTACCCCGGCACGGACTTCGCCATGAGCAATGTACAGCAGCGTTGTTGTGCCAATGGTATAGCCAGCCAGGGTGCGATCGCGCTTAGCAGGAACAACCGCCTGCATGGTATACACTGCGGTCGTTAGCTCGCTCGCTCCCCGCACCTGTTGAATGATCAAAGCTTGAATATCGACCTCAGGTTTGGGCTGGGCCAAAATAACCATTTGTCCCAACCGCACCCAAAACGTTTCGCCACCTTGCCATAACCCCACCCCAACGGCCAGTCCCGCCGTCATGAACCCACCCATCGCCAAAAGCGAAACCTTACGCAAAAAGTTTGCGACTGGAGTGTTGCGATTAGAGTCCAGGCTAGTCATGGGAAAAATCCACCAGGCACATGCAAGGTTAACAGCATTCCATCCCCAGAGTAGCGCGATCGCCCACCCAACCGCTTCCAGTGTCGACTCGCAAAATTCTGGAGTTCACGATTCCAACCAACGTACCCAAAACTAAGCGGATGCTCAGCACCTCAAGGCTAGCTCTATCGTACGAACTGGCGTACTAGAGTCGCTACAGTCATTCTCATCATATCTATCAAGATTCCCCATACTCGGCGCGCATTTGGTTTCCGCAAAACTTGTAGAATAGCCATAAATGCCTAGCAAGAGTGAGCTTAAGCTATGTCCATGTACAAGTCCACAACGCGCCATATTCGGGTGTTTGCCGCCACAATTGAAGACAACGAATTGGTTCCCAGCACTAGCCAGCTCACACTGGACATTGACCCCGACAACGAGCTGAACTGGACAGATGATGCCATTCAGTTGGTCTATCGAAAGTTTGAAGCGTTGGTTGACGCCTACGAAGGGGCAGAATTGGCCGATTACACCATTCGCCGGATTGGCTCAGACTTGGAACACTATGTGCGATCGCTCCTACAAGAAGGCGTGGTGAGCTACAACCTACAGGCTCGGGTGCGCAATTTCAGCCTGGGTATGCCTCGTACCTCCGAAGATATCAACGTCTAGCTTTCGCTTCTGTCCGGTTGAGCGATTCTAATTTTGAAGGTCTAAGCTATTCTGATAAAGCCGCTATTCATATTTTTGGCGTGCCAATAGCTTGACAGATGCTGTATTGCCCCAACCACACGTGCCAAACCCTCAATGCTGAGACCAGTCGCGTTTGCCAGTCGTGCCAAACCGTGTTGCCTAAGCGTTATCTGTGGGGCATTGGGGACGGCGTTGCAGCGGCCACACCGGGCGCGTTGTTGGGCAATCGTTATCTTTGCAAGGGCGATGGCATCTTTTTAGATACGATGCCGGGCTACTATCCAGGGGCATCAGCAGAAATTCTGTCAGACGCATTTCTGCCCTACCTTAGATTGGTGCCCTACCGGCTGCATGTTCCCCAAATTTATGACATTACCGCAACAGAATCGCCCAAGGGTCCCCTATCCATTGTGTTGCTAGAACATGGGGCGCTGTGGGTTGAGCCGCAGCCCCAGGGCGATGCCACATCCGACCATTCTCTATGGGTTCAACCTTTGCCCGCGATCGCGGATTTGTGGTCTACGGCATCCCCCCTGCGTCAGCTCAATTGGCTTTGGCAATTAGCCCACCTTTGGCAGCCATTTAGCTTGGAGCGCGTGGCCTCTACCCTACTTAAACCAGACCTTGTTCGGGTTGAGGACTCGCTGATTCGGCTGCTGCAGCTAGAAATGGATTCTAGCCAAACGGCACCAAATTTGGCCGATTTGGGCCAGGTGTGGCAGCAATGGCTACCCGGGGCTCGGCCTGAAATTGCGCCCTTGCTTCAGCAAACCATACAAGCGCTGCGCCTTGGACAAATTTCGAGCGCTGAGCAGCTGATTGCACAGCTCGACCAGCACATGGATGCGGTGACTCTGGGCTTAGCTCAAAAGGTGGCGATCGCGACTGCCACCGACCAAGGGCCTAGCCGTTCTCGAAATGAAGATGCCTGTTCTCCTGACAGCGGCACGGTCGAAACCTATGAGCTTCTAACACCAGATGCCAAGCTGCCGTTGGTGATTGTGTGCGATGGAATTGGGGGGCACGAAGGAGGCAATGTGGCCTCTCATCTAGCGATCGCCGCCTTTCAGCAGCAAATGCAACCCCTTCCCATTCAAAGCCTAAGTCCTACGGCCCTGTTTCAAGCGCTAGAGTCGGCTACAGGCGTTGCGAATGATCAAATTAGCCAGCGCAACGACAGCGAACAACGCCATGATCGCAAACGCATGGGCACCACCCTGGTGATGAGCCTCGTGCGCAACCATGAGCTGTACCTTACCCATGTTGGCGATAGCCGTGCTTACTGGATTACCCGTCGGGGCTGCCATCAAATCACATTGGATGACGACGTTGCAACTCGCGAAGTTCGCTTGGGCTATAGCTTCTATCGCGAAGCCCTGCAGCATCCCAGTTCGGGATCGTTGGTACAGGCATTGGGCATGGGCAGCTCAAACCTGTTGCACCCAACGGTGCAGCGATTTGTATTGGATGATGACGGCATTGTGCTGCTGTGCTCGGATGGGCTTAGCGACAACGATCGCGTCGAAGAATATTGGGATACCGAAATTTTGCCCCTCTTGGATGGCAAAACGGATATTGCGACCGTTTGCCAGCGGTTGGTCAATCTAGCCAATACTCAAAATGGCCACGACAATGTGACGATTGGTTTGCTGCATTATCAGGTTTCCCATTTGTCTGAATCTCAGCCGTGGCCTCAAGCTGCCAAAACCAGCAATCAACCGCCCATCCAAGCATGGCCCCAGCCCACAGCTCCATCGATCCCGGCTCCAGCAGAAATTGCCGTTGCCACGCCAACGAGCCCTCCGCAAGGGAGGACACAACAGGTTGCTCCCCGCTCTACAGCAGCTTCGGTGCGATCGCCCCAGTCTCGTATTCTGCCAGGATTGCTGACCTTGCTTGCCGTTGTCGGGCTAGGCGGGTTGCTGATATACGGCCTGTTGCAAAACCAAACGGGTTGGCTGGCCGAACGATTGGGGCGATCGCCTGAACCTAGCCCCACACCAACCCCTTCTCCCTCCACCCCAGCCCTACAGCCCGGTGTACTCATTGAAATTGGGCGCACCGCCACCGAGCCATTGGTTCTACTTAGCCAACCCACAAACGGGGTACCTGCGGTTCCCAACGGTTCTACAAATCTTGGTGAAGCAACAAATGTCACTGGATCTACCGCGACTCCAGCCGCAACACCCGCTCCCGCTCCCGCTGCCTCTAGCGTCGAGCCGACAGCCACCGCCTCTTTGGTGATTCCACCCGGCAGCGTTTTGCAATTGGTCAACCAACAGGGAGCCAGCCCCGATCGCTGGTTACAGGTTAGGGTTTGCTCTGTTGGCACCGATGCTCAACCTGCCGTTGGGCAACCACCTGATGCCAACGGATCGGGCAACGTCACCCCGCCACCCTCTACTGAAACGGCCTCTACGACTCCACTCACCCAGGCGATCGCCCCGACAAATGAACCGCTCGTCATCGTCCAAACCGGACAAGTTGGGTGGGTGGCCGAACCCAACATCGCCCCTCTATGGCGCTTTAACCTCACCCTCACCCCCGAGCAGCAAGGGGTTTGCGCCACTGCCCCCATCCCCTCCGAGGCACCCCCCAGTTCTGCGAGTCCCGCCGCGCAACCTCTCGGTTAGCAAGACCCTGTAAAGGAGATCGGGATACCAGATAGACTAAATAGACAGGTTTGTTTCACGCACCCATCAGCAGCCGTTCCTTTGCATGTCTGACCATCCCTACCCCTGCTTAAGACTGGCTATCGATCGATTAACGGTTACTGCAGAACCAGGCCATTTTGCGATTTGGGTATTGGATGCACCGCTTCAAGCGGGGTATGTGCATCACGATTGCGTGTGGAATCAGGATTTAACCGATGCCTGGAATGCATGGCAAGAAATGTTTTCGCTACAGCCCGTCGTCAGCAGCACTCCCGTTCAGCCGTTAATTTTGGCATCGAGTGGAGAGCAGGGCACCCCAACGAGCTACACGGCACGGTTGATGCAGCATTTGGGAGTGAGCTTATGGCAATGGCTGTTTGATGGCCCCATTTTAAGTAGTTACGAACAAAGCCGAGGCGTAGCGCGAGGCCAAAACAAATCGCTACGGCTCCGACTAGAAGTGCGCCACCCCGACCTGATTTCCCTACCATGGGAAATTATGCAGCCCCAGGCTGGGATGCAAGCCATTGGGCTCAGCCAAAGTTTGCTGTTTAGCCGCACGACCAATGAAGTGGAATCGCTAGGCGAACAGCGAGACGAGCATGCGCTCAAAATCTTGCTGGTGCAAGGGGTCGATAGTCAAATTGACAGCACCCTGCCTTCGAGTGAATTTGCGCTCAAGCTGCATCAAGAAGCAGAGGCGATCGCTCAGGTGTTGCGCAATGCAAGTGACTCCAAGATTAGCAACAGCTTTTTGCCGCCAGTGCCCTGCGAGGTCAACGTGTTGGTGCAGCCCACCCCTGCCGACCTCACCGCCCATTTAGAAACCAAGCACTATAACGTGTTGTTCTACTCTGGCCATGGCATGCCAGGGCCAGATGGCGGCATGCTATATCTGCGGCCCGATGCCACGCTCAACGGCACTGAGCTGGCTCAAGTGCTCAAGCGCTGTCAGGTGCGCTTGGCCGTGTTTAACGCGTGCTGGGGAGCCCAACCCCATGCCCAAGACCAGCAGCCAATGCCCCGCAGCAGCCTCGCCGAGGTTCTGATTCACCATGGCGTGCCTGCGGTGTTGGGCATGCGCGATGTGATTGCCGACCACGAAGCCCATAGTTTTATCGAAATGCTAGCCAAGGCGCTGCTGGAGCGATCGCCCATTGATGAGGCCGTCGCCATTGCCCGTCAGCATTTACTAACGTTGTATCGCTTCAACAACGTGGCATGGACGCTGCCAGTCCTTTATATGCATCCCGAATTTAATGGAGAACTGGTTAAACCGTTGACAGACGGAGTGACCGAAATCCCAGAAAATCCCTCTAGCTGGATGGACCCGCAAGTGCCTCCAGCCATGTTGCGATCGGTGGATGCACCGGGCCAGGTCTGGCGCGTTTATGGCGGAATGATGCGCATTGGTAGCTTGGATGGCAATGATCTCGTTTTGCGCGGGTCTGGGGTTTCTCGCCGTCACGCCGAGATTTTCTATCGGGACTCGATGCAAGGCTCCAACACGTCTGGCTATTTTTTGCGGGATGATTCTCGCTATGGCACGTTGCTCTTAGGTACCGATAACCGCTGGTATCGAGTTCACAAACAGGAGGTTCCCCTGCTGTCCCCGACGAGGCTATGTTTTGGCGTTCACAAAGTGGAGTTTTGGCTGGATAACGCGACTGGATAAGGGGTAGCAGCGATCGCCCAAATCCCCAGCCCTGCTTTTTTTGCTGGTTAATACCAAATCATAGCTAGGCTCAAAAATAAATCGGAAAATTTTCAGCCAATTGCGGAACTGCCACAGAGCAATCTGTAGGTATGGATATCGAAACTTACTCTACCGGCGCATTTCTGGAGACTGTTTATATTATGGCAAGTGATTCCCTCCGCCCTTCATTCAAACCGTTTCAGACCGAAGCTGAACTTGAACTGCTACAGCTGATTTTGAATCAGCGCGAGTTGCCTTATCCTTGGAGTCCATCAAACGCAGCAAGCACTCAATATTTCGAGGCTTTGGAGCAAGAATTGGCCGAAGATGGGTGGGATGAGGAAATATTTGCTCCCTACGTGCAAAATCTTGCTGTACAGCTCGATAATGCTTGGACAACCCTACAACCCCAAGTGGCACCCAATCGCATTTCTACAGCATTGTTCGAGCGGTTTGCGGCGCAGGTTCCTCAAGCGTTGCTCGATGCCATTGCTCAGCGGGCTCATGAGGTTGCAGCACAGCAGCGATCGCTCTCGGAGCAGTTGGTTTCCTGTGTGCAGAGCGTGCTAACGGGCTGGAATGAAGATGACCTCGTTGTGTTGGCTCGGCCCTTTGCCTATGCCATGCGCAGCGGAAACGATGCCCAATCTCTAGAGGGAGCGCTGAAATCGGTGCGCTGTGCTGAATGGAGCGAACTCTCCGAAATTGAGCAAGTCCGCCTGAGCCTCGTTGTTGCTCGTTATGCCCTTGCCCAAGCCTCTGCCGAAGACGCTGAGTAGATTGTCCAATGCGTGCGATCGCGTCTAATTCAGACGGGTTGCAAAGTTGCTCGATCGAGTTGGAGAAATGGCTCGCGCTTTTAGAATCGCCGCCATCAGCAAGGCATAAGACAGGGAGCCAATTCCTGCCAAAAGCGCCAAGTGAACCATGCCACTCACATTCCACAAAGCATGTAACCCAGCGGCAATTCCATAGCCAATGAGTAGTGTTTGCCAGCGTTGACTTCGCTTCAGCATACACAGCCCAATGCAATAGCCCAAGTAACCGCTGTACGCCATATGTCCGGCAATCGAACCCAAAATCCGGGGGATGAGGAGCTGGAGTCCTGAAAGTTGTCCGATCTCGATTCCGCCATCACTGCTCAAGGTACTCACAAAATCGGGAACGTAAAAGCCCAATGTTTCCACTAGCGTAAATCCAACCGCCGAGGCTGTCCCCAACAAAATGCCATCCAGCGGTTCCCAAATCCCCAGTTTTTCTCGCCAGGGCGATCGCAACACTAAGCCCAGCAGTAAAACCACCAAAACGGGGAGCGCTTTGAATAACTCCTCCATTAACCCCGTGCCGATAAACATGGACACCAACACCCGCAATAACGTGGATGGCTGATCGTTCGGCAAGCTCCCCGGCAGCAGGGTTTGAAATACATACAAAAAACCATCAAGCACCGGGCTTAGCACCAGCAAGGCCGTGGAGGCCATCACCATCACTAGTAGCCACCAAGGCTTAGCTTTACCACACAATTGATAGACAAAAAAGTAAGCCCCTGCTGCCAGATAACCGGCCAGCAGCGTGTTGAACCATAGCGTATTGCCAACCGAAACAAACAGCAGGACCACGCAGGTCACGGTGATAATGCCTGGAATGAGGTAGGCTTTGCGGATAAATTCACGTCCACTTGATAGCAGCGGAAACAGCTGGCTGATGGACACGCTTTCTCCACCGGCCTGAGCCAAGAGCGATGAAGCCGAACGAGACCATCGCGATCGCCCAGCATCTGACCGGGTTGCCGTTCCAGCCAACTCCTGCTCAACCACAACCTGCTCAAACACAAACTGAGGCCCACGCTGGCCTAAAGCAATGCGATCGCCCGGTCGCAACACCTGCGGCTCATAGATTCGCACGCCATTAATATAGGTTCCATTTGTGCTGCCCAAATCCCAAAGCTGCCAGCCTAAGCCTTCCCCCAAGGGACGCAGTCGGGCATGGTACCGCGAAACCCCCTTGTACGGCGGAGATTCCAGCAAAATTTGGCAGTCAAACTCGCGCCCAATCAGGACTTCGCTGCAATTGGACAATGGGTATACGGCGGACGCTAGATGCATTGGAGCGACCTGTCGTAACGCAGCATCTCCAGCAGCCGACTCCTTCATGCATGTTCCTCGTATACCAAACGCCAGAGTGAACAGGGCAACGCCTGCCGATGCAGCCAATATGAAGCCTCAGCGGGCGCTCATCACTCAATCGTCAGCGGTTTACCGTTGATTTGCGCGGGTATCTTGCACGGCTGCATAGAACGTGCCAATCGTCGCTGGAATGCTCAACGCCAAAATTCCTGCGGTAACAGGGGTACCCAAATCTGGCGCACCCGACGATAGCTCAAAAACACAACCGACAGCGGCGATCGCTGCAACACAGCACACTAACAACAACAATCCACTCTTTGGAGTCACTCGCTTACCTTCCTCAACACCGACCTCAACGGTATGGGTGGCTTCAGACCACACCATAACTCATGAGTTGCAGAATATCCTAGCGCGATCGCCCACCCCTTTTCGCACAGCCCAACGGCTGGAATCAGCAATAGGCCAACAGGCTACCGTGAACCGATCAATTCAGGATTAGGAAATTGGCTTCACAGTCTGGGATGAGAACCCATGCTTCGATAGCTCCTGGTTGAGCGCCAGCGAGTTATCAACCCGGTCCACAAACATTACACCATTGAGGTGATCCATTTCGTGCTGAATCACCCGCGCTAGCAGATCGGACGCCACTAACTTTTGGGGGCGTCCCATTTCATCTTTATAAGTTACTTCAATGGTTTCGGGGCGGCTCACATCCAAGAAAACGCCAGGAATGCTCAAGCACCCTTCTTGCATATCGCAGCGCTGCTCACTTTGGCTAGTAATGACCGGGTTGATCAAAATGTAAGGAGGAGCGGTGGGATCTTCCAACTCAATATCGACCACCAGCAACTGCTTATTCACGCCCACCTGAGGCGCGGCCAAACCAATGCCATCTTCGCTATACATGGTTTGCAGCATGTGCCGAGCCAGCAGCCGAATTTCGTCATCAATTTTGGTGATGCGCTTAGCGGGCTGACGCAGCACGCGATCGCCCAGATAGTGCAACTTCAGCGGAGGATTTTTGAGTTTTTTCTTTTCAACCAGGATTTGAGCTGTCATGGGAGGAATTGGGCAGCGCTACTAGAAGGTCAATTTTTCTGCTGTTTCCATTTTAACCCCAGTTCTCGCGAACCGTGGTTTGGCTTTGCAGCCAGGAATGTAGAGTTTGCATGCCTGATCGCATCCTGGCAGCAGCATCGCAGATTCTTGCCAGCCAGCTCCGAGCGTTTGCCACAGTTCACGCTCCTAATTGGCCAAGCCCCTGAGGCTGCAATCTTAGATGTCTATGACAAAAGTGATTCATCTTGTCAGATATGGTGTATCTTGGCTTCACGTTTGTTGAATCATGCCAAATATAGGATTTGGATTTGTTTCAGACTAAATTGGGCAGCGATCGCTCCAGGGTTGTGTCTTCCTTCCACCATCCATCCTGAACCACGTCAACTATGCTGAGATTTTTCACCAAATCGGACTATCTGCTGCGTGAAACCTTTTTGGGGCTCAAGCGAGGCGGATGGATGAACTGGGCAGCCATTAGCACAGTGACGGTGCTGCTGTTTTTATTTGGCATTAGCCTACAGGCTTCGTGGCAGCTCGAAGGATTGCTCAATCAGTTTGGCAGCCAGCTCGAAATTTCGGTGTTTCTAAAAACTGGAGTGGAGGCAACCACCCTACAGCCCGCGATCGCTAGCCTCCCCGACGTTACCGACGTGCGCACCATCTCCAAAGAACAGGCGTGGAACAATTTGGTTCAGGAAATGGGAGTCGCCGATATTCAAGGCGCGACACAGCAGCTCAACGGCAATCCGCTGGTGGATGAAATGAAGGTAAAAGCTCGCGCGTCGGAGCAAGTTGCCTCACTGGCTCAGCAAATTCGCCAGCTACCCGAAGTGGACGAGGTGCTGTATGTGGATGAAGCCGTGCAGCGAATCGCCCAGCTGAATCACGGACTCAACTGGGTCAGCATTTGGGTCACGTCAATTCTCACCCTAACGGCGATCGCCGTAATTACCACCACCATTCGCCTGATTGTGATGGCGCGTCGCCGCGAAATTGAAGTGATGCAGCTCGTTGGTGCCACCTCGGTCTGGATTTACCTACCCTTCATTTTGCAAGGCATTACCTTTGGCATGATTGGTGCGCTGGTATCGTGGGGCATGATCACCGGGCTTCAGGGCTTTATTAGCAAACTACTGGCCGAGCAAGCCGACTTTATTCAATTCATTGCTCAGGGACTGATTCTGAGTCCACAAAAGCTAATTTTGCTGCCGCTCAGTTTGCTAGGGTTGGGCTGCTCGGTTGGGCTAATGGGCAGTTTGTTTGCGGTGCGCCGAGTCGCTCTGCGGTAAGGGCGATCGCCTCATCCACAGTCACATCTCCAGTCACATCCAAAGCCACCTTGTCCACCTAATCCAACCGACAGCGACGGCGCAGCGCAAACCGAAGCAAGCCGTGATACTCGTCTTTGCCAATGTTGTATGCGCCAAACCGAGATAGGTGCTCGTTCATGAGCTGCGCATCAAATAGGACGAATTGGCGCGATCGCAAATGTTCTACCAGCTTCACCATCGCCACCTTAGAACCATCGGGAATGCGATAGAACATGGACTCGCCAATAAACGCGCCCCCAATCACCACGCCCAAAATACCGCCAGCCAACTCATCGCCCTGCCATGTTTCAAAACTGTGGGCATAGCCAGCCAAGTGCAACTCCCAATAGACCTGTTTCAGCTCATCCGAGATCCAGGTGGTGTCACGATCGGCGCAGCCATCCACCACAGCCCGAAAGGCGCGATTTACCTGAACCGAAAACCGCTGCTGATTGAGCACTCGCCGCAGCGACTTGGGATAGCGAAATCGCTCATCCAGTGGAATTAGGGTTCGTTCGCGACTGGAATACCACTGCAACTGGCCATCTAGGCCATCTGCCATTAAAAAATACCCTTGGGCATAGCCTTGAATAATGGCAGAAATGTCATACTGAACGTTATTCACAGACGTTTTTCGCGTTACGAAACTGAACTTAGGCCCAACCGAACAAACCCAACAGATGCTCCGCTCAATGGCAGATTGACTGTGCTGTTTCCAGTGTGCGGTTTCAGATGTCCTCTCTCAACCCTAAATTTTCAGACCAGGTTCAGGCATGTACCAAGCCTAAATCTCGAACGGTCATCCTAACAAATCCTTCAAATTTTGTTGATTTTTCATCAAATCTGCACCGTTCTCACTCAATCTAGTATCTATCGTCATTTTTTTGTTGATATTGCATGTTTTCGAGGTGTATCCGATGGCTGATCCCATTCCATCTATTACCCTTCCTCCCATTGAAAACCCTCACTTTGAAGGTCAGTGGTTAGAGCAAGCTCTACACCAATGGCTCGATCAAGAATATATTCCAGAACAGGTGAATGCCGAGATTGCGCATCGCGCAGCGCAGGTCTACATTCGTCAACGGCTGGAAGGCGAACATGATGTCGGTTCTCTTGTCATTGCGATTGTGACGGAGATGCAAGCTTACGATTTTTCGAAGAGCTTTTTTAGTGAGTTTGCGATCGCCAATGCCGTGAGCGATCTACTACTGTGCCGCCTTGGCATCGAGCCCTGCTGTCGTTAAGCAGCATGCAGCGCATAAGACAGGGTAACTCAATCTTGCAGTTTGTTGCCTTTGCAGTTTTTTAACCAGCCGTAACAACCGAAATCTAAAAAAGAAACCAAAGGTTATCCCAAAAGGCTGGTGCCTGAGCCCGCATTTGATAAGATCAGGCTGGATTCACCGCTGTATCGTCCACAAGGTAGTTGACCTTTATGCTGGCTTTAGAAGTCTCGCGATCGTCTCAAGCTGATCAAAAGCTAGGCCGCGTTCTTGTTGTAGAAGACGAAGAATTAATTCGCGACACTGTCGCTTTAGCGCTGAGTGAAGAGGGCTACGACGTTCTAGTCGCTGAAGATGGACGAAGCGCACTCGATTTGATCAGCAAAATTGATGACGCAGAGCATCCCAACGGCTTCGGTGTTGATCTGATTATTTTGGATCTGATGTTGCCCTATGTGAATGGGCTAGACCTGTGCCGCCTGATTCGGCACCAAGGTAACAGTGTTCCTATTTTGATGCTGAGCGCGAAGGGTAGTGAGACCGATCGCGTGGTTGGATTGGAAGTTGGAGCCGATGACTACCTGACAAAGCCATTTGGGATGAGAGAGTTGGTGGCTCGCTGTCGGGCACTGTTGCGTCGGCACCGCCACACCCAACCTCAAAATTTGGATTCAGTTTTGCGGTTTCAAGATATTGTCCTGTATCCCCAAGAGTGCCGGGTAACGGTACGGGGCGAAGAAATTAATCTCTCACCCAAAGAGTTCCGCATTTTGGAATTGTTTATGAGCCATCCTCGGCGGGTTTGGTCACGCGATCAGCTCATTGAGCGAATTTGGGGACCCGACTTTATGGGTGATAGCAAAACAGTGGATGTTCATATTCGTTGGTTGCGCGAAAAGCTAGAACTCGATCCCAGCCATCCTGAATATTTAACAACGGTGCGTGGCTTTGGGTATCGCTTTGGCTAGCTCTAATTTTGCCAGGCAGCATGGGTCACTTGAAAAGCAGTTGTACTAGCAACTTTAGACTGAGCTAAGACTTACGCCCGTCATCCGAAAAACCAGGGGGGTTGAATAATGTTTGGAGTGCTAAGCACTCCAAACATTATTCAACTGCATAAGTCCTGTAAGAATTTGGTCATTCGAGCACGTTGCGCAAAACGGATTGAATTTGTACTGCGTGGGGTGTGAGGCACGGGTTAAGCTTGTTAGCATGTACAGTTTTCCCGTGTTTGAGTGAGCTGCGCCCTTGCTGTTATTGGGATTTGTTGCGGGATTATTCGTTGGACTGTTGTTGTTGGTTTGGCAGCGATCGCGCATGAATGCCAAGCTCAAGCGCGTGCTGCATGAAATGCGAGCCGCCGAAGAAAACTCCATGTTTTCTACGGGAACTCAGCTTGCCCTAGCGGTCTCTCAGCAACAGCGCATCCAGCAAGGGCTAGAACGCCAGTTGGAATGCTATCGACAAATTTTGAACACCGCGCC
Source organism: Leptolyngbya sp. AN02str (assembly GCF_050565595.1). NCBI lineage: Bacteria > Bacillati > Cyanobacteriota > Cyanophyceae > Leptolyngbyales > Leptolyngbyaceae > Leptolyngbya > Leptolyngbya sp. AN02str. The sequence continues at coordinate 174,800 of NZ_JBNXVR010000003.1, read as the reverse complement.
CATTGGTTTTGCTGAACTCGATGACGAGAATCGGCTGGTCTGGTGCAATGTAGAAGCGCGATCGCTCTTGGGCATCGTTCCAGCCGCCGATCCCAAGCCTCGCCTCTTGCTAGAGCTTGTACGCTCCTATGAACTCGATCAGCTTGTAGACCAAACGCGATCGGCTCAACAGCCATGCCAAATGGACTGGCTGTTCTATCCTGTTAGTCCCGATCCGTCTCAACTTTCTCGGCAACAGGCGCGAGCCCTGCGAGGCCATGGATTTCCCCTCATGTCTGACCATGTGGGTATTTTTCTCGAAAATCGGGATGAGCCAGTCCAGCTAAAGCAACAGCGCGATCGCTGGGCCTCCGATGTTGCTCATGAGCTTAAAACGCCGCTTACCTCGATTCGGCTGGTTGCAGAAACCCTGCATGGCCGAGTCGATACGAGCCTTCAGGGGTGGGTCAGCCGACTGATTAATGAAACCATTCGCCTGAGTAATCTCGTTCAAGACTTGTTGGACTTGGCGCAGCTCGATCAAGAAGCTTCGACGTGTCTTCAGCTACGAACTGTGAAGCTGGCAGATTTGGTTCAAGCGGCATGGACCAGTTTGGAGCCGCTCTCCCGCAAAAAGCAAATTGGAATTAGCTACGAGGGCGACGAAACTATCATTGTTGAAATGGATGAGCCTCGTATTTTTCGAGTTCTCATCAATTTGTTTGACAACAGCATCAAGTACAGCCCACCTTGGGGTACGGTGCAGGTTCGCTTTCGCTTAGAACCTCAGGCCAACCCAGCCAATGCCGTACTCGAAATCATTGACGCAGGGCCGGGTTTCCCAGAAAGCGCTTTGCCCCATGTGTTTGAGCGGTTTTACAAGGCAGATCCGTCGCGATCGCGCCAAGTAGCGCTTGAAAACCCTGCGGAAAACCTGCCTGGAACTGGAGGAGTAAAACCATTGCCCAGCTATTCCTCGGCCATTGTCGGCACTGCATCAAATTCCCACACAGATACCGAAACAGTCTCATCGGAAGTCCAGCGGCGTACTAGCACCGGCTTGGGATTGGCCATTGTGCGGCAAATTGTGGAAGCTCATCATGGCAGTGTGACTGCCAGCAATCATCCCGGAGCAGGTGCCTGCTTGCGCCTCACTTTGCCGATTCAGCAACCAAACCGCAAGCCCTCTTCCTAGCACTTGGTTTTAGCACCTTGGGGTTGATACTGTGATAGATAGGTGCTGAGTTGAAGATGGGCTCTTTACTCCAGATTCGTTTTACTCAGTTCACCCTAGTCTCCCACTCACTGTATGGAAATGTCGGGCTCATGGATGAGCGATTACAGAAAATTTTGGCTGGGTGGGGAGTTGCTTCCCGCAGACAAGCCGAACAGATGATTGTGCAAGGACGGGTCATGGTAAATGGCGCGATCGCCCAACTGGGACAAAAGGCCAATCCCCAATGCGATCGCATTTTGGTAGATGGCAAGCTCATTCAACCCGGCGATCGGCCCAACGACATTTATCTGCTGCTGCACAAGCCCAAAGGCGTCGTCTCCACCTGCCACGATCCCCAAGGTCGGCCTACCGTGCTGACCTATTTACCAAACGACCTCCAGCACGACACAGGCATTCACCCAGTCGGTAGGCTCGATACCGCCTCAACCGGGGCTCTTTTGCTCACCAATGATGGGGCAGTCACCTTTTGTCTCACCCATCCGTCCCATGCAGTTCCCAAAACCTATGAGGTTTGGATAGAAGGAAAACCCACCCCCGCCACTCTCAACCATTGGCGAACTGGAGTTTTGCTTGAGGGGCGGCGCACCCAGCCGGCCGAAGTGCGCATTCTGCAAACAACTCGCACTAAAACATTGCTAGACATTGTGCTGCGGGAAGGGCGAAATCGGCAAATTCGCAAAACAGCCGACCTGCTCGGTCATCCGGTCATTGCTTTACACCGTGTAGCCGTTGGGCCGATTCTGCTAGGCTCTTTGCCAGTCGGTCAGTATCGGTATTTAACGCAGAAAGAGATTGGTTTTTTGAAGACTCAAGCGGTAGGATTTTCTCAAGGGTTGAATCATGGCTAGGGCACGATAAAATCGGAGCATAGGCACTTGACTAGACTTTCGAGATTCCACCAAATGGCGAGGCGCGATCGCCCTTAAATTCAAACCAGCAACGGTGCGCACGAGGAGCTTGAAATTTGTGACAGATTCCATGAGCAAGGGGATCTCCCAACTCGAACAACTACAGGTCGAACAGCTCCAGCAAATTGGGGCTTATCTGTTTCAAGTACGCGAAGACATGGGTCTATCGCTGGAACAGATTGCGACTAAAACCATGATCTCCGGTCGCCTCCTCAACGCCATCGAAACCGGAAATCTCAAGCAGCTACCTGAGCCCGTTTATATTCGTGGCTTTATTAAGCGCTATGCCGAGGCTTTGGGTCTTAGCGGCGAAGAAATTTCTCAGGCATTTCCCGTTAACCCAGAAGTGCGCCCCGTCCCCTCTTCTTGGAAGGAGACGCCTGCGGCTCAGCTCCGGTACTTTCACCTTTGGTTGGGCTATGCAGCCGTGGTGACCGCTGCCGTCATTGGGTTGTCCTACCTATTCAACCGTTCAACAAGCGGTCCGCCCACCATCACCACAGCGCCGACCACCCCCGCCTCCGCACAGGCTAGTCCTAATGCTTTACCCTCGGTTGCGTCTAGCCCTAGTCCTAGCGCATCTCCATCTCCCATCTCAACCGATCCGGTACGGGTGAGCTTGCGGCTGCTAGAAGAATCCTGGATTCGTATCACGGTGGATGGTAGAACCGATTTTGAAGGAATTCTACAAGAAGGCACCGAGCGCAGTTGGACGGCGAAGGAAGAAATCAACATTCGCGCTGGCAATGCTGGCGGCGTCTCCGTGATTTACAATGAGCAACCCGCGCAAACGCTGGGTGAGCGAGGTCTACCGCGGACGGTCACATTTACCGCGAATTCATCCAATCAATCAGCCCTTTTGCCTTAATTGCAGCTGGCTGATTTGGATTTGCTCATCTGAATATTACTTGGAAAAGCCAAGGTTCTAGACACACTGCCTAAAACCTTGGCTTTTTGGGCAGCACAGCTTGCGGCGGCTGGAGCGTTGATTCAGGCGAGTCAGTTTGAAACTAGGCTGCGACCAACCAGCTTTGGATTTATGAAGCACACAGAATTTTGCGATCGCGCATCTTGATTAGGACTTACGCACTGCATCCGAAAAATCATTCAACTGCGATCGCCCATCCTGATTTTGGCTGCCTTCGGTTGATCTTTCCGAGATGACCTTATATAGTGTGTGCTTTAGAGCATAGCCACTACATCTATAGGGCGTCGCCATCGCTTCACACTACACCTATCCAAAGTGCCTTATGGTTCAAAACATCGAACGTCCTCGCCAATCCAGCCCATTTCCGAAGGCAGCGCCTGCTGCTAACCCTGTGTTTTATCGCACCTACAGCCGTCGTGGTGAAAAGGCTGAGGGATTTCGTGAGACCTGGGATGAGGTGTGCGATCGCACCCTTCGCGGCATTGTAGAACTGGGCAAGCTCACCCCTGAAGAAGCCGCACTCCTGGGCCGAATGCAGCGCGAGCTAAAAAGCCTACCTTCGGGACGTTGGCTTTGGGTCGGTGGAACCGACTGGGCCGCCAAACCCGAAAATTTTTCGGGAGCCTACAACTGCACCAGTACCAACGTCGTTGACTGGCGCTCCTTTGGGCTGATGATGGACTTGGCCATGATGGGCTGTGGCACCGGAGCCGTCCTGGAGCCAAAATATATTCAACAACTTCCCGCCATTCGCAATCGACTAAGCGTAGCGATCGTGAGCGAGTTGGGCACCACGTCTGCCGAGCAGCGCATCAACCAAACCGAAGTTAGCTTTAACGGCAACCACGTTCGCATTCGCGTGGGCGATAGTCGCCAAGGGTGGGTGAAGTCATACCAAGCTCTGCTAGAGATATCGTCTGATGAGCAATTTTCTGGCGATGTCGCGGTCGAAATCGACCTCAGCAGCGTTCGTCCTGCTGGAGAGCGCCTCAAGGGGTTTGGCGGCGTTGCCAACCCCATCCGATTGCCGGGGCTGTACGAGCGCTGCGCCCACATTCTCAACAAGGCGATCGGTCGCCAGCTCAACTCGGTAGAGTGCTGCTTGCTCATTGACGAAGCTGCTGCCTGTGTCGTAGCCGGAAATATTCGCCGCAGCGCCGGTATGCGCCAGTTCGATAGCGAGGACGTGCTGGCCGCTGGGGCTAAAGAGAACCTGTGGACGCAAGACGAAAACGGAAACTGGCGGATCGACCCCGAACGGGATGTACTGCGCATGGCAAATCACACGCGCGTATTTCACCGCAAGCCCACACTGGAGGAGTGCACCGACGCCGTTCGTAAACAGTTTTATTCGGGTGAAGGGGCGATCCAGTGGGCGGGTGAGGCCGAGCGCCGAGCCCAAGGCGAGGGTCGCTATGGCTTGAATCCTTGTGGAGAAATCATCGGCCAAAATTTCCACTGCAACCTGGCTGAAGTTCATCTCAATCAGCTTGATCCGAATGACGAGCAGGCCCAAGAAGAGGCGTTCACGGCTGGAGCGCTCTCTGTCGCCGCGCTGCTCAATCATCAGTTTCAGGAATCGCGCTATCAAGAGTCGCGATTAGATGATCCCATTGTGGGCGTGTCGTTTACTGGGCTGTTTGACTTTTTTGTGAATGCGTTTGGTGTGGAGTGGCTGCGCTGGTGGGAAGCCGGTCGTCCCGACACCATGAAGGGGCTGGAGTTCAAGGCTAAGGAGCAAGCCTATCTCAGCCGATGGAAAGAGATTGTGCATCAGGTAGTGTGGGACTATTGCGATCGCCACGGGTTGAAGCGTCCCAATCGTTGCACCACAGTACAGCCTGCTGGGACAAAGTCGCTGTTGACTGGGGCCAGCCCTGGTTGGCACCCACCCAAGGCTCAGCGCTTTATTCGCCGCATCACGTTCCGCAAAAACGATCCCGTCGCTTTAGCCTGCATGGAGTACGGTTACGCCATCGTGCCGTCCCAATCCGACAAGGATGATCAGGGTAATTTGCTGGATGATCCGTTCGATCCGCGTTGTACCGAGTGGCTGGTGGAAATTCCGGTCGAGGTGCCCTGGGCCAACTTACCCGGCGCAGACACCATCGCGATTGAAAAGTTCACCGCTTTGGCGCAGTTCGACTTTTACATGCAGGTGCAAACCTACTACACTGCTCACAACACCAGCGCCACGGTAGAACTAAACGAGGACGAAATTGAACCCTTAGCTAACGCGATTTACGAAGCGATCGCCCAAGACAAGGGCTACATTAGCGCAGCATTGCTGGCCCGGTTCAATGCACCATTCCCTCGACTCCCCTTCGAAAAAATCGACAAAGCGACCTTCGATCAACTGGAAGCTGAGGTGCAGACCCGACAGCGCACACAGGATTTTTACGGTGCGCTAACCCGCTACGATTCTGGCGAACTGCTAGAGGCCGGGCCTGCTGGCTGTGATAGTGATAAGTGCATGCTCCCCGAAACCAAAGGCAACTAACCTCAGCATCTTCACACCTTTAGCCATAGGACTGACGCACTTTATATAAAAGTCCAGGGGGTTGAATGATTTTTGAGGCGCTAAGTGCCTCAAAAATCATTCAACTGCACAAGTCTTGTCTAATTCGGATGTCCTGGATGGAACTCAGCGGTCATGCTGAGTTCCTTTTTTATTGCGGTCGGACTGCGATCGCACAGCCAATCCAGCTGCAGATCCTGCAATCCATTTGCACTCCACCGTATACAGTTCAAGCCAGAGGAAATTCAGACAAGAGCTGCATCCCCTATCGATTCACGTTAGGATTTATGCAGACTTAAGAGCTTGAGAGGATAGTTGACCGTGTTTCTGGATGAGTTATCTCCGGTTGCAAGAGAGTTGATTGGGCATCCTGTGGCCTTTTTGGGAGGCTTTGTATCTGGATTGTTTCGCCTGAATTTGTCTGACGATCCTGTCAAGAGTTGGCTAGAGGGGCAAACCGGCGCATCCGTCTCATCGCCCACCTCCACCGATTCACATAACGGCAAGTCCAGCGGTCCCCAGTCCATTTCGATCGATTAGAGCAACCCAAAACCTATCACCTCAAAACTAAAAAAAGCCTTCTGAACTAATGGTTCAGAAGGCTGCTTATCGAATCCACACTGCTAGGGAGGAGATATCAAGGTGAAAGCGAACGCTGTAGGGATTTCTGACAAGCACTATTCAGACTACTGGGCAAGGGGCGAGAGCAAATCATTCATCCAAGTTTCGACTTGCTGAAGCAGGCGAGCCACATTGCCAGCCGTAGCATTGGGAAGTTGCAGATAGCTCAGGGATCGCTTATAGTCAGCGATCGCGCAGTTCCAGTCGCCCCATAGGTGATGGGTGCGGCCGCGCTCGCTATAAACGTGGCTTTGCAAGCAGCCGAGACCGATGGCCACATCAAAGCTTTCAATTGCACGCTCATACATCTGCATATCGCGGAAGGTAATGCCTTGGTTGATCCAAGCGCGAACATTATCAGGATTGAGTTCTAGCGCAGCATCGTAATCCAGCACCGCTTCCAAATACTGACCCTGAGACGCAAAGTAATTGGCGCGATTGTTGTAGGCACTATCGAGACTGGGATTTAGCTCTAGCGCCTGGTTATAGTCAGCGATCGCCTTGTCAGTGCGACCACTTTGGAAATACACCAAACCCCGATTGTTGTAGTCACGAGCACTGAGGGGGTTGCGAGTCAAAATTTCGGTAAAGAGGGCGATCGCAGTATTGTAGTGACCACACTGCGCCTCTGTCAGGGCTTGCTGCCGGGTCAAGATTTCCCACTCTGCCGGGCTAACCGCGTTATGGCCTGAAACGCTCTCTTGGCGGCGCTGCCTAGGCTGCCAACGCTTGGTCTGCCGCTTAGAAGACCGCCCAGTCAGGTGGGACTGCGTAGCCGCAGAACCCGATTGCCCAGATTTGCCTTGATGACTTGTAGAAGAGCGCGTATTCATGGTCTTGACATCCTCACGATGCAACTTAGCTTGCAGAGTAACGCCTACGGTTTAGTATCTTGTCCCTTTCAATCTGATGCACCCGTCCCTGTGTCACTTGTTAATGTGTCTTATTCGCTCGTGATGTGTGAGGTTGAAAGTACGGAAAAGATTTCGTTCACCACAGCACAATTTGCAGCAAACAAGGGCTAAAACCCAGAACCCACAAGGATTTCGCACTTAAAAGGAGGCTACAATCGAACTCAGTACAATTCCTGAGAGTCCCTAGGAATTTTCTTTAACTTTATGGAAGCAGCAATACTTCTTCATAGAGAAAAGACTAATTACATTCAGAAATCCATCGTTTTATGAAGCTGCAATTTTGCACAGGTAAAATGAAAACCAATTGCTGCTAATTTTCACTCATTCACCAAGCAAAATAAGCAGTTTTTGCCCATCCTGGTTAACTCCTTGTTTGATGAACCTAGCTCAACATTTAGCTTCATCCAATTCAGGTTGTGCTGCGATCCCAATTCATAACAAATATGAACTAAAGCCTGTTGGAAATCTTAAATATGAAGGTAGTTTGTTCGATTTTGCTCAAGTCATGAGTCAAGCTATTTGACAGATTCTTCTGCTCAAGTTGTGGCTGAAACTCATAATTTGTTACACATCAACCAGGCTCATCATCTACGTTTTGCCTGATTGCCGTGTCTTGCAATGGTCAACGTTTGCTGTTCTCTATTAGAAAAAATTCATGACGACAATCAACTCTTATCCCAATGCACCCGATCTTTCGGCAAATGATTATGTAGTGATGGGTTTAGCAACCTGCTTTCTTCGAGAAGATGGAGAAACTCACCCCATCAAAGTTGTAGAACCGATCCCAGCTGCAACGTTGGAAACCCTCAAGCTTGGCATTCCTACTTCCTATGAAATGGCGATCGCCACTACTTTGGGAGCGGTATTAAGCGATGGCATGGCGCACATCCCGGCAGAGTTTCCTCCCGAAACACAGATTTGCGATGAGTTTGAACTGCGGACTTACTCTGCAGCGCGCACTTACCGGGCTAAACCCGCAACCCAGGACGTCTTACCGCTGGGCACCAGCCGCAGCGACTTCAACCACTCCACCGAGCGCAAACGCATCTTAAATTCGGATCGCATGGTCAAAACCGAAGACAATGTTAAGCAACATGCTTATACACACCAGGTTTTGTAATGCTGAAACTATATGGAGGGGCTCGCAGCCGAGCTTCAATTGTGAAGTGGTATCTAGAAGAGCAGGGGATTCCCTATGAGTATGTGCTTCTGGATATGCAAGCTGGAGAGCATCGAGAGCCCGCTTACTTAGCGATCAACCCGATGGGTAAGGTGCCCGCCATTGTGGATGGAGACTTTACCCTGTGGGAGTCGGGGGCGATTTTGCTGTATCTGGATGAAAAATACGGTGCAGCAGCGTCTATAGAAGAGCGATCGCGCCGAGCCCAATGGGTGCTATTTGCCAATGCAACGTTGGGGCCAGGAATCTTTATTGAATCGAGCCGTGAGCGCGAATTTCCCAAACTGATCGGTGGCCTGAGCGAGTGCCTTGCTCAGCAGCTTTACCTGTTGGGTGACACGCTAACCGTGGCGGATATTGCTGTTGGCTCTATGCTGGCCTACATGCCTCTCATGTTGGGACTCAACTTCAAGGAGTATCCTATCGTGGAGAGCTATGTTCAGCGCATTACGGAGCGTCCGGCATTTCAAAACACCATTGCCCAACGCGGCTAAACGATCCTCGTCAATCTGAATCAAGGCTGGATGTGAAGCTCGGGTGCGAGTTTCACATCCAGCCTGATCGTTTGGTTCAGGATAAGCCCATGGTGGGGCAGTGGGCCAACAACCTAGTTATTTTGAGGTGGCGCGATCGCTCCAATCAGCTCTCTCCACAGCCGCCAAATGCCCAACGGTCGTATCTAATGCAACGGCCCCGCCAAGATGGTGTTTGAAATAGCCTTCAGAATCTTCAGCCCATCTTCGTGTTTTAACTCCTCGTACCATTGTTGGGTTTTGATGGGATCTTTGCCGTGGGTCACATCCGATCGCTTGCGGGCTCGGTTCACAATATCGGTTACCCGGCTCAAGCGCGCCGCTTCATAGCGTTTGAGGGCATCCTCTACACTCAAGTTTGTCGTTTGCAAATAGTTGGCCAACACCAGAGCATCTTCCATCGCTTGACAGCCTCCCTGACCCAGATCGGGGGCGGTGCTGTGGGCTGCATCCCCCAAAAGCGCAACGCGACCCTTAACCAGTTGGCTTAACGGCTCAACATCGTGGATTTCAACCCGATTGGTCGTCATGGGGTCTAGCGTCTGAATCAACGTTTGCACAGGTTCGGCCCAGCCTTTGAAATGGCTAGATAGCTCTTCGCGGTATTGTTCCGGCACGCTTTCGGTACCTTTGGGTAGGGGCACATCCAGGAAGAAATAGAAGCGATCGCCTCCCACAGGCATCATCGAGGCCCGCTTGTGTTCCCCAACGTAGATAACCCAGCTATCTTTGGGCACAAGGCGTTCATCGGCAGTGACTAGCCCATTCCAGTTCACATAGCCCACATAGCGCCGCTCCACCGCTTGTTCCACCACATAAGAGCGAATTTGGGAATGCGTACCATCAGCAGCAATCAGCAGATCGCCCGTGGCTCTATACCCATCTTCAAAAATAGCGGTCACGCTGTCGGCATCTTGCTCCACGGCGACACAGCGCGAATTGAGCTGCACCAACCCCGGCCCAAAGGCATCCAGCAGCATGCTTTGCAAATCGCTACGAGTGACGGGATAAGGCCGCTGACCCACCCAGTCAATCAGCATTTGCAGGCTAAAGTCGGTCAAGGTTTCGCCAGTCATGCTGTGGTAGGCCATGCGGTTCATGATGCCGCCAATGCTGGCAATTTCTTTGCCCAGGCCCAGCCGATTTAGCACTTTGACCCCGTTTGACCACAGCGAAATGCCCGCTCCAGCTGGCCGCAACTCACGCACACGATCATAAATTTCGACGGTGTAACCCGCTTGGCGCATGGCGATTCCTGTTGTAAGGCCACCCATTCCGGCGCCAACAATAATGACTTTCAAGTTTTCCATGCTGCAATGTCCTACCTGGAGCGTGATCGGATGAGAAGGGCTAACAATTTCTAAGGGCAAGTTGCACTAACAATCTGCACGGTATAAGCTGCGCGGATCGTTAGCTCAAGGGGTGCTCTGAAAGGGATTGTAAAGGATAGCGGAAGCTGCGATCGCCCCAAAGCACACAAAAAGCGATCGCTGTAGAGAGAACGATCGCTTTTTGAGGTATTGAGGATGGTAGTGAACAACGCCAACTACCACATATAGCTAGCTATCTTCAAAGACATGGACGCGGCGTAAACCCTGCATGGGTTCATCTAGCGACGACTCATGCGCATCACAATTTGCAGAACGTACCAAAACAGCAGGGCCACCGAGGCAAACAGCTCTAGCGACGCCGCTACGTAATGGCGCGTTGAGTAGTGATGCATGATTTTGGAAGTGTCGTACAAAATTGCCGCCGAGGCAAACGCCACCATGACCACCGAAAACAGGAGGCCCAGGGTAAAGCCAAACACAATACTGCACACAATCAGCCCTAGGGCTACCAGTCCGCCAATTTTAAGAATGCCGCCTAGGAAGGTAAAGTCCTTTTGGGTTGTGAAGGCCACCACCGTCAGTCCTGCAAACAAAGCCAAGGTGAGAATGGCCGCCGTTGGCAATACACTGGCATCCGAGTAGAACGCCGCCAAATACAGGAGCGGAGCAAAGATGAGTGCCTGCGCCACCACGTAAATCCCTAGGCCCATGTATTGGGTATTTACATCGTCGGCTTTTGCGGCCAAGCTACGCGACATCCATCCGAGCAGCGAAAAGGCCCCTAAAATGAGCAGCCAGGCGAACCGCCCTCCTGCCACAAAGTTCAACATTGCCGCCGCAATGCCCGTTTGAAACAGGATAAATTCCACGCCAATAAATGCTGCGATCGCCCCTGCCAAATGGAGGTAGGTTTTTTGAATAAACTGTGCGCGATCGCTAGGCCGAGACTGTGCAACGGTAATCATGCGTGTCTTTCAACTCCCACAAAAGGAAATCATTTACGAGTGTAACAAACCCATGTTTTAGGACCATGGATTATGCGTTTTCTCTAATTGAAGAATGCCCTAAATCCAAAACAAATGTTCACCTTTATTTACCCTAAAAGCAATTAAGTTTGGGCAACAAATGAATCATTTTTTCGTCTCAAAAGGATAGGATAAAGCCGCGAAATTCAGCCTTTGATGTGATGAGAAAACCATTCCTCTCTATTGCCCTGAGCCTGTCTGCCGTTTTCGTTGCAGGAGGCATTCCAGTTGCCAAACACTTGATTTGTTCTCCAGCCGCCTGGGCACAAACAACACAAAGCTATGGAGAAGAGGGACAAAGCGGTAGCAACGGTCGAAGTGGTAGAGCTGGCAGCAGCGGCAGCAGTCGTACCATTTTTGCCAATGGCTTACCCCAGCAATTGGAACTGGTCGGAACCGATGGCGAAGATGGCGAATCGGGTCGCAATGGACGTTCTGCCCTGTGTGGGCGACAGCCACGCGATGTGGATTACAACTTGCGCGCCCCAAACGGCGGTCATGGTGGCAATGGGGGAAATGGCGGCGATGGTGGCGATGGCGGCTCTGTCACAATTTACTACACCAATCTGGCAGATGTTCGACAGGTATACGTCAATGCAGCGGCGGGCCGAGCGGGTCGCGGTGGGCTGGGCGGACAGGCAGGGCCAGGTTGTAACTGCGATCGCCGCTTTTGGGAGATTGAAACCTGCACTGGAACTCCAGGCACCGCCGACTATCGCTGTAGCGTTCGCCGCTTTACCTGTACCGATGGCAGCAACGGCAGGGTCGGCAGCAATGGCAACAATGGCAGAACTGGCACAATTGGCGAGCTTACCCTGATTAACCGAGCAGAACCGTTGTCCGCTGAGCAGCCACAGGCAGCCGCCCCACTTTCGCAACTGTTAGGGCAATCGATTTCGCTGTCCAAAGACCTGTGGGATGTGCGCCAGGGAGCAACCGGGCTGCTGGCTCCTGGCTCTGTTGTGGCGAATGAGTATCGGGAATATGCAGGGCGAGTGGAAGCAACCGTGCAGCTTGTGTGGCAGGCTGCGCGATCGCGCAGTGAGTTTGCCAACGAAACCGCAACCGTTACCCTTGAGCGCGATCGCCAAGTTCAGGTGGATTTTTCTGACGAGATTTGGGCGGACGGCACCCAGGTAACAGATGCGAATCAGCTCACCACCTACACCATTGCGAATGTGATTCGGCGGAATGAAGCGACTCAGATGGATACCGTTCGGGTCGCGGGATCGGGGCGAGATCTTCAGTTTACGGTGGTCGATCAGGCCAATGTGTCCGACCTGGTGGCAACCGAGTTTGCCGTGCAAATTCGTACAGCCGATGGCCAGGGCGATCGCCGCCCCGACTACCGCACTCGGTTTGAGGGAGTTGTACCAGCCAATTTGGTTACGCAAGATGGCAACCGATTTGTCCTCAATTTGGGCCAACTGCCCATTAGCGCTCGCGATTTGGCAGCGGGCAACCCAGCAGAAATTCGGCTGACGGCCACTCGCTCCTTTGCTGGGCAATCGGCAGAAACCTCAATGAACTGGCGCGGCAATTTGCGACGCTAGGAGAGCCTACGGCTTCATCCTGCGGCTCAATTCAGCAAGCTAGGCATTTTAAACCGGCCTGATAGGTCTGGTAACCACCTCGGCATCATGTTAAGTAAATTCGAAGTAATACGGGGAGTTGTATGAAGCAATGGTAAGCGATCGCTTCTTAGCACCCAAAAAACCGATGGGTATACCGTAGAATCATGCAAATCGTTTGTTGCCCACATCTCTTGGAAGCAACGGCCCATGGTTCTCGCCTTGAGTTCACAAGCGCTCCAGCAGGTGCGTCATCATGCGGAGCAAACCTACCCCGAAGAGTGCTGTGGGCTGCTGCTTGGCACCCTACAGCGTTTCTCATCCCCCCAGGAAGACGCAACCCGAACCGTCTATGAGCTGTGGCAAGCCCCCAATACTTGGGATGCTGCTCATTCTCAATCATCAGACGGTACTCCTGCCCCGCATCCCTCAAGTTCCAACCTCGACAACACTCGTCGCTATTGGATAGCCCCCCAACAATTGCTTGCAGCCCAGCGCCACGCCCGCGATCGCCAACTCAACATTATTGGGGTGTACCATTCGCACCCAGACCATCCGGCCATTCCCTCAGAGTGCGATCGCAGCTTCGCCTGGCCCGATTATTCCTACATCATTGTCTCAGTCCAGCAAGGCAGTGCCCAAGATTTACTATGCTGGAGTCTGGATGATCAGCATCAGTTTCAGCCAGAAGCCATTCATCTCCTGACCGAACCGCCAATCATCCAACCAATCCCCTCAGCAAAACCCCTCATGTCCAATCCGGTTGAAACCTCATAACGTTGCAGTTGGCCCCTGACCAACCGCACGTTGCATGTTTATGGTTGTCTATCTGGGTTTGATTGTCAGTTCATCCTCAAACTCATCATTTATAAAGCCATGCTGAATCCCAATCTGGACGAAATCCAGCTCACAAAAGAAGAGTACGAGCGCTATTCTCGGCACCTCATCCTGCCCGAAGTCGGAGTCGAGGGGCAAAAGCGCCTCAAAGCCGCCAGCGTATTGTGTATTGGCACAGGTGGGTTGGGCTCGCCACTGCTCCTGTATTTGGCCGCCGCTGGCATCGGACGCATTGGCATCGTGGATTTCGATGTAGTCGATCACTCCAACCTCCAGCGTCAGGTCATCCACGGCACATCGTGGGTTGGCAAACCCAAAATCGAATCCGCCAAAAATCGAATTTTGGAAATCAACCCCTACTGTCAGGTGGATCTCTACGAGACTCGGCTTTCGGCAGAGAATGCGCTCGATATCGTAGCGCCCTACGATGTGGTGGTCGATGGCACCGATAACTTTCCCACGCGCTACCTGGTCAACGACGCTTGCGTGTTGCTCAACAAGCCCAACGTGTATGGTTCTATCTTCCGATTTGAGGGGCAGGCCAGCGTCTTCAACTATCAAGATGGCCCCAACTATCGCGACCTGTACCCCGAGCCCCCACCGCCGGGAATGGTGCCCTCCTGCGCTGAAGGTGGCGTGCTGGGCATTCTACCAGGAGTGATTGGCGGCATTCAGGCCACCGAAACCATCAAGATTATTCTGGGTCGAGGCGAAACTTTGAGTGGTCGCCTGTTGCTGTACGACTCGCTGAACATGAAGTTTCGGGAGTTGAAGCTCCGTCCCAATCCGGTGCGCCCAGTCATCGACAAGCTCATCGATTACGAAATGTTCTGTGGCATTCCCCAAGCCAAGGCCGCCGAGGAAGCCCAAAAGACGGCTGCTCCTGAAATGACGGTCGTCGAGCTGAAGGAACTGATCGAGAGCGGTACCGACGATTTCTTGTTGGTGGATGTGCGCAATCCCAATGAATACGAAATTGGCCGAATTCCCAATTCAGTGCTGATTCCGCTGCCCGACATTGAGGATGGAGACGGCATTTCGAAGCTGAAGGACAAATTGAATGGTCACCGCCTGATTGTGCATTGCAAGTCGGGTGTGCGATCGGCCAAGGCCCTCGGCATTTTGAAAGAGGCTGGCATTGAAGGCACTAACGTCAAGGGCGGCATTTTGGCTTGGAGCCGAGAAGTCGATGCCTCTGTGCCGGAATACTAAGCCCAAAACTTCAGCCGAAATCTGCCGAAACACAGACCAGTTCTGAGCATCGGCAGATCAGAGGCTTGAGTTTGAGCAGCATGGACACATGCGGTAACTCAAAGGGTTGTGCGATCGCACAACCCTTTAATGTTTCGGCCTTGTCACCCCTATCGGGACAAGATGGGAGTCGTCAATCCATCCAGGCTCATGCATTGAGTTTTGATACTAGAGCCCTGGAGAGGTGTTCATCCCTGGACTCTCATACTACACTTGTATTACAAGTGGATTAATGATGAAATCTCAGGAGGATGCAATGTATACAATGCACAAAACCCCAACCACCGAAATGGAAGTGACCAGCATTCGCTTGGAGCGCGAGCTGAAGGAGCGGCTCAAGGAATTAGCTGGCAATCAAGGCTATCAAGCACTCATTCGCGATATTCTATGGAACTACGTTCAGCAAAAGTCGGGCGGGCAGTCGCTCAGTCTGTCGACGGGCGATATTCGGGCGAGTATGCAGGCGATCGCCCAGCAAGAATCGGTGTGCGCCCTGACAGGAACGGTGATACGGCCTCAGGAAGAGATGTTGTTGGGGCTGACCCTCAATGGTGATATGGTGCCATTGAGTCTTGATAGTTTATCGTCTTAGGTTTTTTTGGATGGCTCCCCGACCTCGCAAACGATTTGCACAACACTGGCTTAAAAGTGAATCGGCGCTTCAGCAAATTGTCAAAGCGGCCAGCCTGTCGGGGAGCGCATCGAGCCCTGCACCCACTCCTCCACATCCTCCAGCCAATACAACAGAGCCAGCCGCAGCAAGCGCTTCAGTCGTCCAAACGGGCGATCGCGTGTTGGAAATTGGGCCAGGAACCGGCATTTTGACGCGTCGGTTGTTGGCGGAAGCCGCCGCCGTCGTTTCTGTAGAAATCGATCGCGACCTGTGTGCGATTCTGCACAAAACCTTTCAGCAAGCCGACAATTTTTTGCTGTTGCAAGGCGACTTTTTAGAGCTAGACGTGGATGCTCTGCTAGAACCCTTTCCCAAGTTTCAGCAGCCGAACAAAGTAGTCGCCAACATTCCCTACAACATTACTGGCGAAATTTTGGAAAAGTTGCTGGGTCGCATTGCCCAACCCAATCCGCAGCCCTTTGACAGCATTGTGCTGCTCATCCAAAAAGAAGTGGCGCAGCGGCTATGTGCCAAACCCGGCAGCAAAGAATTTGGAGCGCTGACGGTACGGGTTCAGTACCTGGCTGAGTGCGACTGGATTTGTGCGGTACCGGCTAAGGCATTTCATCCTGCCCCCAAGGTCGATTCGGCGGTGGTACGCTTGCGGCCACGAGCCTTTGTACCAGCGGCACACCAGCCCAAATTCCTGGATCAACTGGTGAAGCTGGGCTTTGCCACCCGTCGCAAAATGCTGCGGAACAATTTACAAGCTGTGGTGGATCGCGATCGCCTTTCCAACATGCTGGAACAGTTGCAGCTTAACCCCCAAGCCCGCGCCGAAGAGTTGGGCGTAGCCGACTGGGTTGCCCTCAGCAATGCATTACAGCAAGTCGCTACACCCGTTTTAGAATCTGAGGCGATCGCAGAATGAAACCCATGAGCGGCTGGGGTTTGACGCTTAAGTTAACGCTTAAGACGTGGGCTGGGTTGCCGAGGTGAGGCGGGCGATCGCGTCCACCAGCTCATCAGGTTTTTGGAGCAGCACATCAGGCTCCATTTCTCCCAAGGCCCGACAGGAATTGAAGCCCCAGCCCACAGCCACCATTTTCATCCGCAGCTTGCGCGCCGCCTCTACATCCCGAGTTTCATCACCCACATAAATCACTGCATCAACCGGAAAGCGATAGCGACGCAGCACTTGATGAATCACCCGAGCCTTGCCAAAAAGTGTCACCTCCGTTTCGATCACATCAAACAGTGTTTGCATGCCATGCTGTGCCAAAAAAATCATGACATTGTCGTAGGTATTGGAGGTCACAATGCCCAGTGTGTAGCCCAGTTGCTTCAACTGTTGCAGCGCTTCGGGGATGCCAGGAATTGGCTGCAAATGCACCACTTCTTGAGTCATTTCTGTTTTGAGCCGTCGCAGCAAAAAGGGCAGCTTATAAACCGGAATCTGCGACTGGCGAATAATTTCGCGCGAGGTCAGATTTTGGAGCTGCTTGATTTGCTCGGGGCTGGCTGGCTTGTAGCCAAAATCCCGAGCGATGCGGTTGGTTAAAGCAAGGATGACATCAAATGAATCCGCAATCGTGCCATCAAAATCGAAAAGAACCACTTTCACGGGTTTGGTAGCACCAGGTGAGTGATAGGTAGAGGGTTCCAGCGTAATCTGCTTGAGCATGGTCATTGTTCAGGGCTTTTGCGCCAAATCCAGGCTGAATGAGCGATCGCCGCAGGTCATGCCAGGGTAGATGTTGAACCTGTGCAGCAGCCGTCTTGGAAACCGAGCTGAGCAGTTTAGCTGCACATCCTAAAGTACCCCATCGAGGAAAAGACTGCGCCAGGTCGATAAGATCATTCTGCCCACTGTGGCTCCAAATCCATGACCCAAACCCCAAACCCCAGGCCGAACCAACCGTACACGGTTATTACGTCTCTTAACAGATTAATCTAGGGACAGGGTCCGTTAGGCTAGAACTAACGCATAACCTCGCTTAACTAGGCTGTACTCATCCAGCGTGGGTTTAAGTCCAAGGTTATCGGTTTGAGGTTTGTAGCATTCGCTGCACGCAGAGGAGCACGCATGAATGGAAGTATTCGGGTCGGCAGCTTGTTTGGCATTCCCGTCTTTATCAATCCCTCCTGGTTTTTGGTGTTGGGGTTGATTACCTGGAATTACGCAACCTGGCTGGCGTTTCAGTTTCCCGAGTTGGGTTTGGTTGCTTGGGGGCTGGGGTTGGTAACCGCTTTGCTGCTGTTTGCCTCGGTGGTTGCCCATGAGCTGGGCCACAGCCTGGTTGCCATGCGCCAAGGCATTGAGGTGAAATCGATCACGCTATTCATTTTTGGCGGGTTGGCCAGTTTGGGAGAAGAATCCAAAACGCCGGGTGACTCATTCCGAGTGGCGATCGCAGGTCCCTTGGTCAGCTTTACCCTATTTGGTTGGCTGCATGCGCTCAGCACTTTTGGGCAACTGACGGGGCCGTTGGCAGCCGTTATCGGTTTGCTAGCGTATGTCAACTTGGCGCTGGGGGTCTTTAACCTCATTCCCGGCCTACCGCTGGATGGCGGCAATATTCTCAAGTCGATTGTGTGGAAAATCACTGGCAAACCCTACCAGGGCACAGCCTTTGCCAGCCGCGTGGGTCAAGTGTTTGGCTGGCTAGGCATTGGGCTTGGATTTGCCTCACTGCTGGGGCTGACCAATGTTGGTAGCATTTGGACGCTGTTGGTGGGTTGGTTTTTGTTACAAAATGCTGGCCAATCGGCTCAAGCTGCTGGTGTACAGCGCTTGCTGAGTGGGTTGACGGCGCAAGATGCGGTGATTCCCAACAGTCCACTCGTCTCAGCGGCAAGCTCGTTGCGAGAGTTTGCCAACAACAAAATCATTGGCAATCCGGTGAACTGGCGGAAGTATTTAGTGACGGATGAAGCCGGAAAACTGGCAGGCGAAATTTTGGTGGATGATATGAAGAAGGTACCTACAACCGATTGGTGGGATGTGCAGGTGCAAACTCTGGTGCGATCGCCCTCCGAAATTGCAACCGTGCCTTCTACAACGCCGCTGCTAGACGTGATTAACATGTTGAACGAGCAATTGACCGAGCTGGCCGTGGTCAAAGAAGATGGCGAAGTCGTAGGCTTGCTCGAAAAAACCTCCATCGTCAAGCTGTTGGAGCAAAAAGTCACAGCGTAACCTACAGCTTGATTAACGTTAGTTTTGGTTAAGGGCTTTTCTGAGGTTTTCGCGGCGCGAAAACCTCAGAAAAGCCCATTTTTGCGTGCGCAACGCGCACGCAAAAATGGGCACTTCAGCTGATCCATCACTCGCGTTAATCACCTGGGGCGATCGCCCGTCATTGCACTCAACCTTGCTCAAAATCCCTCACTGGTGCCAGGGATTTTGTTATGGGTCAACATCTGAGCCGTTTGACGCAAGGGGAGCCAGAGGGGCAACCGTACCGACCTCCTCAATGACCACATTTGAATTCATCGGATTCACCACCTGCACAAAACAGCTTTGGTCGGCATACACTCGCGAGTACACAATTGTGTCGCGCTGGTAGCCATAGGTAATGCTGCCATCATCATTATGAGTTAGGGATACGGGAGTTGCCTGATTGAGCGTAGTGTCGTTGGGTTTGCGGGTAAAGGACAGGCGGGGCTGATCCTGCTGCCAGGTCACATCCGCGTAGTAGCTTGGTGTATTGCAGCGAAAAGCTTCGCGCATCACTGAGCTGGGGGTTGGCTGGGGGGATGCCACCGGGGAGCCACTAGGCGGCAGCGCGGTGGGCGAAGGCGATACAGAGGGCTGATCGGGCTGCAAGCTCATGTTTGGCATGGTGGGAGAGCTTGCATTGCAACCTACCAGTCCCCCAATGCCAAAGATTCCAGCCCATCCATAGACGAGTAGCCAGGGATTCCGAGGTTTGGCCGCCATATGAGTGCTCGAAAAAGGGAATTGAACCGTTGTCTATTCAGCTTTAGGCGCGGGTGCGATCGCCACTTTGGGCAAAACACGACTGGCCGAACGACCTAAGCTACGTAGATATAAACTGCCAACGGTAGATAGGAATACACCATAGGCGATCGCCTGCACCCCGTAGATGCGCTCTCGATACCCAAACAGGGCCTTCAGCACCACACCAGGAAACTGCCGGTCGGGCAGAATGCCGCTCAAGTTCCACACTTGAGGCCCTAGCAAGCAGGAACCCAATTGCTGGGTCACACACAAACGGACATAGGCAGGGTCTAACTGAGCCAATTGGGCGATCGCTCCATCGGCATGGCGCAGCACCGACACCACCAACCCCGCAACAATGAGCAACAGCAGCACACCCATCACCTGAAAAAACTGGCGTAGGTTGATTTTGATGCCTAGCTGAAATAATAGTACGCCAATCAGCACCGCACCCAACAAACCCGCGATCGCCCCAACTACAGGCATCCACCCTTGTTGAAACTGCGCCGAAAGAAAGAGCACCGTTTCAAATCCTTCGCGCAGCACGGCAATGGTAATCAAGCCAAAGACTCGCCATTCGGCTTGGTCGGAGTGTTGCAAGGCCGACGACAGCGCCCCCTCTACATCAGACTTCATGGCACGCGCCTGCTGGGTCATCCAAATGAGCATCCAGCTCAACAGGGCGATCGCCACCAGGCCAAACAGCCCTTCTAGCGACAGTTTGAGCACTTGGGCATAGCCATCGCTCGCTCCAGCTAGCTGAGCCAAGATTTGATACAGCAGCATACCCAGCAACGTGCTACCCAACAAGCCAACCCCAACACCCGCTGCCACCCAGCGGTTTAATTGTGTCTGGTTTGCTTTGTTGAGGTAGGCCAGAACAATTCCAACCACCAGAGCGGCTTCCACGCCTTCGCGCAAGGTCACAACAAAAGTCGGCAACGCTATTGCAATATCCATGCCATTTCGTGGGAGAGGTGAGACAGATTGCGACGTTCGTTTGGCTCCAGCATCCAGGACGCTCTGCATCATTCCAGCATCTTGAGATTGAACTCAGATGCTGCGATCGCCTCAGCAGAACCCATGAGCCCTGTATTTCATCATAAAACCTAATCCAGCCCGCATTGGCGCAGTTCGCTCGGTTCCAGCACCCGTTCCCAAAGGCGATCGCTCGTTTTGAATACAATCTGCGTGTCTCACCGTCGCCCGGTTCGCCGTTTGCATTTGGCTGATGTTCGCTGCTGCTGCAACGATGCCTTCCATTTGAATTCCACAGCAGCCCACCTTGAGCCCCTTCCTCCGTAGAATTACCCGCAGCACATTTGCGCTCCATGCCACACGCAGCGGGTCAATCGCACTCAGGTCAAGCGAAGTACAAGTAGAACTGACGCACCTCGCCCCGCAGGGAAATGGCCTGAAATGGTGATTCGCCCTGGTTTTAACCTACGCCGACCATCAAACTGCGCACGCCTACCAGAGCCAATATCACGAACGAGAAGACTTCAGCATCGCTTCACAAACTGCACTCATAACCCAAGTCGTTTTGAAGTTTTCGCAAAGGCTCCGCAAATATACAGAGTCAAGAATTGTCTTCCCAATAGAATTCAAATACTAAAACTCGATGTTGCTCAATCGTGAACGGGTTTCTAGGAAGCGGTTGAATCCAATGGGTTTGTGGCTGGGTTTGTTGGCTTGTTTGCTGTTGAGGTCAATCGTGGTGCAAAGCACTCCAGTTTAGCGATGGGTTTCTGCGGCAGCCCGCCCGCACATCCATCAAGTTGGCGAAAACCCATTTGGGGTTGGGTAGGGTGTATCGCCTGCGTCACATCACAGAAGGGTACGGCATTAGCCCTGCGAAAACACTAGAGCCACAGGCACGGAGTTAGATCACCCAGTTATGGATCTCAAAGCTTTTAGCAAACGAATTGTCGCCGTCTTTCACAAACCTTCGGTTCAGGGCACGCTGTGGATGATCACAGCCCGTGGGTTTCGCATTGTGATTCAGGCAGGCTACTTCGTGATCATTGCCCGCGCGTTGGGTGCAGAACAGTACGGAGCTTTTGTCGGTGTGGTGGCACTGGCAGGTCTGCTCACTCCCTTTTGTGGGCTGGGTTCAGAGCATATCCTCATCAAGCATGTGTCGCGCGATCGCCTCCTTTTCCGCGAATACTGGGGCAATGCCTTATTTTTGGCGATCGCCAGCAGCCTTGTCCTCATTCCCCTGGCCATGCTGGCGGCGAGGGTCTTTCTCCCCGCCAGCATCTCGCCCTGGCTCGTCGCCCTCATCTGCATTTCCGACCTCCTGTTTCTGCGGATTATTGACACCGCCTCCAAAGCGCTTCTATCGGTTGATCTGGTCAATAAGACTGCCCGCCTCCAAATCTCGCTCACGTTAAAGAACCTGCTCGCCGCCCTGGCCCTCATTACCTTTTTCGAAACTCCCAACGTCGTCATTTGGTCGCTGCTCTACTGTGGCAGCACCGTCATTACTGGTGTCACCACCTTCTTTTGGGTCAGTCGCCTCGTTGCTCGCCCCAAGCTTGCGCTCAAGCGCATTCCACCGGAACTGGTAGAAGGGTTCTACTTTTCCATTGGTCTCTCAGCTCAAAGTATTAACAGCAACGTTGACAAAACGATGCTGACGCGGCTGTCAACCCTTCAGGCAACAGGGGTTTATGCGGCCGCCTACCGCATTATTGATGTAGCCCTTACGCCCATCTTTTCGGCGCTGGGTGTGTTTTATGCCAAGTTTTTTCGGTATGGCGAAAGCGGTATTACCGGAAGCCTTAGCTTAGCCAAGCGGCTTGTTCCCATTGCCGGGTTATATGGACTTGTGGCCAGCCTCAGTCTGTTTCTACTGGCCCCGTTGCTGCCTCTCCTACTGGGCGAGGAATATCGAGAATCGGTAGAGGCTCTGCGGTGGCTGTCCCCGTTGCTGATTCTGCAATCTCTCCAATTTTTTGCAGCGGATACCCTCTCAGGGGCGGGGTATCAGGGGGCTCGCAGTGGCTTACAAGTCACGGCGGCTTTGCTCAACTTTCTGATTAACCTATGGGTCATTCCGCTGTACTCATGGCGTGGAGCAGCGGGGTCAAGCATTCTTTCAGAAGGGTTTTTGATGCTGGGCATGTTTGCCGTGGTGTACGTGCTGTATACCCGGCACATGGCTAAAGCCCGACGCGAGTTACAAGAGACGCAGGAACTGTAAAGGGATGAGCGCAATGAGCATGTGCCCGATTCTTCAGCAGACAACGACGACACTAAAGCTGGTCTCGCGCCCCTTGCGGGATCGTTAGGGGTAGGTTGGCTGTGGCACCGGGGCCATCTTTGAGGTTTAACAGGGAGGAGAGCAGGATGCATCAACCCATTGTGAGTATCGTTATCAATAATTACAATTACGCCGGGTTTTTGGCCGAGGCGATTGATAGTGGGCTTCGGCAAACGTATCCTCATGTGGAGGTGGTGGTGGCCGATGATGGCTCGACCGATCGCTCCGCTGAGATTATGGCCAGTTATGGCGATCGCATCATTTCGGTATACAAAGCCAACGGAGGCCAAGCCTCGGCAATGAATGCCGGATTTGTCGCTAGCACAGGGGACTTGGTGATCTTTTTAGATGCGGACGACTATTTGTTTCCCGAAGCGGCGGAGCGGATTGTTGAAGAGTGGGAGACAAATCGGGCGATCGCCCAAATCCAGTATCGGCTTGAGTTGGTGGACGAAGTGGGTAAGTTTTTGGAAATTCATCCCATTCGCGAAGCCCCGCTCGATTCTGGGAATGTGCTGCCCACGTTGCTCGCCCGAGGCCGCTACGGTACCACCGTAACCAGCGGCTTGGCCTTTAGCCGGGCGGCACTTCAGCAAAGTCTGCCCATTCCCGAGGCCGATTTCATCATGTCGGCAGATGGCTACTTAGTGACGGTGCTGCCGTTTTACGGCCCTTTAGCCGCAATCGAAGAGCCCTTAGGAGCGTACCGCAAACACGGCAATAACCTATGGTCGTTTTCTAGCGATGCTATTCCGGTCGATCGCTTTCGCAAAACCATTCAGCACGAGTTACAAAAGTATCGCTATCTTGTCAAGACGGCAGAATCTCTCGGTTACACACCCGCCACCGACCTGGGCTTTCGAGACTATATCCACCTCACCTCACGCCTCGCCTCGCTCAAGCTTGAGCCGAAAGAACATCCGGTTTCTACCGATTCGGTATTGGAGCTTGCTTATCGGGGCTGCCTTTCTATTTGGCGCGATTGCGATTTTAAGTGGACGCGCAAGCTATTTTTGACGGGTTGGTTTCTGTGGGTGGGTCTGATGCCCAAGCCCCTAGCTGAGTCGGCGATCGCCTGGCTTATGGCCTCATCGGCGCGCCCTGCGGCAATCGACTGGGTTTTGAAGCGCATCCGGTCATTGACGAAATAAGGCGACCCGCCCCCGAAGTGAATGACCATGAGATTGAACCAGATTGAACGGAGAACCCAAGCTCTATGCGAGTGGCAGTATGTGCATTAACCTACAAGCGACCCGACGGGTTGAAGCGGCTGTTGGATGGGCTCAACCAGCTCACATTTGAGCAATATCCCCAACCTGAAATTGAGGTCATTATTGTCGATAATGATAGCCCTAGCGAGGCTGAAACCATTTGTGCCGATTTGCGACCCACGTTTCGGTGGTCGCTCAAGTATGTGGTAGAAACCCAGCGAGGTATTTCCTTTGCACGCAATCGGGCGATCGCCTCCGCCGCATCCGATACCGATTTTGTTGCCTTTATTGACGATGACGAAGTGCCAGAGCCCAACTGGCTAGAGCAGTTACTCATCGTGCAACAGCAGTACGATGCCGACATTGTTGGCGGGCCAGCCTTACCCTACTTCGCCAACGAAACCGTGCCTGATTGGATTGCCAAAGGCAAATTTTTTGACACGCCCCGCTACGAAACCGGGCATCTACTCGAAGTGGCTTATACCAACAACGTTCTCATTCGCAATCGCATCTTTCAAACTATGCCTCAACCGTTTGATGCGCGGTTTGCCGTCACCGGGGGCGAAGATTCTCACCTGTTTATGCGGCTATATCGAGCAGGGTACAAGCTAGTGTGGGCCGATACCGCCATTGTTCATGAATGGATTCCTGCCAGCCGCATGACCTTGAAATGGTTGATGCAGCGGGGATACCGCAGCTACAGCACCCATGGTTTGTGTGAACTTGAACTAGACCCGGCCATTCGAGTGGTGCCTCGCCGCGTTACCACGGGCTGTGGACGCATTGTGCTGGGTCTGCTGATGCTGCCGATATCCGTAGTACAGCCGCATCTGTTTGCCAAGTCACTGCTGCAAATTTCGCGCGGGGCAGGCATGCTGTCGGGCCTAGCCGGACGTCGCTACGAAGAATATCGCACGGTTCATAGCGTGTAGCGCGCTGCAGTCACCATGTCTCAGCATCGCCAGGATTCTATTAGACCTCCGGCCCGCACGTTTTTTTGAAGCATGCTTATGGTTGTGTGGCGGAGCCAGGCAACTCTGCCTGCAGGAGATCCATGTTAGACAAGGGCTAACAGTTTTAGCAGTGGCTAGCGAGTTGGCTAGTTTGCATCTTCGTCAGCCTGAATTTCGACATTGAGCACATATACCCCCATCAGGGTGCGATGGGCCGCAATGTGGCTGGGCGAGTCGCCCCACAGTTCGTACTCGACGCGCAAATGCTTTGGCAGTGAGTTGGGTTGTGGTTCGCGGGTGAGCGTCAGGCTGCGAGTATAGTTTCGCAGACGGAGCTGCTGGCAAGTAGCAAAGTCATCGCCCTGTAACCAAAACCGACTCAGGCCAAAAATCCCCTGTTCCCAATAGTGGCGGTAGCTTTGTTTGCCGTTGCCCTGCATGGTCATCGTGACCCGGTAGGGTGAGATTTCGAGCCAAATGAGGCGAGGCGAAGCGGGAACGGGAGGAGGAGCTTCAGATTCTGCTGCAATGTCGTGAATGGGAGGCTCGGTCAGCAGTAGATGAAAGCGATCGCCCTCTTTTTCGTAGAGTGTGGCGGCCGTTTCCACGACCGAAATCAGCGGCATGTCCAATGAAATCAGCGAAAAGCAAACCGGGCGGCGATGGTGAGTCAGCATAGCGGAAAAGGGAATGAGGGAACAGATGGGTGAAATTTGGTGGGATGATAACGAATGGTTGATTCAGTCTCGCAAGCACTGGCCAGCGCAATGGTGCGGTTGTAGTGAAGCTGGGTTGGCCAAGCCGACTGTTTTGCACATGTGTTACTACCATAATCGCAATGGGCACGCCTTCTATCATCCTGAGTTCCACAGAAACCCATCAAACCCTGACAATTGACCCGGCCGGTGAAGCATCCTTGAGTGGACACATCCAAATTCCAGGGGATAAGTCCATTTCCCACCGAGCCCTGATGCTAGGAGCCTTGGCCGAGGGCACCACCCACATTCGCGGCTTGTTGCTGGGGGAAGATCCCCGCAGTACGGCGGCGTGCTTTCAAGCGATGGGGGCCACCATTTCAGAACTCAATACGGAGTCGGTCACGGTACAGGGGATTGGCTTGGGGAACTTGCAGGAACCAAACCATGTGCTGGACGCAGGAAATTCGGGCACGACGATGCGTTTGATGCTGGGGATTTTGGCCTCTCACCCCGATCGCCTGTTTACGGTCACAGGAGATGCATCGTTGCGATCGCGCCCCATGGCTCGGGTGATTCAGCCGCTGAGCCAAATGGGAGCCCACATTTGGAGCCGCAAAGGCGGGTTGGCTCCGTTGGCGGTGCAGGGGCAAGTACTCAAACCCATGCACTACCAATCCCCGATCGCATCGGCTCAGGTCAAGTCGTGTATTTTGCTGGCGGGCTTGCTGACCGAGGGCAAAACCACCGTATCGGAACCCGCCCTATCGCGCGATCACAGCGAACGCATGCTGCGGGCCTTTGGGGCCAATATTGAAGTCGATCCCGACACGGTGAGCGCATCAGTGATTGGCCCTGCTCGACTGACCGGGCAAATGGTGGTTGTGCCGGGCGATATTAGTTCAGCGGCATTTTGGCTGGTGGCAGGGGCGATCGCCCCTGGGTCCGATTTGGTGGTAGAAAACGTTGGCGTGAACCCCACCCGCACCGGAATCTTGGAAGCATTGCAGCGCATGAATGCCGACATTACGCTGGAAAATCCGCGTGATGTGGCAGGGGAACCTGTGGCCGATCTGCGGGTGCGTCATTCCCGGCTCGTTGGCTGTACCATTGATGGCGACTTGATCCCCCGGTTGATTGATGAAATTCCCATTCTGGCAGTCGCGGCTACGGTCGCGAAGGGAACCACCGTCATTCGTGATGCCGCAGAACTGCGGGTCAAAGAGAGCGATCGCCTTGCAGTCATAGCATCCCAGCTCACGCGGATGGGTGCCCACGTCACCGAACTGCCCGACGGTTTAGAAATCACAGGCGGTGCCACCCTCAAGGGGGCTGAGGTGGATAGCTTTACCGATCACCGCATTGCCATGAGCCTGGCGATCGCCGCGCTCATGGCCCAGGGAACGACCACCATCCAACGCGCAGAGGCGGCAGCCATCTCTTATCCCACCTTTGTTCCGACGTTGCGATCGCTCTTTTCATAACGCCACATGGCATAACGCCACATGGAGGCAATTTGTCCCTGGGGAAACAGGCCAAAACAGGCCAAATTTGAACCAGCCCCAGTTCCACAAAACATCAACGAGCGAACACACGCCATACGTTGCACTATGTACCCTATGAGGTAGATCATCATGATCAACTCAATTCATTAGATTCAACCGTAGCAAGCACAGGTATGGGTGAGGCGTTTCAGCACGAAATGAACCAGCTCCGAGAAAACATTGCCGCCCTGCAAGCGCAAAACCTGGCTCTGCAACAAGAGTTGGCGGCCTGCCAGCAGCAGCGCCAAGCCGCCGAGATCGCCTGCCAAAACTCAGAGGCCGAGTTTCGCTCACTGCTTTCGGCCATGCCCGACATTACCCTCGTGTTTAATCGCGAGGGACGCTGCCTCAAAATTTTGGCTCCAATTAATGAATCTGTTTTTTACCTACCGCCCACGGATCAAATCGGCAAAACCATTTACGAAACATTGCCCAAAGCCCAGGCAGATTGGCGCATGCAGCTATTTCACCAATGCTTGGAAACCCAGGAAACAATTGTTGACCTGGAATATCGGCTGGATGTGAAGGGTCAGGAGCATTGGTACTCGGCCGCTGTATCACCTCTGCCCCCCGATCGCGTTGTGTGGGTGGCACGCGATATTACCGAGCGTAAGCTAGCAGAAAAGAACCTCGTCGCAGCCAACCAGCAAATCACCGAATTGAACCAACAACTCCAGGCCGACAATCGCCGCATGGAAACCGAACTGGAGGTGACTCGACGACTCCAGCAGTTGATTTTGCCCCGGCAAGAAGAACTGAACCAAATTTTGGAGCTGGATATTGCTGGATTTATGGAATCCGCGACTGAGGTGGGCGGCGACTACTACGACGTACTACACGACAATGGCAAGATCCGCATTGGCATTGGAGATGTCACGGGACACGGGCTAGAAAGCAGCATGGTGATGCTGATGGCCCAAACGGCCATTCGAACCCTCATTACCAATGGGGAAACCGATCCCGTCAAGCTGCTCAATACAGTCAATCGCATCATTTACGACAATACCCATCGCATGCGATCGCCCAAAAACATGACCTTGGCTCTGCTGGAGTACGAGGCGGGAATGTTGCGGCTATCTGGTCAACACGAAGAGTTGATCATTGTTCGGGCAGATGGCCACATCGAGCCGATCGACACGCTGGATTTGGGCTTTCCATTGGGGATCGAGTCGGATATTTCGGCATTTGTGGCTGGTAAGGAGATCCAGCTTCACTCTGGCGATGTGGCTGTGTTGTATACCGACGGCATTAGCGAGGCGATGAATGGCGATCGGGTTCAATATGGCCTGGAGCGACTTTACACTGTGCTCAAACGCTACCACCACAACAGCGCCCAAGCCATTCGCAAAGCGGTGATTGAGGATGTTAAGCAGCATATTGGCAGCGAACAAGTATTTGATGACCTGACGCTGCTAGTGCTGAAGCAATACTAATCAGCCCATTTTGCACCCAAGGTAGAATTAGCGATCGCTCAGTGAAAAATGCTAGGCTCGTTACAAAATGCAACAGTTAACGCAATAGTTTCGGAGCTAACCCACATGGTGTCTACTGCGATCGCCCCTCAAGATGTCCTACAACAATTGCAATGGCGCTACGCCACCAAAAAGTTTGACCCCACCAAAACCATCCCAGCCGACGTCTGGAGCGTCTTAGAAGAGAGCCTGGTTCTCGCACCCTCCTCGTTTGGCCTACAACCCTGGAAGTTTTTTGTGGTGCGCGATCCCAGCCTGCGGCAACAGTTGGTTGAGCACGCTTGGGGCCAAAAGCAAGTCGTCGATGCGTCACACTTGGTGGTCTTCACCATCAAAACCGAAATTGATGCCGCCTATGTCGATCGCTACGTTGAGCGCATGGCCGAGGTACAAGGCAACTCCGTCGAGGCGTTACAGGGATTTGCCAAGATGGTGAAGGGCTTTATCGCGCAGCCTCCCTATCCGCTGGATCTCACCGAATGGGCAAAGCGGCAAGTCTACATTGCCCTCGCTCAGTTCATGACCACAGCGGCCATGCTCAACATCGACACCTGCCCCATGGAAGGGTTTTCACCCTCCAAGTTTGACGAAATTTTGGGCTTGACAGGCACAGGCTATGCCTCTGTGGTTGTGTGCCCTGCTGGCTATCGGGCCGACGACGATCAATCTGCCGCTCGTCCCAAAGTCCGGTACAAGCATGAAGACATGATTGAGTATATTGGCTAGGAGCGGAGAGAGGGAAATTGGGAGTCGGGAGTTGGGAGTCGGGGAATCTACTAAAATTCCTGCCCCTATTCCCAATCTGACAGGACTGCTGGAAGTTCATGAGATGCAGCGTGTTTGTGTTGTATAGCTGTCGCCAGCGTAGTTGAGACAAGGACATTTTTGGGGGATGGCTTCGCCATCCCCCAAAAATGTTCCAATCAAACTGGGTATCGCTATATGTGAGTGCAAGCATTTTGCGTACAACACAAACGGTTCATCCCGCGTCGGACCAGAAGAGTTTAGGGAATATTGCTCACATCTTGATAAAACTCACCGACCCAAGGCAATTGGGCCAAGTCAGCAAACGTTGTACTGCGATCGTCGCGATCGAGTGCTGCAATGCGTTGATTTTCTAAATAGATTTGCTGTTGATAGAACTGGCCCAGTTCAGGATTGGTCATGCAGTCGTTTTTTTGCCACAAATCGAGAAAGTGGCGGCGGCGCTTTTCGCACATGACTCGTTCCATACAGGCGATCGCCGATCGAATGACCAGCGGTGCCCGCAGCATATCTCGTTGGATCTTTTCACTCACCTGAAAGAGGTACATAACGGGGGTGAACTGGTCAGGATAGTCAATGCTAAGATCTTGCAGCATTGACAACAAATCCAGCTCCAGTAAAGCCTCATCCGAGGATGCTGCAAGTCCCACACCGCCCTCGGCCCAAGTCGAAGCTCCCTCGGAACGGGAGGCTTCTGCCGATCGCTCCAGTTCTACGATTTGGTGCCACAGAAAGCGATGATGCCCAATCGCAAAGCCTTCATCCAGCGCATCCAGCGCGGTGCGAATTTGCTCGCGGTAGGCAGGTAGATGCAGGTACAGCCGCAGCAGTTGCGCTTCCGATTCCTCGAGTAGGGTGCGATCGCCCGGAGTTTGCCATTTTTGCGACTTGCCGTGCCACCGTTGGCCCCGCACTAGCGTGCGCAAATCGCTTTCCAATTGAACCGTGAGACGAGCATTGCCCTGGCTCAACCGCTCGGCACAGCGATGGATGTAATGGGTGCGCAGCGAGGCATTGGGCAGATTGCCCAAGAGCTTGGCGATCGCCTGCGTCGCCTGCTGAAACTGATCCGCCTGATTCAAATCTTTGGTGGCGAGCAATTGCTGAATTTGCCAATCTAGCCACAGCGGCGCATTGTCCAGCAAGGCGTTGTATTCAGCAACCGGATGCGATTTCAAAAACTCGTCGGGGTCCTTGCCATCGGGAATGGTGAGAATGCGCAGCTGAACCTCACCCTTATAGGCCAGGTCAGACAACTCTCCAATGGCGCGATCGGCGGCATTTTGTCCCGCCGTATCTGCATCAAAGTTAAACACCACTTGCTTCGATTCGGTATAGCGCAGCAGTTGCCGCACTTGCCCCACGCTCAAGGCGGTGCCCATAGAGGCCACCGCATTTTCGACCCCGGCGGCATGGAGAGCGATCGCATCAAAATAGCCCTCTACCACCACCGCCCGATCCTGCTTGGCAATGGCCGATCGCGCCTTATCCAACGCAAACAACGTTCGGCCTTTATCAAACAATTCCGTTTCGGGCGAGTTGAGATATTTGGGCTGCTCATCTCCTAAACTCCGCCCACCAAAGGCAATCACTCGTCCCTGCAAATCGTGAATGGGAATCATTAGGCGATCGCGGAATCGGTCGTAGTATCCCGTCCCGCCCTGCCGAGGCACAATCAACCCCGCCTTTTCCACCAGCTCAACCGGGTAGCGCTTTTGCTCCACCAGGTAGCCATACAGCGTTTGCCAGCCCCCTGGTGCATACCCCATTTGAAATTGTTGAACGGTTTCCATCGACAGGCGGCGCTTATCCGTCAGATAGCGCAGAGCCGCCTCGCCTTGGGGTTGCCGCAGTGCATGCTCATAGAACTTGGCCGTAACAGCCACAATTTCGTACAGATGCTCTCGTAGCGATAGCTGGCGCTGCAACTCTTGCCGCTGCGATGGTTCTAGCGTTTTGACGGCGACTTGGTAGCGCCGCGCCAAATCCAACACCACATCAGAAAACGATCGCTTGTTCAGCTCCATCAAAAACTTGATGGTGTTGCCGCCAGCCCCGCAGGAAAAACAGTAGTAAAACTGCTTGCCCGGACTCACACTAAAGCTGGGCGACTTGTCATCGTGAAAGGGGCACAGCCCCACAAAATCTTTGCCCTGCTTGCGCAGTACCACATGCTCCGATACCACGTCCACAATATCGGCCCGCTGTTTCACGGCTTCTATCGTATCGGGATGGAGACGAGGGACTTCCATACAGGCGAATCGGGGTGGAAAGGGCTATGCACAGAAAACTGAGCACATCTGACGCCTCAGTTCGAAATTTCGCTGATGAATGTACAAACCGAAGGTGCAAACATTGTCGCCTCTTTGTCCGTTCAACGCAATCCTGAACCCAAATCATAAATATTGAGTTTGCGATCGCCAAAATTCGGGCGATCGCCACAGATATAGCGCCACCGCATAAGTGCTACCTCATAAGTGCCGCCTCAGCATTGAGGCTGGGCAGCAGCATACAGAGCATGGTCAGCAATGTACTGAACCACGGCATCGGGCACCAGCCCGCGAATGGATTGGCGATCGCGACAGAGCTGACGAATCTGACTCGACGAGACCTCGACTTGGGGCATCTCCAACCGCTGCCACCGTAGCGCAATCCCTTCCTGCTGCAGCTGCTGGGCAACCGTGCAAGCGATCGCGGCAACCCCCGCCGCCGCCGTTTGGCGTTGTCTGCGGGGCACCACCAGCCAAATGCATTGGGGAATCAGCCACTGGCGATCATGCCACCTCACCAGCGATTGAAACGCATCTAAGCCAATAATCCAGGCCCACTGTCGCTGAGGATATTGCTGTTGCAACGCGGCCAACGTATCGCTAGCGTAGGACGGCCCTGCGCGATCGCCATCAACCCGCGACACCGTGAACTGAGGGTAGGGCGCGATCGCCCGTTCCACCATGGCGTAGCGATGGTGGAACGGCAGCACCACCTCTCCACGGCGATGGGGGGGAACATCGTTTGGCACCCAAATCACCTGCTCAATGGCTCCCCAACCAAGGGCCGCTTCTGCCATGTGCAGATGTCCCACATGGGGAGGATTAAACGTGCCTCCCAAAATAGCGAGCGGTGCCTGGGCCATAGGTCATGATGCCAACAGCAAAAGATACGTTCTGTGGCCCTATTTGGGAGCCCACCAAACAGGGCTGGATGGAAACGAAATTCCGCAAATTGAGCAATTCTATGTGGAACGGATCAAGAATTTCGAAACAAAATCAGGCCCACCGAAATAACTATATTTTTATTCCTTATAAAAAATCTCAGAAATTTGCGGTGCAAATCGTGAAGCATTTTCTATACTGATGGCCAAATCCCTTGATCACCTCAGCTGTCAATTCATGAGTCGTTGTGCATCTTCTGCAAACAACCTGATGCAAACAATCTGAGCAAAGGATTTTAGAACCCTGAGGGAGAGTGCGATCGCAACGTCATCCATTCTCCACCTCAACAATACAGGAAGCATCCCTGATGTGCCGAAACGTAGGTTTTACCTAGCGGAATCGCTCTGTTTCTCAAACCATCATCGATTTAAAACATCAGCAACCGCACAAAATCTCCTGAATCGGCAAGTTTTTCAAGATATATATCGGGAATAGGTAATTCTTGCTATGATATCGCGTGATATTTGTGTGGTGTGGTGTACGAGGAGCAAGGACGTTGAATCCTGTTGATCTCAGTGGGAAACCATTTCATTTTATCGGCATTGGTGGCATCGGGATGTCAGCCTTGGCTTATGTTCTAGCGAAGCGTGAGCTTCCGGTCTCAGGTTCCGATATTTGCCTAAACGACATTACTCGACGGCTACAACAAAGCGGCGCACACATCTTTTGGAGTCAAGAAGCATCCAACCTTGACTTTTATCGCACCGGCAAACCGCTCCCAGATTCCGAATCTCGAACAAAGCCTCCCTCGCTATCCAGGGCAGCAACCGCAGCGGCCAATCCGCGCATTGCAGTGTCCACCGCCGATTTGACCTTTCTCCCTCAGGTCATCTGTTCCACCGCTATCAACCCAAACAACCCTGAATATCGCGCTGCACTCGATTTGGGGTGTCCTATCTTTCATCGGTCTGATTTGCTAGCGGCCCTCATACAGGAGTATCAGGGCATTGCCGTTGCAGGAACACACGGCAAAACCACCACCAGCAGTATGATTGGCTACATGCTCTACAAAGCAGGGCTTGATCCAACGATTGTGGTAGGTGGTGAGGTGAATGCTTGGGAGGGCAATGCTCGTGTTGGGCAGGGCGAATACTTGGTAGCCGAGGCCGATGAGTCGGATGGCTCTCTGGTCAAGCTAAAAGCCCAGATTGGTGTGGTCACTAACATTGAACTCGATCACCCCGATCACTACACCAGCTTAGAGCAGGTCATCGACACATTTACCGCTTTTGCCGGAAATTGCAAAGTTTTAGTGGGATGCATTGATAGCCCCGCTGTTCAAGAACGGTTGAATGTGACCATCACCTATAGCCTTCAGGCTGACCTAAAGGCCGATTACACCGCAGACCAAATCCTGCATCATGCAAGTGGAACCACCGCCCGCATTTGGGAACGTGGAGAGGTGCTGGGCCAGTTACACTTGGGTTTGTTGGGTCGCCACAACCTGAGTAATGCATTGGCGGCGATCGCCGTAGGGCGGCAGCTGGGTGTTCCATTTGAAACCATTGCAGGGGCATTGACTACATTTGAAGGCGCGCGACGTCGATTTGAGCGGCGCGGCGAATACAACCAAATCCTATTTGTGGATGATTACGCTCATCATCCTAGTGAATTGCAAGCCACGCTATCAGCAGCTCGCCTCAAAATTACGGCTCCATCCTCTCCTTATGAGCGGCTGGTGGCCGTCTTTCAGCCCCACCGCTACAGCCGTACACTGGCGTTTTTAGACGAGTTTGCCCAGTCCTTTGTCGATGCGGACTTAGCCATCACCACGGACATTTACAGTGCTGGCGAGCCCGATTTGGGCAAAGTGAGCGGTCGCCAGCTCTCGGAGGCGATCGCCCAGCATCACCCCCATGCCATTTACCAGCCCACGTTGGCTGACGTGTCATCCTACCTGTTGGAAACTTTGCAACCTGGCGATCTGGTGCTCTTTTTGGGTGCTGGCAACCTGAATCGCATCATCCCCGACCTGATGGCACACTACCAGGAACCTGATCCTGGCGATCGCGTTGCCTGTGCTGCTCCCGCTTAGCAAGATTTGGCTTCGCGCAGGCAACGCAGCATTAACATTGGCAGATCGCTTCCGTAG
This sequence comes from Leptolyngbya sp. AN02str, assembly GCF_050565595.1. Taxonomy (NCBI): domain Bacteria; kingdom Bacillati; phylum Cyanobacteriota; class Cyanophyceae; order Leptolyngbyales; family Leptolyngbyaceae; genus Leptolyngbya; species Leptolyngbya sp. AN02str. Next base: position 140,178 of record NZ_JBNXVR010000003.1, on the reverse strand, counting down.
CGTTCTATTTCGGCGAACCTCTGATCTGCCCTGTTTCTGCCTTCCCCTATTGTTGCTTCAGGCATCAGGTTGCATCTCATTCCATCCCTAACTCGGTGCTTCAGGTCATGACACTCTCAAAAGATCCATCACTCGCCTGTGAAAACCTGGTTCGATCAACGCTTTCTGGTCGGAGTTTGCAACCTGTCCTCGGAGCAGAACCACCATCCATCCGCCTAGCGGATACAGGGCTGATCATTCGCCCACAAGTTTCGCTCACGCCTTATACGTCTTACCGCGTTGGTGGGCCGGCTGAATGGTTTGCCACCCCCCGCAACCAGCTTGAGCTTGAAGAAACCCTGGCCTGGGCCAACGATCAAGGTCTTCCCATTACCCTGTTGGGTGCAGGTTCCAATTTACTAGTGAGCGATCGCGGCCTACCCGGTCTAGTCCTATGCACTCGCTACTTTCGCCACAGCCAGTTTGACGCGGAAACCGGGCGCGTTACCGTTGCGGCGGGGGAACCGTTGCCAAAGTTGGCTTGGCAAGCCGCTGAGCGAGGTTGGCAGGGGTTAGAGTGGGCCGTTGGCATCCCCGGCACCGTTGGGGGAGCCGTCGTCATGAATGCAGGAGCCCATCAGTCTTGTACGGCAGACGTGTTGGTCAATGCACAAGTGCTAACCCCCGCAGGGCTGGCAGAAACATTGATGCTGAACGACCTCGAATACTCCTATCGCACGTCCAGTCTTCAGGGTAACGCAAACCGCTTTGTTGCCCAGGCCACCTTCCAGCTCCAGCCCGGAGCCGATCCCAACCTGGTTATTGCAAACACCCGTGCCCACAAAGAACATCGGCAAAAAACGCAGCCTTACAACCTTCCTAGCTGTGGCAGTGTTTTCCGCAATCCATCTCCCCGTACCGCAGGATGGCTGATTGAACAAACGGGATTGAAAGGGTATCAAATTGGTGGCGCTCAGGTGGCCCATCGACATGCCAACTTTATTTTGAATTGCGGCTCGGCAACCGCCAGCGACGTATTGCGGCTCATTCACCATGTCCAAGAGCAGGTTGAGCAACACTGGCAACTCTTGCTGCATCCTGAAGTGAAGGTAATTGGAGAGTTTCAGGGCGCTTGAGGCGATCGCCCGACTGGCTCAGTTGCCCATGAGTTGCTTCTCATTCGCAAATTGGCCGATTGCACGAACAGCGCGTTAAGGTGTTAAAAGTGTTAAGGTTTTAGCAATTGGGATATCTGCCCAAATGTATTGCAATTCAATCATCAAGTAGAGAGATATGACGCAAGGAAAAGGATTCGGCGGCTTTGGTCTTGGCAAAATGAAGGAGCTGGGCGAAGCCTTCAAAAAAGCTCAACAAGTTCAAGAAGGTGCCAAGCGACTTCAGGAAGAACTGGAGCAAATGGAAATTGAAGGGACGGCAGGTGGCGGTCTCGTCAAGGTGATTTTCAGCGGGAACCAGGAACCTCGGCGAGTCGAAATTTCTCCCGAGGTGCTAAGCGAGGGTGCAGAAGTTCTCTCTGACTTGGTGCTGGCTGCTTCTAAAGATGCCTACAACAAATCCACAGCTACCATGCGTGAGCGGATGGAAGAGCTCACGGGTGGTTTGGGGTTGAACCTGCCAGGAATGTAGGTTTCGCCGATTGCCTGTTACTCTGCGATCGCGGGTATTTTTTAGCCTGCTGATTCCTCAAGTCCAATGGGTTATGCCCAGTGCAGCCCGGTTGGGCTTTTTGCATGGGAATTATATTTTTGAGGAAATTTCAGCAAAACGTTCCTGCAAAAGGCGGAAGCCACGCTAGAGCCCAAGGTCAACATCGAAAGGCAATTGCCCTTAAGGGCATGCAATAAAGGGCACAACGTACGTTGTGCCCTTTATTGCGTACAAAACCTTCAGGGGATCAATCGTGGAAACTATAGCTGTCGCCAACTTAGTTGAGACGAGGACGTTTTTGAGGGATGGCGAAGCCATCCCTCAAAAACGTCATAATCAAACTGGTATCGCTATATTTACTAGTCAGAGAGATTGGAGCTAGAGTTTGAACCGACCGGAACTGGCTTAGGTGCAGCCAAAGCCAAAATGTGGTAGCACGATGGCGTTTCTTCGCCAAGAATGTCGTTGATGCGCTGACGAATTTGAATGTGCAAATCGCGAATCGAAGCGTTGAAGTCGTGCTGAATGCTCAGGACGGCCGTTTGCATTTGGTAGTTGTTGCCATAGTGAGCCACAAAATAGGTGTAGCGATTTGCGGCAGGCGCGTCCAAAACAAAATCTTTCATATCTATAAATCTCCCGTACTTGGAGGGTGGCCCTCTCAACCGAAATGGGCGTTTGTGGCGACTGTCTGCGTAGCGACGGTCTGTGTAGCGAAACTTGAGAGCTCTTATTGAGTTATACGCTTAGACTTCACGCTTTTACGCTCAAAATGATCAACCTTCACTGATTTTTCATTTAGAAAACACTGCTCAGCCTGGTGAGGCGAAAGAAACTTTTCATTGAGCGATCGCGTGCAATCAAGCGTGTAGCTAAGGCAGCAGTTCAATACTTACTTGGAGATTATGCAACAGCAGAGCTGCGGTTGCCTTCCTTCCACTAGATAATTTGTTCTACTCTTACCGGGTGATTCTACACCCTTAAAGCCTAGGGCTGCATGGAAACTTTTATCACCGTGCGATCGCGCATATCAGCTAGGGATCTTTCTAGGTCCTTTAAAGGACGAGTATCGCTAATGAGTAATGGAAATGGGATGGAGGACTGTTCAAGCATGGCCAAGGCTGCACGCACCCACTGTGGCGTATTATGAAACACGCCTTTTAGCGTTAGCTCACTGTAGTGCAGCCGATCGGTATTGACAGTAATCGTGGTGTCGCGAGGACAGCCTCCAAATAGGTTCACCGTCGCACCGGGCCGGGCACAGGCGATCGCCAGTTCCCACACGCTGGGTACGCCCGTCGCCTCAATCACGACATCCGCCCCCCATCCTTCGGTAAGCGATCGCACCAGCGCAGGCACATCTTCCACCTGGCGATACAGAAACGTCTTCGCTGCCCCAAAGGCCTCCCCCACCTGCAAGCGAGCCGGACTCCCACCCAACAAAAATACCTGGGGACAAGCACCCCCACTCCCAGTTCCTTGCAGCTCTCCCTTCACAGCATGGGGGGACATGAAGCCATATCCGGTCGTTAAAGCCGCCACAAACATCAGACCAATCGCGCCATCTCCCAACACAAGCACGCGATCGCCGGGTTTGACATTGGAGCGAGCGATCCCATGCAGCACACAGGCCAACGGTTCTGTCATCGCGGCCAGGCTATCGGGCATGCCGTGGGGAATGGATAACAGATTTTGTTGAACAATGGGCGCGGGCACTCGCAGGTATTGGGCAAACGTGCCATTGTTAAAACATAAGTTTGAACAGAGGGAGAACTCCTGTTTTTGGCAAAAGAAGCACTGGCCGCAGGGTGCAGAGTTGTTCGCCACGACGCGATCGCCCACCGTCCAACCCGTTACGCCCTCGCCAAGCGCCGCGATTTCTCCCGCCACCTCATGGCCAAACAGCGTCGGCAGCGTCAGCATTTTGGCATGGCCGCCCCGTCGCCACACCTTCAGGTCGGTGCCACACGTTGTTGCAGCGCGAACCCGCAGCACCACTTCACCTGTGGCGGGCGTTGGCGCAGGCACATCTTCAAGCCGTACATCTTCCTTGCCATACAGTAATGCCGCCTGCATCTGACCCTCCGCTTCGCCATACTAAAAACCGAGAGATCGCTCTTAAGTAAAGCAAAATCCCTCGGTGTAAATGCCTCTGGAGCCAAAACACCAGCGGCCAACAGATACAAAACATTCTTATGAAAGGTCGAATACCCTAAACCAAGCTTGCTGACAGCAGCTTACTTAAAGCCAACGGCAGCTTGCCATACAAACGCCAACAAGAAGAAGAACACGGGGATCACCGGCAGAACATCCACCAGGGGATCAAACACGGAATATGCCTCGGGCAGTTTAGCCAACAGTAGTGCCGCTTCCATCGACGCAAAACCTCTCCAACACAGATCTCATAATTGCCAGATATCTTAACATGGGCCGGGCGCACAAATTTGTTCTATCTCGAGTTTTGTATCGCCCAATCTCTACCCTAAAACGGCCCAAAACCTGACCTTTGGCATAGGAGGAAGCGTGTTAGAGTTCTTAGGAATTGAGTTGCCAATCCATAATTGTTTTCGCGGCAATTGTGCGGCAATTTTTGCGGCTATGTCTGGTTGTTTATAACTCGCGATCGCACCAGACTGAACAGATCGACCTCTCGGGATGAGCTGTACTGATAACCGCTACCGCCGCCACCCATCGGCATCGCTGCGACAGCATTTGTAACAGATTTGCGACCAATTGGCTGCGATCGACCTTCGCGATCGCGGTTCACAGCTTTTAGCGGTAGTGTTTCAGCGTCAGCCTATGCCTTTTCCTAGAACCAGCGGAATCCTTCTCCACCCCACCTCACTTCCCTCCCCCTATGGGATTGGGGAACTGGGGCCAGCAGCCCAGCAGTTTGTCGATTTTTTGTGTGAGAGTGGCCAACGCTACTGGCAGGTTTTGCCGCTGGGGCCAACGGGCTATGGCAACTCGCCCTACATGTGCTACAGCGCCATGGCTGGCAACCCGCTGCTCCTTAGCCTTGAGCTTTTGGTAAAACAGGGCTTGCTGCATCAAGAGGAAGTTGCCAGCCTGGGCCACTACCCAACAGATTGGGTGGATTACGACCGCGTTGCCCGTGAAAAGCTACCGCTCCTTACCAAAGCGGCTGCTCGCTTTCGTGAGCAAGCAACCCCCTCGCGGCAGCAATCGTTTGAGTCCTTTTGCGCAAGTCGTTCATTTTGGCTAGATGACTATGCCCTATTCATTGCACTAAAGGCGGCTCATGAGGGCAAGAGCTGGAACGAATGGGATGGGGCGATCGCCCGTCGAGAGCCACAAGCTATGGAACATTGGCGACAGCAGCTTGAGCCAGAAATCTTTTGCCAAAAGTTTCTGCAATACGAATTCTTTCAACAGTGGTCTGCTATTCGACAATATGCCAACAACTTGGGCATCGAAATCATTGGCGACATTCCCATCTACGTTGCCCACGACAGTTCAGATGTGTGGGCATTTCCAGAAATCTTCAATCTTGATCCTGAGACTGGCCTCCCCAAACTGATGGCAGGTGTACCGCCCGATTATTTTAGCGAAACAGGACAGCTCTGGGGAAACCCAACCTATCGCTGGGAGGCTCTGCAAGAAACTGACTTCCACTGGTGGATCGAGCGCTTCAAGGCCACGCTAGATTTTGTTGATATCGTGCGCATTGACCACTTCCGAGGCTTTTGCGCCTTTTGGGCAGTGCCCCAGGGGGAAACCACTGCGATCAACGGCCAATGGCTTAAAGCACCAGGGGTTGAATTCTTCAAAACGTTAAACGATCGCTTGGGTAGCTTGCCGGTCATGGCCGAAGATTTGGGCGTGATTACCCCCGATGTCGAAGCATTGCGCGACCAGTTCAACTTTCCTGGCATGAAAATTTTACAGTTTGCTTTTGGCGGTGGGCCGGGGAACCCATTTTTGCCATTCAACTACGAACGCAACTTTGTGGTGTATACGGGCACCCACGACAACGACACGACGGTTGGCTGGTTTAGCCAAATGCCTGATCACGAGCGCGAAGCCATGTCGCGCTATCTCGGCGGTTTTTCATCCGATGGGGTTCATTGGGATTTGATTCGGCTAGCGATGAGTTCGGTCGCCAATCAATCAATTTTGCCGCTGCAAGATGTGTTGGGTTTGGGAACAGACTGTCGAATGAATTTTCCTGGCAGGCCCGAAGGAAATTGGGGTTGGCGCTACCGAGCCGAGTATCTCAGCCAAGAATTGCGCGATCGCCTCCATTTCTTCACCTATCTCTATGGCCGCAACCCCCAACCCCGACGAGATCCCAACGCCGAATCAGACGAACCATCCAACCACTAAAAAAACGTGAGTGATGGATGAGCTGAAGTGCCCATATTGGCGTGCGAGTTGCATACGCAAATATGGGCTTTTCTGAGGTTAAACCTGAGATTAAAAAAGAACCCAAGCTCAACGACAAAAGAGCCCAGGTTCAATTAGATATTTGTCAGGATTTCGGTCAATTCGCTTACAGCAATCGCGAGAACTCGTAGAGTCGGCGTACGGTGGCTAGAATTTTGTCTCCATATTGTGGGTCAGCCGACCAGCGGCCACTCAGTTGACCAACAAGCGGCGCAATTCCTCGTGCCACAAACTGAAAGCGCGGGTCTACAAGTTCTTGAACTAACGGAGCCGTGCTGGCATAGGCTTTGAGGTGTTGAATTTGCGCCCGGACTCCAATACGGGCGCTTGGGAAGGCTGCGCCTGTGGGGCTACCCACCGCATCGCCCAGGCCGCCAAAGTTATTTTGCTCTGGGGTAACCAACCCACCAAACCGCAAGTAGTTGGTTTCAATGCACATTTGGCAAAAGGCTAGATCGTGGTTGACGCCTTCAATGGCAGCTTCTTCACGAAATAGCTTTGGTAAGTCTGGAAATTGGTTAAGCGCCGCCTCGTTATTACTCTTCAAAAACACGATTAGGTTAACGTCAGACGTGTTGCCAATTCCCATGATTCGGTCAATTTGACCAGGGCAAATGGTTGTATTGCGCAAAATGACCGTTCGGGTCGCTCCATCCCACCCTACGGAAATCGCATAGGGGCGCAAATCCACGGCTTTTACATACACCACATTGCGATACGTAATGCGCACCACATCCGACGATTGCGATAAGTCAATTCCTAGGCGATCGACCAAATCGATAGGGATATAGGCATTGCCATTGACGATAATGCCCTGTTCGTCATAGATACCGCCGTTAATGTTGATGTCGCATGTGGGATAAGCGGTTTCGGGAGAGACAGCGCGGCTCCAGGATGCCAGCCCATCGGCAATGCCAATGGCAACATCTCGACGGCGGTTTTGCAGAACGTTGCGATCGTCAGGGTTGGTCAGAAACCCAAGATTCATTTGCAACGAGGGGCAAACAATTTGGCGGCAAAAAGCTAGCATTCCCAAGCCGGAATCGGTATCGGGGCGCACCCCTCGGCTCGGTAGCTGTGGTGTGCGGCGCAGCAATGCCAGCAGCAACAGTTCGGCATGGGCACGACGCTGATCATTGTTGGGAATATGGAACACGGATGCGCCTCGCACCGTAGGGCTGCTAGAGCCATCAGCATGGATTTCGAGAGCAACATCACTCGCTACGGCGCGGGCGTTAATCCAGGTTATGGTTTGAGCAAGGTTGATGTCATCGGGAACAGATAGCACCTCAAACCCGCGCGATCGCAGTTCGGTCACAATTAAGTCCCGAGTCAGGATCATTTCTCTGGCTTCGGTGGTCCCAGCAACAACAATGCCTGGATCAAAGTTCGATCCACCACCGCCATGCCCTGCCGATACAAAAATTCGTCCCATACAGTTTCCCGCCAGGCCTCTCAAACAACAAACAAATTGATCTGACAAACTAATCTGTTAGATTAGCGAAAATAGATCCGATTGGTTCATCAAGTTCGGTTCACCTGGCCTTTTCGCTCAACTGATTATAATTTCTGCATTTTTGGGCATTCTGGTTGAGAGTTGGATCAAGCCTCACCTGCTGATATTTTCTTCCTTGGCGCAAACGTCCCCAGCAGCAGTCTTTCCCCGGCTCACGCTAACAGACTCATCACCTTTTCGCCAAAATCGTTATAACGATGGGAGGATCACCTTCACAGGCAGTTCCAGTTCCAGACAGTTCCAGTTCCAGACAGCCCCAAATCACTCAACAAGAGAGCCCAATCAATCCTGATTCATTGATTCATCAGGGCCATGAACTTTGTAACTTAGCTTCTTCCCCGCGATTCCCTTCCCTCTCGGTTGATTTCGATCTACCTTTCCTAAACTTTCCTGCGAGACGTGGCATATGACAGACGCACAACGCCCATTCAATCAGCCGCCAGCCGTTCCCCGTACACCGCCGCCACCGCCACCGGCTGGCCGTCCGGCTCCCAACAACGGCGACATTACCCAAATTGCTCAGCCATTGCCTACGCAGGGAATGCCAACCAGCACAACCCGGGTCAACACAGGGGCCGCAACCCGCGTAAATGCGCCCCCTCCAGGCATGCCCGCACCCGGCATGCCTGCCCCAGCGGGTATGCCCACACCGGGTACTAGACCTCCGGCCCCAGCAGCGCCTTCAGCAGCTCATCGTCCAGGAACGCCACCCCCTCAAGTTGGCGGGGTTCGCAGCAAAGCAGCTCCTGGCAGCCCGACTCTAGCTCAAATTGTGCAGGAAGCCTATGACAAGGGCTTCTCCGATATTCACCTGGGGGTAGGCGAAAAACCTCGTTATCGGAACCGAGGTGAAATCGACATTACCGACCATCCCGAAACCGATCGCGAAACATTCATGAGCTGGATGGAAGAGATTCTAACCGATGGTGAGATTCGGCACTTCCAGGACCATCTCGACTTTGATGGTGCGACCCAGTACGAGTTTGCCCGGGTGCGGATCAATATCTTTGATACACTGCGCGGCCCAGCCATGGTGATGCGACTCATTCCGTTGCGCATTCCCACTATGGAGCAGCTGAACCTGCCACCTGTGTTGAAAGATATGTGCCACTACCACAAGGGCCTGATTTTGGTGACGGGGCCAACAGGTTCCGGTAAGTCGACCACCATGGCAGCGATGATCGACTACATCAATAAGGAGATGCCGAAAAACATCATCACCATTGAAGATCCGATTGAATTTGTGCACACCAGCCAAAAGAGCCTGATCAAACAGCGTGAGGTTGGTATGCATACACTCAAGTTTGACAATGCCCTCAAGGCCTCGTTGCGGGAAGATCCTGACATTATTCTTGTGGGTGAAATGCGGGACCAAGAGACCGTAAACACAGCCCTGAAGGCAGCTCAAACCGGTCACTTGGTGATGGGGACCCTGCACACCAACAGCGCTGTAAAAACTATTGAGCGGATCCTTGGCTTGTATGAGCCCGATCAACAGGAACCCATGCGTTTGGCGATCGCAGAATCGCTTGTGGGTGTGGTGGCTCAGGGCTTGTGCCGAACAACCGATGGTAAGCGGGCTGCATTCCACGAAATCATGATTAACACCGATGCCATTCGCGACTATATTCGCCGAGGTGACTTGGATGAAGTGGAAGCGCTTGTTCCTCGATGTGAATTTGACGGAATGTGCACCATGAACCAGTCGCTGTACCGTCTATACGAAGCTGGCCGCATTACCGAAGAAACGGCCCTCGAAATGTCGCCCAAGCCAAACGAAATGGCACAGATCTTGCGGGGCCGCGTCTAGGCAAGGTTCTAAGCCAGCGAAGATTGCTGCTTTTTTCTGTAGAGAAACGATGATACTAAGCGATCGCCGGACAGGTTTCCGGCGATTTTCTTTTGCGGTGCCGGGAGTCGAGACATGATGGCGATCGCCCCATACCAGCTCATCTGCCAGTTCATCTGCCCAGCCATGAAGGAACTCGAGATAGGTTCAGTTCTGCATCGGTTATCTATGTAACACAACATGAATGTGTTACGCGAAGCATAGATTTTTGCACCATCCATGCAATATTTCGGCTACAGACTCAGCATCTCCTTCACAATAAAAGTAGCAACCTCCCAAGCTCTCCAAACGAAACGCTAGGTTTATCTCCAGCTGGAATAGAACTGCTCGATTAGAGCGCTGCCCCTGTCACCGTTTCATTGTCAGCGCCTACGCAATTGCGCTACATCAAGTCATCTATTCCATGGGTAACCAAAGTTCCCTCAATTCTTGTTGCTTCAAGGCTACGCCGAGTAGCTCACCCATTACCGTTATCAAACGCTCTATCAACCCTTGTTGCTTTCAGTAAAGCACCATCCCAAATCCTTAATTCTTGAAACATTGGGTTCTGTAGGCAATGAATGATAGCCCTATTGAGCCAGGTAAACCGACTCAATCTGATCTGTTTAAGGGAATCGCCCTGTTTACCCCAGGTGGGGATGTGGTGTACTGCATCGATCCTCATAAGCGCACGCGATGGCACCTGCAGCTTTGTGCCGTTCTGCAGGAAATGTTGAGGTTATCAGAACCACCGCATTTCCTGGTTCCTTGTTACACCGCAACGATCGATCGCTGGATCGACTCACAAACTCAGCAGTTGCGCACGTCAGCCGAAGCCCATCCTCTGGTGTTGTACCATCAAGCGTTGCTCAATGCCATGTTTGGCACGGGCGACTTGCAATGGCAGGCGATGCCAGCGCTGAGCGAAATTTGTGAACCTCTGATGCTCACCACTTATCGCAAACAGTTTCCCGAATTGTGGGAAAACCACGACTTGGTGATGCAATTTGAAACACTCGAGCCACAGTTTTCTTCACGCGCCAATGATGGCTCCAGTACGTTGGCATGGTCGCCCAATAGCACAACACGAGATGCCCAGGGCTATGTGCTGCGGCTGTATATATCGGGGAATAGCGGCATGACCGAAGAAGCCCTGAAACAGTTGCATGAACTGTTGGAACAGTCGCTGCGTCAGCCTTATACCCTCAAGGTGGTGGATATTCACAAAACACCTGAGGAGGCCGAGGCCGACCAAGTGACCGCGACCCCAACGCTAATTAAGGTGTATCCGCCTCCGGTGCGGCGATTGGTTGGAGATTTGGAAAGCCTGGGCAAAATGCTCAAGGTACTCTCCTATCCAGGAGTGTAGCGATCGCACATCCTGCGAGTATGGGCCTAAACACCCACCAGCAACGTGAGTTTGGATAAGCTGAAGTGCCCAGTTTTGCGTGCGCGGCGCCCACCCAAAACTGGGCTTTTGTGAGGGTTGCGCGCCGCGCAACCCTCACAAAAGCCCTTAACCGAAACTGACATGTCAGCACAGTTCTGCCGACCACATCCACATCATTTCCACGATTCGATAGCGATTCAAGCTAACGATGGCGATTTAGGCGAACCATGGCGATTCAGATTAAAAGGATGAATCCGATGACGATGAATCGGATGAGACCGTTGTCGATTGCTGAGACAACCAATCTCGGCCAATGCGAATTGTAATATCCGAGCGCAACACGCCTGTACTTTCTACCCGGATCTCACCCACACCCAAGGCTTGCCGCACCGATTCAGCCGTCGCGGTATTTCCCTGCTGGGCAATAATCCGCGTTGTTTCGAGAACTTCACCCCAGGGCTGATCAACCGATACATTCGTGAAACCCTGGTCGGCCAGGGCTGTCATCACCTCATCTGCGGCCAGTTCATCGCCTGTACTGTCTTGAATCGAGATGCGCTCATAGCCAGAGGCTTGAATGGGTTCTCCATCAGCCAAAGTTGCTTCGGCTGAGTTGCGGAAGTACTGAGCTACTAGTTGATCGATCGCCCGGTAGTTGGGCAACCAATAGCTGGCCACATACTCCTCGCTAGAGCTAAAGTCTCCCGGCAACATCAGCATTTGCACTTTTGAGCGATCGACCTGGGAGCCAAAGCCAACCAGGGCAACCAATTCCTCAACCGATAGGTTGGTGTCTACATTTTCTTGAATGACTGACAAAATTTGAGGCAACCGGGTAATGGTGGCAGGATTTAAGGCTTGCTCAGCCATGGCCCGCATAAACAATTGCTGCCGCTGCACACGGCCAATATCGCCATATTCGTCGTAGCGAAAGCGCAAAAAGTCGATTGCCTTTTTGCCATTGAGCCGCTGCTGCCCCTGCTTGAGGTTGATGTAGAGATGCTGGGAGTCGTCTTGATACTTCATATCGCGAGGGACGTACACATCGATGCCGCCCAGGGCATCAATCAGCTTTTCTACCCCTTGAATGTTGATACGAACATAGCGATCGATAGGAACCTCGCCCAATAGATTGCTAGTGGCGATCGCCGCAGAAGCAGGCCCACCGTAAGCATTGGCCTCGTTGAGCTTGGCGGTGCCCACCCCATCAATACGCACTCGGGTATCGCGAGGCAGCGACAGCACCGTTAGGGTTCTGTCACTCGGTTGAAACCGAATGAGCATCATCGTATCTGACAGGCCATCCAGCGAGTTGACCAGGGCGTGATAGCCCAGATCCTGCACCTCTTCGGGCGGATTGGCCACATCCGAACTGAGCACCTTAATGCCCAGCACCAAAATATTGACTGGACGTGTAAGCTGCGGGAGGCGAAAGTTGACCCCTGATGAGATGTCACTGCCTTCAAACGCTTCTGCATCTTCGGGACTGAGCCGACTTTGCAACAGAGGGGTACTGGCCAACGACACAGCCAGCAGGGCTCCAGCGATCGCCGAGGATGAAGCAATTCCCACCAAACCCAACATAAACCAGAGGCGCTTCGCTCCGGTGAGCTTTTTCTTTGGCAATTTGGGCCTATACCCAGAATAGACTTTGGGATGGTTCACACACTTCCTCGACAGACGATACTCGGCGTTAGGGTTAGTAACCGGGTGAAAAATGCTGACCTCAAGTTGGCGATCGCCTGCAATTTGCGGCTTAGCTCGACTCGTTTCCTCTCATTCACTGATTCTTTCAACTGCATCAGGCAACCTTCAGGATCGTTTCTCTGATACGGTTACACGCTAGATGTAGAGGTCATCATGCATACTTCAAGCTGCATATTAGCAGTGTTTTCAAAAATTGCGACAGTTTATAACAGGACTGACGCACTTTACGTCAAAATTTGAAAGTTTTCAGGTGTACATGCATGGGAAATAGCCCAGAGATGAACTCCCTGGCAGTTCCCCGCTGATGAGCACCTGGCTATGGCAGGCGATCGCTCAAGTCGCTAATTCCAGGCAGCACAAGCGGCTTGCGTTGCCACAGGCGCAACATGAGCCAAAGGTTTACGCCAAAGTAGCCCGACGTGGCCAAGGCATTGGCCATACTCCACACCGTGGCGTGGGAAATTTCGGTGCCTGCGCCCAGCGCCACATAGCTGGCCAACCACAGCATTCCCAAGGTCACAACCAGCCGACTTACCGCCCGCTCACGGCGATCGCCCGTTCGGCGCAACAGCGTCCACACCGCCGGAAACACCCCCACCACAGGCGTCAGATACAAGAATAGCCGCAGCCGTTTCAGCTCTGTCGGGTCGTAGGGGTCATCCAAATAGCGAGGCATGGCAAATCGCTTCCAAATGCAGCGAATTGAACGTTTCTCTAGCCTAGCTTTTTCCTAAGTTTCTGGGTTAACAACCGTTCCCATAAATAAGATGCTGCCGGTTTCGTTGTCCTGAATGGCGTAAAAGAAGGGGCGATCGCACGTCATTTGAAACGGATTCATCGGCATGGATGTTGTCGTTACTCCAATGGAAGTCACCGCTGCGGCCTCGGTTCCCCGCTCATTCACATCAATCAATGTTTTGTGCTGCACCCGACTCACATAGGTAGGCTCAGCACTCAGCCCAGAAAAATCAGCCGCCGATGGATCAAACGCCACATCCATTCCCATGGCCTGTAGGGCAGTGTTCAGGTTCACGCTAAATTCTGACTTAAAACGGGGAAGCTGAATGGCCCCCGCTCGAAAGCTAAATTGCTCTTGCCAAGTCTGCCAATTGTCGGGCGTGAGGATAGAGAGAAACGTATCCAGCCCCAGGCTCTGTTGCGGCAAAACGATCACCATGCTCAAACGGCCATTGCCGTAGGGCAGCTGAACGGCCTGAAACTGGTTGTTTTCTAGATATAAATACCCGCCATCTTGCCGCATCATCGGGTGCGACTTTTGGCTGCCATCGGCCAAATAAAACGGCTGGTTGGAGGTTTGGCGTGCGTCAAAGACCCGCTGCCAGGTGCCGTTGAAGTAGATGGCGTTGATGATGAACATGACATCATCGGGGTTGATCTGGTCGATGATGGTGGGAATTTTGCCTTCGGTGTTGCGGCTCACCCAATCGTTAATGGTCTCCACGCTTTGCCGATCACTAAAATCCAGCGTAGAGACTTCCGCCTCGTAGAATGCCTGATTGGCTTGCAGAAACGCATCTTCAAACGGAAAGTTTCGTCGTGCCCATAGGGAGTTGGCGATCGCCAGCTTCACCTTAGGATCGGCGTTTTCTAGAACCGTCATCAGAGACTGGTTGGCCTGGTTAAGGCTTTCGACCGACAGCCCCCGCAGCGATAGCGCATTGGCCATGGCTTCTTGGGTTTCGCCGTTGGCCCCGTTATACAGCATCGCCAGCGCCAGCGCCACGCTCGATGGCGAAATCATCAGATTATCCCCATCCGATTGCTGCACCACCTGCGAAAAGAGTGAGAAGCCAAACCGGGTTTGTGCCGCCACAACCTCTGGATCAACCGCAGGCAACGGCGCATTGGGCGTCTGGGCTACCGAGTCCGGCGGTTCCACAGACGAGCCGGATTCTGGCGATGATGCATCAGGGCGCTTCGATCCATCGGCCCACGACTCACTCACGGCGCACCCCACTAGGCCCAACAACAGCACACTGCCAGCGATCGCTGCTCCCGCCCAACGTAGCCCAACCATGGTCTTGACTCCTGCACAACATTGGTGATTTCTTCAACAATGGCATTGCGATGGCCTCTGGGTTGAGGGGTTACGTTTTTTGCAACTTCCGCCTTTCGGGCCAAGGGCACGCACCGAGAGAGCACCACCGACGCGCTACCATCCCAATTGGCGCAGAGCAATCTCTTTGGCACGTTCCGACAACTTGCCCAAAGCAAGCTGATTCGACTCGGTAATCAATCCTTCTCGATGCATCAGATCCACCATGGTCTGAGCGAGCAGGGTTTCGATTTGCTCAGCGCGATCGCTCAACCATTCGTGGGTTTCGGTATCTTCGGGAAATTGGTCTATACAGCGCAGGGTATAAGCCCGAAAGGATTGCACCTGACGCAACAATCGGGCCAAATAGCCTGGACATTCGCAGGCAATCACATCTGCGGCTTCGCAAATGGCAACCACCAACTCCCGCGATACATTGTCAGGATCAAATTCAAGAAATTCTTGATTATCGGAAGGGTTTGAAGTCATAACGTTATAGCGCGTCAGAAAAAAATTAATCAACAGAGAACCTTGATAAGGCTGGCCACCACTAGCCTCAAGCAAGAGAGCGTAACACTATCTCTTTCAAGCTAACTCAACACTGATCAGGTACATCTCGCAGAAACGAAGCGCGATCGCCCCATTGGCAAACGATGGAACATATCGACCCCATCGCCAAGCCACTCCTGATCTAGAGCATACTTCAGCTTACTAACTTTACGAAACGCATCATTAATCCAGCTTGAGAGTTTAGGAAACCACAGCGATCGCAAATCTCCATCCAAAACCTCAAAACTTCTATCAACCTGAACAGGACTTACGCAAGCCCACTAAATCTGGTGTGTTGGTGTTGTGGGGGGGGGGGGGTGGGGGTTGGGTGCTGCCCCCCCACCCCACAACACCAATGCGTAAGTCCAGCTGAAGACGAGTTCACGCCGCCTAGGACACTAGACCTCCTACATGAATCATTGCGCAACGGTGCCACGCAATAATTCCAGGACTTACGCAGGTGAATGCTTTTTGGAGCGCTAAGCGCTCCAAAAAGCATTTAATCCCCTGGTTTTTCGGATGAAGTGCGTAAGTCCTAAATTCATCCTTCCAAAAAGCAATTCGTGCACGAGGCCTATTAGTTGAGACGCTTTGGGTAATGCACGGGTTGAACCGTATCTCACCACACATCACCCCAACCAAACACATCAATCCTGACGCATGAACCCTCATGAAGCACTACAGGCGAGAATTGCAAACCCAGCACCCCGCCTCAAATTCTTATCGCCTTCGGTGGCAACCCTGCGCCAACACTACAAAATTCTAGTAACGTTAAGAAGAGTAATTTTGTCTCTGCATAGCCGTCCATGACTGCATCCATTCCAACTCTCTCCAGCCAATACGATCCCTCCACAACCGAGCAGAAGTGGCAGCAGTTTTGGGAGCAGAATCATGTCTTTAAGGCAGACCCCAACGCCGCTGGCGATCCCTATGTCGTGGTCATTCCACCGCCAAACGTCACGGGCAGTCTGCACATGGGCCACGCCTTCGAAAATGCCCT
The DNA here is from genome assembly GCF_050565595.1 of Leptolyngbya sp. AN02str. NCBI lineage: Bacteria > Bacillati > Cyanobacteriota > Cyanophyceae > Leptolyngbyales > Leptolyngbyaceae > Leptolyngbya > Leptolyngbya sp. AN02str. Next base: position 124,078 of record NZ_JBNXVR010000003.1, on the reverse strand, counting down.
AATCGACACTCTAGTGCGCTACCACCGTATGACTGGGCGCAATACCCTATGGCTACCGGGCACCGACCACGCCAGCATTGCCGTGCAAACCATTTTGGAAAAGCAGCTCAAGACAGAAGGCAAAACTCGGAACGATATTGGCCGCGATGCTTTTTTGCAACGAGCCTGGGCCTGGAAAGAAGAATCGGGCAGCACAATTGTGAATCAGCTGCGCCGATTGGGCGTATCGGTGGACTGGAGCCGTGAGCGCTTCACCATGGATGAGGGCCTCTCTCATGCGGTATTGCACGCCTTTACCCAACTGTATCAAGAAGGGCTGATCTATCGCGGCAAGTATTTGGTGAACTGGTGTCCTGCCAGTCAATCCGCCGTGTCCGATTTGGAAGTAGAAAGTAAAGAGGTAGACGGCAATCTCTGGCATTTTCGCTATCCCTTGACGGATGGCTCAGGCTTTGTGGAAGTGGCGACCACTCGCCCCGAAACGATGCTGGGCGATACGGCGGTTGCGGTCAACCCCAATGATGAGCGCTACACGGCGCTGGTGGGTAAAACGCTACGCCTGCCCATCATGAACCGCGAAATTCCCATCATTGCTGATGAGTATGTGGATGCCAGCTTTGGGACAGGCTGCGTAAAGGTTACCCCTGCCCACGACCCCAACGATTTTGAGATGGGTAAGCGCCACAACCTGGAGTTCATTAACCTAATGAACAAAGATGGCTCAATGAATGACCATGCAGGGCCATTTGTGGGGCTCGATCGCTTCGAGGCGCGCAAACAGGTGGTAGCCCGCCTGCAAGACGAAGGTTTTTTGGTGCGCGTTGAAGACTACAAGCACACCGTTCCCTACAGCGATCGCGGCAAAGTTCCCGTAGAACCGCTGCTTTCGACCCAGTGGTTTGTCAAAATTCACCCGTTAGCCGACAAAGCCTTGGATCGGCTAGATAACCACAACGAACCCAAATTTGTACCCGAGCGTTGGACCAAGGTGTATCGCGATTGGCTGGTGAGCCTGCGTGACTGGTGTATTTCTCGTCAGCTGTGGTGGGGGCACCAAATTCCTGCCTACTATGCCGTCAGCGAAACGGGCGGCTCCATTACCGACAGCACACCGTTTGTGGTGGCCATGAGTGCAGACGAAGCGCGGCAAAAGCTAGTGGAGCAATTTGGCGAAGGCGTGCAGATCGAGCAAGATCCCGATGTGCTGGATACGTGGTTTTCGTCGGGGTTGTGGCCCTTCTCCACCATGGGCTGGCCAGAGCAAACCCTGGATCTGGAGCGCTACTATCCCACCACTACGCTGGTGACTGGGTTCGACATCATCTTCTTCTGGGTGGCCCGCATGACCATGATGGCAGGTCACTTTACCGATCACATCCCTTTTGACACGGTGTACATCCACGGTCTAGTGCGGGATGAAAACAATAAGAAGATGTCGAAATCAGCCAACAATGGCATTGATCCGCTGCTGCTGATCAATAAATACGGCACCGATGCCCTGCGCTACACCCTGATTCGTGAAGTGGCCGGAGCGGGCCAAGACATTCGCCTGGCTTACAACCGTAAAACCGATGAATCGGAATCGGTGGAAGCCTCGCGCAACTTTACCAACAAGCTGTGGAATGCGTCCCGCTTTGTGCTGATGAACCTGGATGGGCAAACGCCTGCCCAACTGGGGCAGCCCAATCCGGCAGAGTTGACCCTGGCCGATCGCTGGATTTTGTCGCGCTACTACCAAGCCGTCCAGCAAACCCGCAATTCGTTAGAAAACTACGGCATGGGCGAAGCAGCCAAGGGGCTGTACGACTTCATTTGGGGTGATTTTTGTGATTGGTACATTGAGCTAGCTAAGTCGCGATTGCAGGATAAGGAATCGCCCGCCCGCCGAATCGCTCAGCAAACGCTGGCTTATGTGCTAGACGGTATTTTGCGACTGCTGCATCCCTTTATGCCCCACATTACCGAAGAAGTGTGGCAAACCCTAAATCAGGCTAATTCGGCAACCCTCTTGGCAACCTCTGAGTACCCAATGGCCAATACCGTGCTGATTGACCCAGCATTGGATGAGCAGTTTGAGCTGCTGTTTGGCACAATTCGCACGATTCGCAACCTGCGAGCCGAGGCTGACATTAAACCCGGTGTGCGGATTACGGCCATTCTGCAAAGTGACAGCGATCGCGAGCGCCAAATCCTCACAGCAGGCCAAACCTACATTCAAGACTTGGCCAAAGTGCAAACCTTAACCATTCAGCCCGATCCAAAAGCGACTGCAGCCACTATACCGTTGACTGGAAACCCAGCGCTGAACTCCGCGACCGAAGCTGCCCGAGCCGCCATTCGCGCCATTGATGACTTTAAGTTTGAATCGTTGGGCCAATATCGCAACCCCGTTGTGACGCTGGGCTTGCTCTTTGCAGCAATCGTTGTGGCCCGAGTGACGCTGGCGGTCTTGGGTGCGGTGGATGGCCTGATTTTGATTTCGCCCTTGCTCAAGTTGGTTGGGTTGAGCTACAGCACGTGGTTTGTTTACCGCTATTTGCTCAAAGCCGATGCACGTCAAGAGCTGCGGCGCAGAGCGGGCGAGGTATACGAAGAAATTACGGGTCGCGCCGAAACCTTTGTAGAGTCCATTGACCTGCCTGAGTCGATTCGAGGCACCGCTCCAGCGACTGTTGAGGTACCTGCAACAGTCCCTCAACCCGACGAAGCTGTAACTGCTGAGCAAATGCTGGTCGGGGTGGTGGGCACCGTGCAGGTTCTCATTCCCCTTGCGGGGGTGGTGGACGTGGATGCCCTGCGCGCCAAAATCACCAAAGACTTGACCAAGGCTGAGAACGAAGTAAAATCGTTGGGCGATCGCCTCTCAAATTCCAACTTCGTGGATCGTGCCCCAGCCGATGTGGTGCAAGGGGTGCGCGACTCGTTGGCCGAGGCTCAGGCTCAAGCTACAATTTTGCGCGATCGCCTTGCTCGACTGTAGTTGTCGCGGTTCAGCGTAACTCACTCCATCCAACCTGCTGTGACTTGAAGCGAACCTCAAAAGCGACAGCAGGTTTTGCCATGGATCGCGATCGCCATTTCGATTAGGACAGTTGTGCGATCGCTAGAAAGAGGGCACTTGGTCTCAATCGCAAACAAATCTTAAAGCTATACTTTACAACGAGGGTAGTTTTCTTCGGGAACTCTGTACATCGCTGCTTATATGCTTTACCTGGCACAGGTGCAAAAAAAGGACCCTGACGGTTCGACAAGCCTAAGGTTGCTGGCCCACCAAAAGGCCGAGCATCTTTGGGCAACGCTCAGCGCTGAGGAAACTGTTCTTGCGCCAGAAGCGGAGGCATTTCCGGAAGGGATGCTTGTGCTGATTCAGATCTCAAGCGCACACAAGGTCAAAAGCATTGAAGATGCAAAACCGTGGATTTTGACCATTGTTGAAGAGTTTCTCAGTTCAGGCATGACTCCAGAACTGTTACAAAAAGAAGTGGAACGGGCAGAGCAGTGGCGACAATCATTAACCCTCAAAAGCCAAGAACTCGATCGGCGATCGCTCGAAATTGAAGCACGCAAAGATCAAATTCAGCAGCTAGAAGAGAACCTCAAGCGCGAGAAAAAATAAATCTCAAGCGCATCCCATCTATCACTAAGGGCAGCAGCATCAGTGTGTTGCCCTCCAATAGATGACAAACACAAAACCCCGTGAATGCTTCGACATTCACGGGGCTTTCAAGTCATGAGCCGCCGCCGCACTTACACCGGGGCACACAGCACATCTTCAATGCGAGACAGGGCCGCCTCCAAATCATCGTTAATGACTTGAACATCGAATTCGCCCGCAGCACCGATTTCAGCTTTGGCCCGCTCCAACCGTCGAGCGATCGCCTCATCCGAATCTTGCCCGCGCCCGCGCAAACGCTGTTCCAACTCCTCCATCGAGGGTGGCAGCACAAAGATGCGCAACGCTTCGGGAAAAGTTTGGCGAATTTGGCGCGCACCCTCTAGCTCAATTTCCAAAATGACCGATTGACCCCGGCGAATTTGATCTTCCACAGGTTGGCGAGGGGTGCCGTAGCAATTGCCAGCAAACTCTGCCCACTCTAGCAGGTCGCCATTTTCTACCATTTGATGGAACTGCGATCGCGACCGGAAAAAGTAGTGTTTGCCATCCATTTCACCCGGACGTGGCGATCGCGTCGTGACCGAAATCGACAGGTAAAACTCAGGATGTCGCTTCATCCACGATTTCAGCAGAGTACCCTTGCCGACCCCACTCGGTCCGGTAATGACAATTAGTCTGCCTCTGCTCATGAGTTCCCCCGTTTGCAAAATGGTTAAACAATTATCATCCAATACAATGGAAGATTTTTGCCAAGTTCTTAAGCCAACCTTCCCCTAGTCTGATTCTTCAAACCTTTTTCAAGCCAATGTTCTAGTCATCCGTATGAGTATCTTTGCTAACCACAAAGCGATTTGCCACCGTTTCGGGCTGAATGGCTGATAGCACCACATGTCCCGAGTCAGAGATAATCACCGCTCGGGTGCGGCGACCGTAGGTTGCATCAATGAGCTGGCCGCGATCGCGCGCATCGCTAATAATGCGCTTGATCGGGGCAGACTCAGGGCTAACGATGGCAATCACGCGGTTGGCAGATACAATATTGCCGAAGCCAATGTTGATGAGCCGAATATCCATAAAAATTGCTCTGAGATCGGGCAAAATGTCCCAAAATCCCTTAATTTCAATGGTATCGAAAAAAATTTGCCCAACAAGGTACTATCGGGCGATTCTCAACAAAGGGACGGAAACGTTTTTCGAGCGCAGCAATTTTAGGCAAATCTCATCTACTGCCAACCGGAGCTTCACAGCCCAAGTTAGGATCAGAGCTTGAGCGAGTTTTCCGCTCCGTTCGTTCGCGTCTATCCGGTCAAGATTCTGTGCAACCTGTAGATTTCACGACCTTAGCTGCCCTCGCAGCAGATTTGCGATCGCACTGGTTACCCGCCCGCGTGGAGCAGGTGTATCAGCGCGATCGCTACACCATTGCCATTGCGCTGCGTACGATCGACCAACGGGGGTGGCTGACGGTATCCTGGCATCCGCAAGCGGCGCGAGTCTGCATTGATGAAGCGCCCCCCCGCGATCCCAACACGTTTGCCTTTAACCAACAGTTACGACACCAACTGAGTGGATTGGCGCTATCGAGCATTGAGGCGATCGCGCCCTGGGAGCGGGTGCTGGATTTTCAGTTTACCCGGCGACCCGGCGACCCGGCCTTGTGGCATCTCTACATTGAGGTGATGGGCAAGTACAGCAACGTGGTACTCGCAACTGCCGATCAGCAAATTGTCACGGTTGCGCACCAGGTCAGCGCTCAGCAGTCGAGTGTACGCCCCTTGCTCACTGGGCAACCCTACGAGGTGCCGCCTGCTTTAAGGGAAGCCGCTCCTAGCCTGGAAGAATCCTTGGAACGATGGCGCGATCGCCTTGCCCTTGTGCCCATTCCCCTCAAGCGTGCCCTGTTGCAAAACTATCGCGGGCTTAGTTCTGCCCTAGTGCTGTCGATGTGCCAAACGGCTCACGTCGATGCCAACGCCACCACTGACACACTCCTAGCAGACGATTGGGAGCGGCTGTTTCATCACTGGCGGCAATGGCTGACAGCTCTTGGTAACGAAACCTTTGAGCCAGCGTGGACAACCGATGGGTACACCGTCTTGGGCTGGAACTCGACGGCAACCGTGGATTCGGTGCAAACGGTGGTGGGCCAGTACTACCGCGATCGGCTCAACCAACAGGAGTTTGGCCAGCTCAAGCACCAAATCAGCCAGCGTTTGGTCAATGTGTTGAAGAAGCTCTACATCAAGCTAAATGATTTTCAGTCTCGGTTAGACCAATCCGACAGTGCCGATCGCCTCAAGGATCAGGCCGATTTGCTGATGGCGCACTTGCATTTGTGGGAACCGGGCATGACCCGCATTACGCTAGAGGATTTTGCCACGGGAGACCCGGTGGCGATCGCCCTCAACCCCGAAAAGAATGCGGTGCAAAATGCCCAGGCGCTTTACAAAAAACATCAGAAACTACGGCGATCGCGCCAAGCGTTAGAACCTCTGTTACAGGAAACCCAGTCCGAAATCGATTATCTAGAACAGGTACAGGTTGCCCTGGCGCAACTGGGCGAGTACACCAGCCCCGACGATTTGGAAGCGCTCGACGAAATTCGCGAGGAGTTGGAGGAACAGCAGTACCTCACCACATCCGAGCAGTCCAGCCGCAGCCGCACGGCCACCAATTTTCGGCGGTACACCACCCCAGGGGGTTTAGAAATTTGGGTGGGTCGCAACAATCACCAAAACGACGAGTTAACATTCCGGCTGGCGACTGATTACGATCTCTGGTTCCACAGTCAGGAGATTCCAGGAAGCCATGTGCTGCTGCGGCTCCAGCCCGGTCACCCAGCAGAGGAGGCCGATCTACAATTCACCGCCGATGTGGCTGCGTTCCACAGCCGCGCCGTCCAGAGCGAGCAGGTGCCTGTCATTTACACCGAGCCACGCCATGTGTATAAGCCCAAAGGGGCAAAGCCGGGAATGGTCATCTACAAGCAGGAGCGTGTGATTTGGGGACAGCCGCAGCGCTTTGCGGGCGATCGCCAACTAGCTTCTCCCCTTTCGTCCTAACACCAATTCAGTCAAACGAGCGAGCAACCATATGGGAAAACTCACCACTCACGTCCTCGATACGGCCCACGGATGCCCTGCCGCCGGAATGGCGATCGCGCTTTGGGCCATCAACGAATCCGGCGAAAGAAAGCAACTTAAGCAGATCACCACCAATGGCGATGGCCGCACCAATGAACCCCTGCTAATGGATGAGGAATTTACCGTTGGGGTTTACGAGCTGGTGTTTGACGTGGGCGAGTATTTCGCCAGATTTCCCGACACGTTGCCCAGTCCACCCTTCCTCAATCGAGTGCCGATTCAGTTTGGCATCGCTGACTCGACCGCGCATTACCATGTGCCGCTATTGACCTCACCCTGGTCTTACAGCACCTATCGTGGCAGTTAAGCGCATAGAAAATACCCGAATTTTGTATCGGGCTGAATCGGTTCTGCTCGTGAACAGGTTCTAACCGAAGATGTCGCCGAAGAAGGCGATCGCTTCTTTTAGCGATGCAATGAACACATCCACCTCTTCCTTGGTGTTGTAGAAGTAGAGGCTGGCGCGAGCCGTGGACTGGGCCTTGATGTAGCGGTGCAGCGGTTGGGTGCAGTGGTGTCCGGCGCGAATGGCGATCCCGGCCTGATCCAGAATCGTAGACAGGTCGTGGGGATGGACGGTGCCTGTGGTGAAGCTGGCTAGCGCTGCGCGGTTGCTGGCATCGGCATTGGGTTTGGGGCCATAGGTCACCACTTCGGGAATTTGGCCCAACTGGTGATACAGGTACAGGGTTAGCTCCTGCTCGTAGGCGTGGATTTTGTCCATGCCCACCCTCGTCAGGTAATCTACCGCTGCACCGAGGCCAATCGCTTCGGCGATCGCTGGAGTCCCCGCTTCAAACTTGTGGGGCACGTCAGCATAGGTGGAGTGATCGAGAAACACATCAGCAATCATTTCACCGCCGCCCAGAAAGGGAGGCATTTCCCGCAGCACATCCAACTTGCCGTAAAGGAAGCCAATTCCAGTGGGAGCGCACATCTTGTGGCCGGAACCCACCAGCCAATCGCAATCCAAATCCTGCACATCCACAGGCATGTGGGGCAAGCTTTGGCACGCATCCACCAATACTTTGGCTCCGTAGCGATGAGCTTCGGCGGCGATCGCCTTGACGGGGTTAATGCAGCCCAATGTGTTGGACACATGCACAACCGAAACGAGCTTGGTGCGATCGCTCAAGAGTGATTTGTACTGCTCAAAGTCAAATTCCTGCGTCTCTGTCAGCTCCACAAACTTGAGCACAACACCTGTCCGCTTGGCCAGCAGCTGCCAGGGAATCAGGTTGCTGTGGTGCTCCATCACCGACAGAATAATCTCATCACCCGCTTGCAAGGTGCTGCCCCAAGCGTAGGCCACCAAGTTAATGGCTTCGCTGGCGTTGCGGGTATACACAATTTCTTCCCGCTTGGCTGCATTTACAAATGCCGCCACCTTATCGCGTGCCCCTTCGTAGCCATCGGTGGCCCGCGAACTCAGGGTGTGAACGCCACGATGCACATTGGCATTGTCGTTCTGGTAGTAGTGCATCAGCGCATCCAGCGCGGCCTTGGGCTTTTGCGAGGTGGCTGCGTTGTCGAGATACACCAGCGGCTTGCCGTGAATCTGCTGGTGCAGGATGGGAAAGTCGGCGCGAACTTTGGAGGCGAGGGTGCGTTCTTGTGCGAGGGTCATAGGAGGGTGAAAGCGAAGGAGCGTTAAGCGTTTGGAGTGTTGATGAGTTGGGTCAGCGTCTCTTGCAACGAGGCCACAGGAATCTTCTCAACAATTTCGTAGGCAAAGGCGTAAACCAACAACTTGCGGGCGCTATCCGCATCAATGCCTCGGCTCTGGAGATAGAACACTTCATCAGCATCAAGCTGACCAACGGTGGCTCCGTGGGTACATTTCACGTTATCGGCCACAATTTCGAGCTGAGGCTTGGTATCGACGCGCGCCTTGGAAGACAGCAACAGATTGCGGTTGAGCTGGGCAGCGTCAGTTTGCTGTGCGAGCTGCGGCACAAATACTTTGCCGTTAAAGACGACATGGCCCCGATCATCGGCAATGGTTTTGTGGATCTGATTGGTGCGCCCGTGGGGCTTACTGAGGGCGATCGCGCTGTGCATATCGCTGAGCTGGTTGCCTCGTACAACCGACAGGCCATTCAGCACCGTTTCTGTGTTTTCACCCGTTTGGTGAATTTCCAAATTATGACGAGCGATCGCCCCACCCAGGCTAATGGCGTTGCAGGTGTAGCGAGAATCCCGAGCTTGGGACACCACCGTTTTGCCAATATGGATACTGGTGTTGGCCTCGCGCTGAATGCGAGTGTGGTTAACCTGCGCATTCTCGCCCAGCCACACCTCCGTCACGCTGTTGGTAAAAGCGCGATCGCCCGAGAGCGACACAAATTCCTCAATCACGGTGGCGGCACTATTGGGGTCTGCCACCACTAAGCAGCGAGGCTGAGCCAACGTTTGTTCGCCTGTAGAGATGAACAGCACATGAATAGGATGGGCGATCGCCGCATGCTGGGACACCAGCACCACCGCCGCATCGGTCAACCCGGCCGTGTTCAGCGCGGTAAATAGCTCCTCGCCACCGGGCTGCTGTGCCAAATAGCGATCGATCACCGCACTCGCTTCCGACAGTTGGGAGAGCGGCGCAACCGTTACCCCTGCTAGCCCAGTGGTGGCAGATAGGTCAGCGGCATACACGCCATTCACGAAAACTAAACGGCTGGATTCAGCCTCGGGCAAAATCCAGGGTGCGATCGCATCCAACGAAACCGACATATCAGTGGGAACTGTCAGCTCCAGATCCAGCAGTGGTGAGAGATCGGTAAAGCGCCATTCCTCGTCACGAGTGGTGGGGAAGGATTGCTCAATCACCAGAGATAATGCGCGCGATCGCAGCGATTCTAAGCCCTGAACCCCAGCCGAACAAGACTGGGCCAGCATTCGTAAGCGTTGCACATAGGCACTCCGCTTCATCGCCGCATTGGAAGTGGTCGGTTCTAGCATCACGGGAGAAATTTGAATAGTCATCCAGCTACCCCCGCCGCCGCTTCGTTCAGCACCCAATCGTAACCGCGCTCTTCCAATGCCAAAGCCAGTTCTTTGCCACCCGTCCGAATGATGCGCCCGTTGGCCATCACATGTACGTAGTCCGGCACAATGTAGTTGAGCAAGCGCTGGTAGTGGGTAATCACTAACATGGCATTGTCGGAGTTGGAGAGCTGGTTCACACCCTCAGCCACGATTTTGAGCGCGTCAATGTCCAGACCAGAATCCGTTTCGTCCAAAATGGCGAGCTTGGGTTCCAGCAGCGCCATCTGCAAAATTTCGTTGCGCTTCTTTTCACCACCGGAGAAGCCTTCATTCACGCTACGGCTGAGGAACGCAGCATCCATCTTCACCACGTCCAGCTTGTCGCGCACCAACTCGTCAAAGTCAAAGGCATCCAGTTCCTCCTGTCCTTCGTGCTTGCGCTTGGAGTTGTAGGCCACGCGCAAAAAATCGAGGTTGCTTACACCGGGAATCTCAAGCGGATACTGAAATGCCAGAAAAATGCCCGATCGCGCCCGATCTTCGGGTTCCAACGCCAGCACATCTTGCCCCAAGTAAGAAACTTCACCACCCGTCACTGCATAGTCAGGGTGACCTGACAGCACTTTCGAGAAGGTGCTCTTGCCCGATCCATTCAGGCCCATAATGGCGTGAATTTCACCAGCCCGAACCTCCAGATTCACACCCTTCAAAATCTCGGTGCCGTCCACTTCGGCGGTCAAGTTCCGAACGGACAAAATCATGTCACTGTTTTCACGAATCATGATGCTGAATTCCTTAACTGCGCTCTAGCCCTCAGGCTCATGCAATAAACAAGCAAACCAGTAAAAACCAGGGAACTTAGCCCACGCTGCCCTCAAGCTTCAAGGCCAACAGGCGATCGGCTTCCACTGCAAACTCCATGGGCAACTGGTTAAACACATCCTTGCAAAAGCCGCTGATCATCATGGAAATGGCGTCTTCTGCCGAAATGCCCCGCTGCTGGAAGTAGAAGAGCTGATCTTCCCCAATTTTTGAGGTCGATGCCTCATGCTCAATCCGGGCGGTGTTGTTTTGTACCTGGATATAGGGGAATGTGTTCGCTCCTGCCTGATCGCCTATCAGCATGGAGTCGCACTGAGAGTAGTTTCGGGCACCTTCAGCCTTTGGCCCCACCTTCACCAAACCGCGATAGCTGTTCTTGGAGCGCCCAGCAGAAATTCCCTTAGAAATGATGGTGCTGCGGGTGTTCTTGCCGATGTGCACCATCTTCGTGCCCGTGTCGGCTTGCTGCATATTGTTGGTTAGCGCTACAGAGTAGAACTCGCCGACAGAGTTATCGCCCACCAGCACACAGCTGGGGTACTTCCAGGTAATGGCAGATCCCGTTTCCACCTGGGTCCAAGAAATTTTGGAGTTCTTGCCCTGGCAGAGACCGCGCTTGGTCACAAAGTTGTAAATCCCGCCCTTACCGTTTTCGTCGCCCGCGAACCAGTTCTGCACGGTGGAGTACTTAATTTCGGCGTTATCCAGAGCTACAAGTTCAACCACGGCTGCGTGTAGCTGGTTGGTATCAAACATGGGCGCGGTACAGCCCTCTAAGTAGCTAACGTGACTGCTCTCTTCCGCTACAATCAGCGTCCGCTCAAACTGGCCCGAGTCGCCATTATTGATGCGGAAGTAGGTGGACAACTCCATCGGGCAACGCACGCCCTTGGGAATGTATACAAACGATCCGTCCGTGAAGACGGCTGAGTTGAGCGCGGCAAAGTAATTATCTGCTACAGGCACCACGCTGCCCAGGTACTTCTGGATGAGGTCGGGATAGTCGTGCATGGCTTCGGAGATGGAGCAGAAGATGACGCCATCTTTGGCCAGCTTTTCTCGAAAGGTGGTGGCCACGGAAACGCTATCGAAAATGGCGTCTACGGCCACGTTCGACAGACGCTTCTGTTCCGATAGGGGAATGCCCAATTTCTCAAAGGTTTCCAACAGGGTTGGATCAACATCATCGAGGCTCTTGAGCTTGTCTTGCTTTTTGGGAGCCGAGTAATAGACGATTTTTTGATAGTCGATGGGGCCGTAACCGACCTCTGCCCAGTTGGGCTCTTCCATTTTGAGCCACTGACGATAGGCCTTCAGCCGAAACTCCAGCATGAACTCCGGCTCGTTCTTTTTGGCAGAAATGAGCCGAATTACATCTTCGTTTAAGCCGGGAGGCAGGGTGTCCGACTCAATATCGGTAACGAAGCCGTATTTGTAGGGCTGGTTAACTAACGATTTGACAGAGGTAGACATCGTCTCGTGTGCTCTTGAAGCGGTTAGGGGTTTGATGGAACGGGGCTGTTGAGGGCTAGATGATCCAGAAGGTAACGGGCGATCGCCTTAGCTTCCTCAACAGGCAAAGCGAAGAATCCAACCAGCCAATTTGATTAAGCTTGGGGATTGGTGGTACTGCGGATTTCTTCGAAGGAAATTTCTTGCTGGTCGCCAGCAAAGTCATTGTCTGGCATGAGAAACAACATGCAGTGGCACTCTTTGCGCTCGCGCATGGGGACGCAGGGGCAATTCCAGTAGGTAGCCTTAGCCTCAGCCTCCTTGTCTTCGTAATGACGACAGGGACACAATGCCGCCCCTAATTCATCTTTATGTTTTGCCAAGCCTTCGATGACCACCGCAGTAACGCCGGGATCAACACAGAAGTAGGTTCCGGTGCGCTTTGCATATTGCTCGGCAAAGCTACGCATGGTTTCGAGGCTTTTGTCGGTAGCTTGAGAAGGATTTGCTTGTGTACTCATCGGATCGGGCGGCAGAAATGGACTGGACTTTATATAATGAAGTCAATCATAAAAACAACACGCATGTTGCTTTTCTTTATTGTAAGCTACTTTAGCAACAAACTAGTTGTCAAAGTCTAGTTCACATGAGTTTTGACTGTATTTTGACGATATAAGTCCGTTTAGACCCTTCCTATTTTGTTGCCTGTCCTGTGTCTGGTAGGGCACGTCCGTTGAGGCACTATGACAACGACCCAGCATCCTTCCACCAAACAAGACATTTTGGATTACTTGCTGAAGCAGGGACATGCCAATGCGCATGACCTCGCAGAGCACTTCGGCATCTCTCCCCAGGCCGTACGGCGGCACCTCAAAGATTTGGAAGAGGAGGGGCTCATTGAGCACCAGGCGCTTCAGGAGGGTATGGGTCGCCCCAACTATCTCTATCAGCTAACCCAAAAAGGGCGCGATCGCCTACCCGCTCAGTACGATAACTTTGCGCTATCCCTGCTAGACACGTTGGCCGAAACCGTTGGCAAAGATAAGGTTCGGGATATTTTGCGAGTGCAGTGGCAGCGCAAAGCGTTGGAGTATTGCCAGCAGGTTGGCTCTGGATCTTTGCAAGAGCGAGTGGCTCGTTTGGTAGAACTCCGGCAACAAGAAGGCTACATGGCCGAGTGGTATCCCGTTGAGCCAAACGGCGTCAATGCCGATGCATCTGGATTTGTCATTACAGAATACAACTGCGCAATTTCGCAAATTGCCGAGTCGTTTCCCAGCGTGTGTGGCAATGAGCTAGAGATGTTTCAGATGGCGCTGCAAGATTGCAAGGTAGAACGCACTCACTGGTTGGTAAATGGCGAACATCGCTGTGGCTACTTGATTCAGGCGAAGTAAAACACCACGGGGGGTTACTCACTGGTTTTGGGACACAATCTGGGCGATCGCCCTAGATTCTTCCTCAGAGGCTGGATGTGCGTTCTCGATGCGCGGTTTCTCAAATCTAGCCTTGGGAAGGGCTAGGAAGGAATCGCAACTCGGTAAGATGAACAGAAGATCCCAAGCCCCCGGTGCAGTGTTATGACCAATTTTTCGACTGACTCGGCTGAGTTTTTGTCGCCTGAGGAGTGTGCAGCAATCGATCAATCTCTGATGACGGCTCGTGATCGATTTTCAACTCGGGTGGCGGTGTATGCGCTGCGATCGCTCAAGGCCGTGGCTGAAGCGACTGGAGTGGCGATCGCCAATTTGGAAACTCAACAAATCGCTGATTGGATTAATAAAGATCCCAACCTGGCTCCCGAAAAAGGGTTTGACACCAACTTTCGAGGCTTCTTTTTACAGTTGGTCGTGTCATCGCTGCGGCCCCTGCGCCAAGCCGCCGCCGCAAAAGGTGAACCCATTGAGGCGCTGACCTTGGATGATGTTGTGGCCTGGTTTGAAGCCGAAGCTAAAGCCCGGATTGAATCTCAGACGTAGCGTTGTCTGGTGATTCAGGGCTTTTTTACGCTGCACATGAGCTAAATGGTTTTGGCTAGGCGAATCACCTTCGTTCCACCATCTAAATAAAATGGGGCTTACGCACTTCATCCGAAAAACCAGGAGGTTGAGTGATTGTTGGAGCGCTAAGCGCTCCAACAATCACTCAACTGCATAAGTCCTGTAAAAAACACGAGCATCGAACCGGGCCTGTTCCCCTTTGCAGCAGGCCCGGTTCGGCGTGGATGATGGCTTATGTGAACCTTGCCCACGTTGAATTGCGGCTTGAGAGACACCTTTGACCATATCCGCTACTGGCTTTGTCCAGCATCGGCAGGGGGCTGTTCAACCGGACGCACTTCGCAGGGCTGAGTTTGGCAGTTATTGATGTACAGTTGCTCGATCGCGGGCTTTTGCCAGCTCAGCGGAATTTCCAATAAGTCGCGTGCGCCCGTTACCCCCTGGCCAATAAAAAACAGCAGGGCAAGACAGTTCAGGACGATGTGAACTTTGCGCCACGTCAACGAGCGATCGCGGTAGATGTCTGGCACGATCGCCAGCGAAAAGATCATGAGAAATGCGGCGACCATGCCGTAGTAATAGTGAGAAATTTGCCATTCAAAGTCTCGGCGGAACACCAGATCGTATAAATTGCCATCGCCCGCCTGAAACTTTTGAAACCCAATGATAATGAGGCCCATTCCGGTGAGGGTGGCAAATACCGCCCGCCACGGCAGCGATCGCGCCCGGTACAGCAACACCAGCGAGGCGATCGTCACAATGAAGTACAGCACAATCAACACAAATCGGCCAGCATTTGCGTCCCAGTTGCCCGGCTCAATCAATAGCTTTTTCACAATGGGTTGCGCCATTCCCAACAGGGCAATGCCCACCACCGATGCGCTCAACCATTTGCCTACTTGCAAATGCTGAGGACCCACAGTCGGCGAAATTTTGCCTTTGTTTTCCTTATCCTGCAGGCGGCGCTGGCGCGTTTGCCAAGCAAAGTACACCACCACACCAATTAATGGAAATACATAAAAAACGGCGATCGCTGGGTGCAAAATCGTCGCCAGATCTACAGCGCTCATCCCTAAACCCTCTGCTGGACTGACCTTATTCTGCACTGAACAGATTAAAGAAACCTGAGAAGCCTTGTGAAAATCTTGGGCAAACCACAAGCACCCGTTTTGGATGGACTTGCGCATTTGGTGTTGTGGGTAGGGTGCTTCGCACCCTACCCACAACACCAACACACTAGATTTAGTGGGCTTGCGTAAGTCCAGTTGGAGTTGGAGCTTATCGAGCGATCGCCCCTTCGGGCCAACTCACCCGCTCCCATCACTGAGTACAGGCCCATGAGCGGGTCTCTATCAGCGCAAATTCTCCCTCCCTGATGAGGCCGAAGAAACCAGAGCGTGCGATCGCGCTTAACCCATACTGAGTCTGGGTTCAACACCTATTGAATTCAGCGCACTTCGGGATACGATAGAGATATGGTTGACACTGTTGATGTTCTGGGAACCCCTCACGCCTACGAGCTAACCGAGACCACCAACACGGCTCCGGTGTTGGTGTTTGTGCATGGTTGGCTGTTGAGCCGCGCCTATTGGCAGCCAATCATTCAACAGCTGGCTCCCCATTATTCTTGTCTAACGTACGATCTGCGCGGCTTTGGCGGCTCTCAGCCCTGCTATCGACCAACGGCCAAAGAGTTCGCAAAACCCGCTATTTCGGCCAGTGCTGTCGCCCTAACTCGCTCCAAT
The DNA here is from genome assembly GCF_050565595.1 of Leptolyngbya sp. AN02str. Classification (NCBI taxonomy): domain Bacteria; kingdom Bacillati; phylum Cyanobacteriota; class Cyanophyceae; order Leptolyngbyales; family Leptolyngbyaceae; genus Leptolyngbya; species Leptolyngbya sp. AN02str. The sequence continues at coordinate 108,315 of NZ_JBNXVR010000003.1, read as the reverse complement.
TTGGCGATCGCACCGGGTCAATCAACTAGCCAGGCGATCGCTACATCCACCTCCGTTGAGCCACCCACCGGATCGGGCTATACCCCAGCCGACTATGCCCAAGATCTGGGCATTTTGCTGCAACAGCTCAATCTGTCAAATGTATGGCTAGTTGGGCATTCCTTAGGTGGCAGCATTGCCCTGTGGGCCGCCGATCTCTGGCCCGATCAGGTCAAAGGCGTCATTTGCCTCAACTCGGGTGGTGGCATCTATCTCAAAGAAGAGTTTGAACGCTTTCGGGCAGCCGGGCAGCAGTTAGTCAGGCTCCGGCCTCGGTGGTTATGCTACGTCCCCATGCTAGACATCATGATGACCTACATGAACGTAGCTCGACCGATCTCCCGCACTTGGGGTCGGCAGCGCATGCAAGATTGGGTTGTGGCCGATCCTCAAGCGGCATTGGGCACGCTGCTCGATTCCACCACCGCTGAGGAGGTGCATCGCCTACCGCAGGTGGTTTCGCGATTGCAGCAGCCAGTGTATTTCATCGCTGGACAAAGCGACACTGTAATGGAGCCGCAGTATGTGCGGCATTTGGCTAGCTATCACCATTTGTTTGATTGCAGTGGCGAAAACGTGATCGAGATTGCCGACTGCGGTCACCTTGCCATGTTGGAGCAACCCGATGCGGTTTCTCAGGCAATCCTGAATGTGTTGCAAACACACACCACCTGATTGAACAGCGACAACACTCCATCGCCACCAAGCATTACCCTTGCTCACGATAAAGCTGCATCACGTCGGAAAGGGGTATGCGCGATCGCACTCCAAGCGTGAGTGGAGAGGTGTGCCCTCGATTCAGATGATCAGCCGCTGCACAGGCAATCATGGCAGCATTGTCGGTACAAAACTTGAGCGGAGGAAACAGCACCCGCATTCCCAACGGTTCTGCCGCCTCCGTCAGATGCTGGCGCAGCCCCCGATTGGCCGCAACACCACCCCCCACCGCAATGGTTGTCAGGCCAAAGTCTTGAGCACAGGCGATCGCCCGCTTGGTTAATGCCCGTGCCACCGCCGCCTGAAAGCTAGCGGCAATATCTGCAACTGGTAACGTTGGCGATCGCGTTTCCAGGGTTTGGGTGAGGCGCAGTACAGCAGTTTTAAGACCACTAAAGCTAGAGTCGTAGCGATGAAACCCTCCTTCTGGCAAAGAGATTTGCCCTTCGGGTAAAGCAAACGCTTTAGCATTTCCCTCAATGGCTAGCCGATCAATGATTGGGCCGCCAGGGTACCCCAGCTTTAGCAACCGCGCCACCTTATCAAATGCTTCCCCGGCAGCATCGTCTCGCGTTTGGCCCAGCGTCTCGTACTGGCCGCAGTCTTTGACGTAGATCAAGCTGGTGTGCCCACCCGACACCAGCAGACACAGAAACGGAGGGTTCAATTCGGGTTCGCTTAGGTAGGACGCATAGATATGGCCTTCCAGATGATGCACGCCCAAAAACGGCTTTTGGCGTAGCATTGCCAGGGTTTTGGCGGCTGTTAGCCCTACCATGAGCGCCCCAACCAAGCCCGGCGCGCAGGTCGCCGCAATGCCGTCAATTTCGGCCCAAGTACAGCCCGATTGCTCCACCGCTTGGCCGATCGCCCAGTTCATCGTTTCTAAATGTTGGCGAGAGGCGACCTCGGGCACCACGCCACCGTAGCGCTGATGCAGCTCAATTTGCGAAGACACCACACTGCTAAGGATCGTGCGATCGCGCACAACTGCTGCCGCCGTTTCATCGCAGCTTGTTTCTAATGCTAGTACCGTCGCCATCCCTTCTTCCTACAGCTCTCATCGTTGTGTGAACATTGCGCCCAAACCTGGTGCACAAACATGACTCCTCAAAATGGCTTCTACAAGCGCAACTTATGGGTTGCCTAGCAGCACCGCCGTGCGTGAATTCAAGGCTTCATCCATAACAGGCCGTAACATTAGTTAACCAATCCCAAAATTGCGGGCGATCCGATCAAATAATTTACAAAAGTATATAGTTCAATTTTGAAGGAAAGATTTGTTTTTGTGTATCTAACTTTTCAATTGAGTCCATCATTCCTTATCCCGAAGAAATTGATTGAAGATGGCAAACACCTGACTGAGGGAGGGTTTCAAAAAATTCAGCCGACAGGCGATCGCAGATTTCCATGCATCAACACTGAATTTTGATTTGCAATCCTCTCTGCTTTTAAAAGTTTAACTTTACGGGGTTTCACCTGAGGAGTATGATTGCTCTGATGTATGAATGCCTTCATACAAACAACTTAATCTTTTCATCAAAAATCTTTGCTTTTCGTAATAAAGGGAAACAATTCCATGCGCAAATTGTTTGCTCTCATTTCCACCTTTTTCCTCTGGGTGGGATTGGCAGCCCCTGCACTCGCTTACAACTTGACAACCTGTGGCGACAATCCTTCCTTCCAGGCTCGTGCTGCCAAAGCGGCAACCGAGCAAGCCAAAGCTCGCTTTGAGAACTATGCCCAACTCCAGTGTGGAGCCGATGGCCTGCCCCACTTAATTGTGGACGGCAGCATTGCTCACTTGGGCGAATTCATCATCCCTAGCATTCTCTTCCTGTACATTGCAGGCTGGATTGGCTGGGTTGGTCGGGCCTATATTATCTCCGTCCGTGGCGACAAATCTCCCGAAATGTCCGAAATCATCATTGATGTGCCTCGGGCAATCCGGATCATGCTAACAGGCTTTACTTGGCCTTTGGCAGCACTTGCAGAGTTTACCTCTGGTAAGCTCACGGCTCCCGACAACGAAATTACGGTATCACCTCGCTAGTCTTGGTGTCCGTTGTTTTGTCGTATTGTCCATCCTGTTTGCTTGGTTCTGGAGCGTAATTATGCAGTATTTCGTCAAGTATCTCTCTACAGCCCCTGTGCTGTTGACTCTGTGGATGTTCATCACCGCAGGCATTCTTATCGAATTCAATCGGTTCTTCCCCGATTTGCTATTCCACCCAATGCCATAAGTGTTCATGGGTTAAGACCTATTGAAAACACTCTGGGGGGCGATCGCCCCTCTTTTTTTGTGCTGATGGGCGCTGAAAGATCAAGAGCCATCGCTAGTTTTGGATTCAGCCTATTAATCGAAATACGTTTCCAAATGCCTACCTGTTTAATATCAGTTTCGGTTAAAGTCTTTTCTGAGGATTGCACGCTGCGCAACTCTCAGAAGTGCCCATTTTTGCGTGTGCGTTGCGCACGCAAAAATGGGCACTTCTGCTTATCCATATCCCACATTGTTTAGGGCAATACTAAGACCAATGCGATCGCAAGCCTGATCAAACTCGACCGTTTTCAAATTCATGAACGGCTTCAGTTTCTATCCTAAGTCAGTGTCCAAATTCCCTGATGAATATGATTTACCTAGGTTGAATGTACTGACCGATACACAGTGGTCTAAGCCCCGACGGCTTAGCAACAGCACATCAAAGCTTCAAGCAAATCTTGTATTTAAATCTGCAAAAACGAACGTAATAAAAGACGCAAACGCGATCGCATAATCCTCCAAAAAGAGTGAAAAACTTAATTTACTCCTCCGAAAACAGCGTTAATTTCTGTTAGTAAAAGCTATTCAAATTAAATTGATTCAACCCTTAGACAGACCGTTTTCTCATCAGCAGCCGATAGGTTTGTAGTGTAAGCCTGAAACGATCTGGAGTTTAACATCATGGCTACTGAAAAACGCGGTTTTGCCTCAATGGATCCTGACAAGCAACGCGAGATTGCAAGCAAGGGCGGACAAGCTGCTCATGAAAGCGGACATGCCCATGAATTCACCCCTGAAGAAGCCCGTGCTGCCGGAAAGAAAGGTGGAGAAGCCGTCAGCAAAAACAAAGAGCACATGTCCGAAATTGGCCGCAAAGGTGGCAAGAGCAGCAATAGTAACAAAAGCTAATTTGTCGGCTCTTTAAAGCAGCAATAACTTACAGTTTTGAACAGTTTGCTATCTCCCCTATGGGAGCTAACTCTGCCAAGGTTGATACTTCAACGTTGACGCCTCGCAGTTGTTAGCTCCCATATTCTTTATCGTTCATTGGTTTAATCAAAAGCTAGCGCGATCGCCCGGTTCATCACAATGAATTAAGACAAGTCTTTGCCAGAAACTCTTGCTCATCAAGGTTTTTTTGACAAATATCATCCCTCGTTAGCGCGCTCAGGATTATAGATTCAAATTAGTTTATGGCGTGGCTTGAAGGTGGGGCGATCGACTAGGGCGTTGAATGAACTTTTACAGATGTAGGGAAGTGGCGATCCACAACATGGGCGACTTCGTCGGGTCGAATGCGGGTATATCGCGTCTTGTCAGGCATGACCACATGGGGGCCAGCCTTGCACTGCTTCATACAGCCTGTTCCCTTAATGGTGACGTGCTCATCTAGTTGGCGATCGCCCAATTCAGCTTGGAGAGCAGCCATCACAGCCTTGCCTCCGCGTTTGCAACAATCCGACTTTTGGCACACCAAAATACAGGGTTTAGACTTCACTGTTTCCCGCTTTGCAGCGGGTGCAGGAGGAACAGATTCAGCCGTTTGTCCTGGAGGTTGCACCAAGGGCATTGCTCCCAAGCCAATGTGTACTGCTTTGAACTTAATCGTACCGTCTTCGTAGTCCAGGGATTGAGTACCAACCAGTTGCAACCAATCGCCCGGAGTCAAAACGTGCCGACACGAGGCTCGTGCTTCTTTGCTCAGCTTGATGTACAGCTCTCCCGTTGCCGTTGCTAAGCGCAGACCCCTGACCTTATACCCATCTTTTTTAACGAGTTCTAAAAGCCGACCTTCTAGTTGAAATGGAAGTTTGGAACTTTTAAAGCTACCCATGTGTGAATAAACCCTATTTCAAAACGTGAACAAAAAAGAAACTGGTCGTAAACTCAACCCTGAAACGTAAAAGCGTTGTGTCCAACATGGCTTAACCAACGCAAATTGCACGTACGAATGAGGCGATGTTAACTAACGGGACAATTTGCATTGGCGATCGCTTGAACTGCGGTTGCACGGAAGACGGTTAAGACGATCGCCAGCAGCGTGCTAACCAGTTGAGGTGGGCTGTGCGAGAACCCGTCAATTGCTGCATCACGCTCCAGAGTTGAATTGCATCCACTGGAGAGTCAATTTGGGCGCGGAAGCTGCCATCGGGCAGGCAGTTGCAGGCAATTCCTAAATCTTGTAAGCGGTAGCACACGAGCCAGCGATCGCTACGGTTAATCGAAACAACATGCTGATCAGCCGAAAAAAAGCCAGCGTCTTTTACGGAGTCAGGAGTGAAGTCATTCATGGGTTGTAACAAGGGACTGTGAACCAAACGAAGAGATGGCCAAGCCTTGCACAGAACCGACAGATGGCGGCGAAGCAAACGAGTCCATGCAGAAGACCAACCAGAGGGTGCAGCGTGGCTCAACCAAAGCCCAATAGCTGAAAACTAGCCTGGGCTTTGATCATGAAACCGCAAGCAGCTTATTGATTAGCTTTCTCAATAAGCTCTTACATATACCCTACATCAGGATGCCCTGATTTGAAAATTATTTTCAATAAGGAATCTTGATTCCTCCATAAAACCAGCAGAGCCAGAGCTCTGAAACGCTCTGCTGGATGAGGCTAGAGCGGCTTTCAATTCCGCCAGGTCATTCGACAAACCACCAGAAGGTCATCAATACATAGGGCTTGCAGTGCCAATACTTATGGATCATACGCATGGCACACCATCCCTATCATGCTGAAAATTCTCAAAACCAGAACAAACCCATTTCCCAACTCAAATCGCATCCGAAGGCTCGAAAGGTCTTTGCTGTAGGCGACGTTCACAAACCAGAACTCAGCTGCATCGGTGATAATTACCGTCAAAACTTACGCAGTTGAATGATTTTTCCGATGAGGTGTGTCAGTCCTACACCAAAAATCCTGGTCAGCTATGCTGTGTGGGTAATTTGCTGGCTCAAGTACTGGAGCAGCTCTCCCAAGGTTTCTACTTCCAGGTCTTCTAAATAGGGATTAAGTTCTACCCCAAACTGAAGCTGAATATCGTCGCACAGGGTGAGATACCAGTCATACCAGCACACCCCTGTCCAGCACAGATCTTCTTCTAGGCGATCGCTCGGCAAAAGTTGGGCCATGTCCAGGCCACTGTATTTGGGAAGCTGAGTAAAGGCAAACTCGGCGATCGCAATATCAATATGATTTGGCGCACCATAAGCTGCTTGCCAATCGAGTAGGCTGAGCGCAGGCCGGGTTTGCAGCCCTTGGGTGACCCGACGGCGCAATTTCAGGTCCGGGCTCAGAATGTCGTAGGTATTGAGGCTGGGAAGAAAATTGAAAATCCGCTGCCACATAAATCGGGAATCTTGAGCGCTCGTACCGTAGCTTTCCCAAAGTATTCCCATCCCCCGTTGAATCTCTCAGGTTTGCAATAAACGGCTTGCGTACTTACACATCGACCACATCGACAATTTCACAGGAGTTACGCAATTGGATGCTGAATCGTGAGCTAGACTTGGCACCCATCCTCCAAAACCATTCAGTTCTGCCCAACGTGTGTAAGCCCCGTTCATACGGGTAACAGTCATACGGGTAAGAGCAGAATCGGTTCACGAAGTTTCGCACTCGCTTGGAGCGATGCGCGTTAGCGTATGATCAGTCTTTTTATTACTGAGCCGATCCGTGACCTCAAACTCTCTTCCCGATGCAGCCTCCGATGCAAGCCAGGACGCTGCGCCAAACGGGGCTCCTGCCGTCAATACTCCACTGCCACCTGCTGCCCCTCAATGGCGTCAGGGCGAGCTAATCGATCTCACCATTTCTGACCTAAACCACAATGGCGAAGGAGTGGGCCGTTGGGATGGGCGTGTTGTGTTTGTGGGGGATACGGCTGTTGGCGATCGCATTTTGGCGCGGCTTGTGCGGGTAAAGCCAACCTATGCCTATGCCAAGCTGTTTGATGTATTGGATGCCTCGCCACAGCGTGTGCGGCCCCGCTGCATTGTGGCCGACAAATGCGGTGGGTGCCAATGGCAGCATGTGGACTATGCCTTTCAGCAAACGGTCAAGCGCAACTTGGTAGTGCAAGATTTGGAGCGCATTGGCGGATTTAGCCATCCTCCGGTTGACCCGCTGCTGCCCGTGGCGCATCCACTAGCCTATCGCAACAAGGCCACCTATCCGCTGGGGCGATCGCCCCAGGGACAAGTGCAAGCCGGGTATTACCAAAAAGGCAGCCACAGCCTAATCAACCTGAACCAGTGCCCGATTCAAGATCAACGGCTCAATCCCTTACTGGCAGACATCAAACACGATTTACAAACCCGGGGTTGGAGTATTTACAAAGAGTCTGAGCATCGCGGCAAACTCAAGTATTTGAGTTTGCGAATTGGGCAACGGACGGGCGAGCAGCTGCTGACCCTCGTTTCCACGGGTGGCGGGCTGGAGGGGTTGACCGAGCAGGCCGAAGCGTGGATGGCTCGTTATCCCGACTTGGTGGGTGTGCTGCTGAACCTCAATCCTAAACGTGGAAATGCAATTTTTGGCTCTGAAACGCAGTTGGTGGCTGGACAAGGCTACTTGCGAGAAGAGTTTGCAGGATTGGAATTTCGGATTCATCCAACCACGTTTTTTCAGGTGAATACGGAGCAAGCAGAAGCATTGCTGAATGTGATTGAAGCAGAGCTGAACCTGACCGGAACCGAAACGGTGCTGGATGCCTACGCTGGTATTGGCACGCTGACGTTGCCCCTGGCAAAACGGGCAAAGGAGGCGATCGCCCTGGAAGTGCAGCCAGAGGCGGTGGTACAGGCAAAAATTAACGCTGAAATCAACCATATTGAGAATGTGGCGTTCCACACCGGAGCCGTGGAAACATTGCTGCCCACGCTGGAGGTGCATCCCGATGTGGTGGTGCTAGACCCACCCCGCAAAGGCTGCGACCCTGCCGTACTGCAAACGCTGCTGCTCACCCAGCCAGAGCGCATTGTGTACATGAGCTGCAACCCCTCCACGCTGGCCCGCGACCTCAAGATATTGTGTGCGGAGGGGCACTACCAACTTACCCGCGTGCAGCCTGCCGATTTCTTTCCGCAAACGGCTCACGTTGAGTGCGCTGCATTTCTGGTACGTTTATGACGAAATGCGATCGCAGCACAAAGGATAGTCACGATGGGGATGAAATTTAGCGAGGTGGTGCAAGCCCTGGGTCACACAGGGGCTACCAACCTGACAACTCACGCCGAACACAACCCAGAAATTCTTGGAGTGGCGGCGATCGATGAGGCATCTCCGGGTCTGTTGTCCTATGTGGATGGCGGCAAGTTTGCAGCTCAGGTCGCCACGACCCAGGCCAGCGCTTTGATTCTGCCCATGGATGAGACGTTGCAAGCCCAGGCCACCGAACGCAGCATCGCCTGGATTGCCACCAAGCAACCGCGTCTGGTGTTTGCGCAGGCGATCGCCCTGTTCTACAAACCCTATCAGCTCCCGGCGGGCATCCATCCCACGGCGGTGATTGACCCATCGGTGACGTTGGGCCAGGATGTGGCGATCGGTGCCCATGTCGTGATTCAGGCGGGCTGCACCATTGGCAACGGCGTGTGCATTCATCCCAATGTGGTGGTGTATCCTCAGGCTTCTGTGGGCGATCGCACCGTGCTCCATGCCAACTGCGTCATCCACGAGCGCAGCCAAGTTGGGGCCAACTGCGTCATCCATGCTGGAGCCGTCATTGGCTCTGAGGGATTTGGCTTTGTGCCCACTGCCGAGGGGTGGCTCAAGATGGAGCAATCGGGCATTACCGTATTGGAAGATGGCGTGGAAATTGGCTGCAACAGCGCCGTCGATCGGCCCGCTGTGGGCGAAACTCGCATTGGCCGCTACACCAAACTCGATAACTTTGTGCAAGTAGGGCACGGCTGCACCATTGGCCAAGCCTGTGCGATCGCCGCCCACACCGGATTAGCAGGGGGCGTACAGCTCGGCAATCGGGTCATTTTGGGTGGACAAGTCGGCGTTTCCAACCAAACCAAAATTGGCGACGGAGCCCAAGCCGGAGCCCAAGCCGGCATCCATAGCGATGTCGCCCCCGGCGAAGTCGTGGTTGGCACTCCAGCGATCGGCTATAAACTCTTCCTCAAAGTCTCCGCCATCATGAACCGTTTGCCAGACATGCATCAGACCGTGAAGCGATTGCAGAAGCAGATAGAGGGGAGCCAGGCGGACAGGGGCTAGGATTTAGGAGTTAGGGTCTAGGGAGAAAAAGGGGAATCGGGGGATAGAGAAGGGGCTAAGAATTTAGCGAATGCAAGCAGCTTCGCCGGTGGCGAAGCAAACGACTTTATAGCTTTCCTCCTAATCCCTATCTCCTGGCCCCTCATCCCTCTTCCTCCCAATTCCCCACTCCCCACTCCCTCTCTTCCCCTTAGCCCCTACCCCCTGCAAGGAATAATGCATACCCTTAGTTACAATTGATATCAGAGCTATTTGGTTTCGTTAGGAAACGCCATTTATATTTATGCAGCCAACTGATCCCAGCAAATTTACCGAAAAGGCGTGGGAAGCGATCGTGAAATCCCAGGATGTAGCGCGCACATACCGCCAGCAAAACCTGGAAGTGGAACATGTCGCGATCGCCCTGCTGGATCAGGAAGACATGGCAAATTCCATTTTGGACAAGGCAGGGATGGACTCGGCCCAACTGCGGCAAAAGCTAGATGCGTTTGCGGCGCGGCAGCCTAAGGTCACCTCGTCAGATTTGAGTCAGCTCTTTTTGGGACGCGGGTTGGATGTATTTCTGGATAAAGCAGAAACCGCGCGCAACAATTTTCAGGATGAGTTTATTTCGGTCGAGCATCTGCTGCTGGCGCTGTGTGAGGACGATCGCGTTGGGCGGCGGCTATTTCGAGCGGTCAATATTGAAACGAAAACCTTGGAGACGGCAGTACGAGCAATCCGAGGAAGTCAGCGGGTAACGAACCAAACGCCGGAATCGCAATATGCTGCGTTAGAGAAATACGGTCGCGATTTGACAGAACTCGCGCGGGAGAACAAGCTTGACCCGGTGATTGGTCGCGATGAAGAGATTCGTCGTGTAGTGCAGGTTCTCTCTCGCCGCAGTAAGAACAATCCGGTGCTGATTGGGGAACCGGGTGTGGGCAAAACGGCGATCGCCGAAGGGTTAGCTCAGCGCATCGTCAAGGAAGATGTGCCGGAATCCTTGAAGGGACGTAAGCTCATCTCGTTGGATATGGGTGCGCTGATTGCCGGAGCCAAGTATCGCGGGGAATTTGAGGAACGACTGCGGGCGGTGCTGAAGGAAGTGACGCACTCCGAAGGGCAAATCGTGCTGTTCATTGATGAGCTACATACGGTGGTGGGGGCGGGTTCTGCCAATGGCACCAATGACGCCAGCAACTTGCTCAAGCCCATGCTGGCGCGGGGAGAGTTGCGCTGTATTGGTGCGACTACGCTGGATGAGTACCGCAAGCATATCGAGAAGGATGCGGCCTTAGAGCGTCGGTTCCAGCAGGTCTACATCGGCCAGCCCACAGTAGATGACACGATCTCCATTCTGCGCGGACTGAAGGATCGCTACCAGGTGCACCACAACGTCACCATTACGGATGCGGCATTGGTGGCAGCGGCGACTCTGAGCGATCGCTACATTACCGATCGATTCCTTCCAGACAAAGCGATTGACCTGGTGGATGAGGCAGCCGCCAAGCTGAAGATGGAAGCCACATCTAAACCCGTAGAGCTGGAGACCATTGAACGGCGGATTCGTCAGCTGGAAATTGAAAAGCGATCGCTCGAAAGTGAAGGCACCCAAATCGGCTTTACCAACCCTGCTTTCCGCGCATCCAAAGAAAAGCTCGATCGCTTAGAAAAAGAAATTGCAACACTCACACCCGAAAAGCAAAGCCTGACGGAACAGTGGGAGTCTGAAAAAACTATCCAAACCGAAATCAAAGCGCTGCGGGAAGAAGAGGAAAAGCTGCGCCGCCAAATCGAAAAGGCCGAGCGGGAGTACGACCTCAACACCGTGGCTCAGCTCAAGTACGGCCGCATGGAAACGGTGCATCAGGAGCTGGAAGCCAAGGAAGCCTCGCTGCTGGAAATCCAAAATCGCAATGGATCGGCCTTGCTAAAGCAGCAAGTAACGGAAGAAGACATTGCCGAAATCGTCGCCAAATGGACGGGTATTCCGGTCAACCGTCTGCTGGAAACCGAACGGCAGAAGCTGCTGAGCCTGGAGAGCTATCTGCATGAGCGGGTGATTGGCCAGCAGGAAGCAGTGGCAGCGGTAGCAGCGGCCATTCGTCGGGCGCGATCGGGGCTGAAAGATCCGGGTCGGCCCATCGGCTCCTTTATGTTCCTGGGGCCAACCGGCGTGGGCAAGACCGAGCTGGCCCGCACCCTGGCCGAGTGCCTGTTCGATTCTGAAGATGCCTTGGTACGCATCGACATGTCGGAATATATGGAGAAGCACGCCGTATCGCGCCTGGTGGGTGCGCCTCCGGGATATGTGGGCTACGAGGAAGGCGGCCAGCTCACCGAGTCTGTGCGGCGACGACCCTACTCCGTGGTGCTGCTGGACGAGGTGGAGAAGGCTCACCCCGATGTGTTCAATATTTTGCTGCAAGTACTGGATGACGGACGCATTACCGATTCCCAAGGGCGCACGGTCGATTTCCGCAACACGATTGTGGTGATGACCAGCAACATCGGCAGCGAGTACATTCTGGATGTGTCGGGCGATGATTCGCAATACGAAGAGATGCGCAAGCGCGTGATGGATGCTCTGCGCAACCACTTCCGCCCCGAATTCCTCAACCGGGTGGATGACATCATTCTGTTCCACGCGCTGAACTTGAAGGAGCTACGGCAGATTGTGGGCATTCAGCTCAAGCGCTTGCATCGCCTGCTGGCCGAGCAAAAGATTATGCTTCAGCTCACCACCGCAGCACAGAACCACATCGCCGATGCAGGATTCGATCCAGTCTATGGAGCGCGTCCGCTGAAGCGAGCCATTCAGCGCGAAATTGAGAACCCGCTGGCGACCAAGCTGCTGGAGAACGTGTTCGTTTCAGGCGACACCATTTTGGTGGATGCCAAGGAAGGCCGGCTCATCTTCGGCAAGAAGAAGGTCGCAGCCAAGCAGCCACCCAAGGTGGATAGCCATAAAGCGGATGGTTCTGCCAAAGCCGACAGCCAGCCAACTCCCAAGGTTGCGGCTGAAAATTAGAGTGGGTTTCGGCTTCGCTCAACGCACGGTGATTGGCCGAGTAGGTTTCGACTTTGCTCAACCTGCGTTTGCTGTTGGCAAAGGTCAGATAAATCGTTTACTCACCGTTGAATTGGGCGGGCATTGCGGGGATAGAGTGCCGCAAACCGCTCAATTTGCGCTTTGGACAGTTCGACAGACTGCTGCATGACGAGCCAGGTTACGCCTTCGGTGCAGGGTGGCGTGGTGAGGGAGCCGCTGTAGGAAAAGAAGTGGCGATCGCCCGGCAATAGTTCTCTCGCATCTACCCGCAACTCCCGATTCACCTGCTCCACTCCCAACACATCAGGCAATCGGTCCCAAATCGGTTGCAGGGTTGCGTTGGGTTTGCCAGCTTGCAGCATCACGCCAACTACCGCCAGCTTTCCCGCATCGCTGCGATGGAGCAGGTGCAGTTCCATATCTGCAGGCTTGCCCTTGATGCGGTGTTCACTGGGGTGATGAAAGTGAAATTGAAGTAGGTGCAAGGTTTCGCCGTTGAGGGTGATGAAGCTGCCAGGTTCGTAGTTGACCTGGATTGTACGCCCAGTGTTGAGCAGGCGTAGTGGCGAGTCGGTGTAGTGAATTTCCAGGGGAACCGAGTCGTGTGGTGTGCCATCGGTGAGATTGATGGGCGACTGCGCGTGACCGATCGCACAGGTGGCAAAGTCAGGCGATAGCGTTCCCCAAGCACTGGGTTCGTTGGTGCCAACGTAGTCCCAAATTAGTTCCGATTGTTGAGCCAGGGCAGAACGGGCGATCGCCCCATGCAACGCCATACCCAAAACCTGAGCCGCACCCAATTTCAGAAGTCTGCGCCGATCCATCGTCACCAAGTCAATCAGGGTAAGTTGCCAACAGCAAACCCTACACCGTCAGGCGCACCGACGTAAAGCCTTCCCGCAGAGGAATTTGCCGCCGCTGCCAGGATAGCCGCAGTGGAATTTTGAATGAGGGAGGCACCAGCCGCAAAATTTGCCGCAGCACGGGCTGGTGACGAATTAGCTCTCCCTGCTTGGCTTCGGCTTGTTGAAGTCGTTGAGCCTTGGTGATTTCCGGCTGGCGCTCAGCCTGAATGCGGGGAAGCACCGCATCGATCGCTCCAGGGTCTGCATTGGCTTGCAGCAGCGGCACCAGATAGTCCGCCGCCACCATCACATCCCGAAGTGCCAGGTTAATGCCCTGTGCCCGAACGGGAGACATGGGATGGGCCGCATCACCCAACAACAATAGCCCTGGCTGCCACCATTGGGGACACTGCCCCACCAGCACCGACAGCTTCATCGGCGCTTCCAACGTTTCGGCATGAGTGCGGATGTGGTCGGCTAACCAGCTCATCTGGAGCGACGAAAACTCTGCTACCCAGTCCTTGTCTCTCCAGCGATCGCCCTCTGCTGCCGTCAGCACCCAGGCAATATGCAGCTTCCCCTCCTCCGCCCCGTGAAAAACGCTAAAGACGCGATCGCCATCCACAATTGTCGTAAACGTGTTGGCTTCCACAAATTTGGGATGAGCTGCCACCTTAAACCACAGCACATCAATGGCGCTGGGTTCGCTCACCAGTTCCAGTCCTGCCCGCTGCCGCACCCCAGAACTGCGCCCATCCGCCCCAATCACCAAATCGGCCTTGAGCTTGCGCCCATCCTGCAACACCACGCCTGCAATGCGATCGCCCTCTCGCCGTAGATCCTTGACGGGTATCCCACTCACAAACTCGAAGTGGGGATAGGTTTGCGCCTCTGCCACCAGCGCCTCCAACAACGGCGGCTGCGACACCAACGTACAGGGATGCTCCGCGCCCATCGGTTCAGGGACGTGAAAGAGAGGGCGATCGCCCAAAAAGAATTCCCAGCCATCGATCGGACGGTGAGGCACCTGCTCCATCAGCGGCAGCAAACCCATCTGCGCCAGCGCATCCAACCCGCTTGGCATCAGCCCCTCACCCCGAAACACCCGCCGAAAATCCCGCGCCGCCTCCACCAGCACCACAGAAATTCCCCGCTGCACCAGCAGCAGCGCCAACGTCGCCCCCGTTGGGCCAGCACCCACAATTACAACCTGAGACATCACACCAATTTTGGATCGTTGATTTTTGATTTCGGCCAGAACCTTACTTCGTACCACAGCTTATGCTGGTTGGGCAGTGCCCAAGCGACTCCCGATTTCCGATTCCCGGCTCTCCTTTTCCCACCAGCCTCTAACCCCTAAATCCTAGCCCCTTCCCTCCCCTAACCCCTTCTTTTTCATGGCATAGTAAGAACTTGTTCGCGTTCAAGAAAAAACGATGCCAAAGTACGTGATGTGGGGCAGCTATTGCGAGGATGTGCTGGAAAAACGCGCTCCCCATCGGCAGGCCCATTTGGATGGCCTTGCCAAGCAAAAAGAATCGGGAGTGCTGGTGACCATTGGCCCAACCCAGGATCTAACCAAAGTGTTTGCCATTTACGATGCGTCGGATGAAGCAACGGTACGCCAACTGGTAGAAGGCGATCCCTACTGGCAAAACGGCGTGTGGACCGAGTATGACGTGAAAGAGTGGATTCAGGCGTTTTAGGAGTTGATTTTCCGACGAGGGTTTGGGGAGGGTCGGGAGTTGGGAGTCGGGAATTGGGAGTCGGGTTCAATCCACGAAACTCATGCGATGAAAAACCAAATTTGGCCTTTCCATCGCATTTTTGGTAATGTTCTAGACTTGTGGATGTGTGTGGTAGAAGGGCGACTCCACCGCCCTTCTACCACACACATCCACAACTATTAAACACAACCGCATTTTTGAGTTGAAGGGGTTTAGGTCAGGCGGGAGACGTGGGCACTCACGACGCGCCAGCCATCGGGAGTGCGCATCCAGGTTTGGGTTTGGCGACCCTGACCACCATCGGGGCGATGCAGCTCGGTATTAGCAGTGGCAAAGTCTTGGCCGTAGGTGGTGATGACGGTGTTGCTGAGGATACGGGAAAGGTTGGCAGGATTACGATTTTTGCGAAAGTTGGCGATCGCCTCATAGCCATACAGATTCTCAGTCGCACCGTAGCGAATTGTGTGGGGGCTGTTCCAAAACAGCTCATCTAACACCGCCACATCATTCGTGACCAGGGCTTGCTCATACCGCTGAAAAGCCGCAGTCACCTCGGCAACTACATCGGGCAAATTGATCTCCATTCCCAAATATCCACTCGTTTACTGGTTCGATACGGCCGCTAACTTTTTTTGGCTTTGCGTTTTCGGGAGGCCACCTTGGGCGCAGGCTCCAAGTATACAGTTCCATGACCATTGCCATCGGAAAGGGCTTTTGCAAACGGAACTGTGAAATGGAAGCGACTGCCCTGGTCTCGTCCGGCCGATTCTGCCCAAATCGTACCACCCAACCCAGCAATAATTTGACGGCAAATGGCTAATCCCAGCCCGGTGCCACCTGCCGTACGACGCAGCGCCCCTTCTTCTTGATAGAAGCGATCGAACACATCTTCAAGACGGTTAGGCTCAATGCCGCGTCCGGTGTCGCTAATCGTGACCTCCAGCATGTTGCCGCCGTTGGGGTGGGCCTCAATCACCACCTCACCTTCCGATTCGGTAAATTTGCACGCATTATCCAACAGCTTGGACAACACTTCGACGAGCCATTCTCCATCGGCTCGCACCAGCGGTAACTCCGTGGGGATTTGGCTATTAATGGCGGGCAAGCAATTTTCGGACTGGCGTGTTTTGAGGCTGCTCAGGGCAAGATCAACGCATTCCTGAATTTCAATTGGCTCTAGGTGCCATTCCACCCGCCCGCTTTCCAATCGCGATAGCGTTAAAAAGTCTTGCACCAGTTTGCGCATGCGGTCCGCGTCGGATATTGCCGTGGAGAGCATGATTTGTCGCAGTTCAAGGGGCATATCGGGTTCGCTGGCCAAGCTCTCCAAACACACTTGAATGGTGGACAGGGGCGTGCGCAGCTCGTGTCCGGTGATGGCGATCAGGTTGCTGCGGGTACGCTCTAGCGCTTCTAGCTGCCGATTGAGCTCTTCTAAGTTGGCGTAGGATTCTGCCTGAATGATGGCCACACCCAACTGGCTGGCAATCGCCTCAATCAGCGCAATATCGGCCTCAGACCAAACATAGGGATCGCCCTGGCAGTGATGTAGTTCCACAATGCCCAGCAGGCGCCCCTGGTGAATGACCGGAGCCATCAGCCAGGAACGAATGTGCCAGCGATCGCACAGGGATCGAATAGCCTCCAAATCGATGGGAACCGCTTCGGATGGGGAATGGTGATCTACATCCGGCAGAGCGATCGCCACCGTATTGTGGGTTTCCACCACATGCTGAAACAGTGGATTGGTTTGGAGTGGCCAAATTTCGCCCAGCAGCGATGGAATCGCCTCATCTCGCCGGGACTCGTGGGAGATGAGTGCAGCCTCATCCTGCGACTTGCAGCGGTAGACCAGGCAACGGCACACATCCATCGCCTGCCGCAGTTCTTGCACCGCCACTCGAAAGATCGATTCTGGATCTAGGGATTGGCGAATGGCCGTGGTAATGGAGTTGATCAGCCGCTCCCGTCGTTCTTGCGCTGTAATCGAGCGATAGGCCTTGAGCAGTTTGTACTGCCCTGCCTGCAAATGGGTAACCAGCCGTTGAGCAAAGGGATCAGGGCCGACCTCTGTTGGGGTGGAGCTGGCTTGCTGAAGCAGCGGAGCCGCTGCTGCGACTTTGTCGGCCAGTTCGGGACGGTAAACCAAAATGCGGTTCAGCAAAATTTCAGCCGCCTGAATGCTGACATGGCGATCAAATGTCCAAATGCCCTCAAAGCGGCGGCTTTGGTCCATCGCCATTTCTGCAACGATGGTGCGATCGCTCAGGGCATTGCGTTCCCGACAAATAAGACAGGCAGAGTAATTGGCCCCAATAACTACCAAGTGCCACTCTTGGCTGAGTTGATCTGAGGGTTCAAAGGCGATCGTTTCGTACACCTCGGAACTATTCATGAAGCTGGTTTCGGGTGCGGCCAGCACATACACCTGCGAGGTGAGCGCCGCAATGCGCTGATAGCGGTGCGCCTCTTGCCGATAAAACCGCTCACGCTGAAAGCTGGCAATAATTAGCGGCTTTCCGCCTGCTGCCAGTACTTGGTCTTCCATCGCGTGAGAGAGCGCTGTCAGGGAAGACTTGAAATAGAGCTGAGGCCGCAACTGGGGCGAGCGGTCCAGCAGTTCATCGAGCACTGATGTCGAAATGCTCATGCCTAGCCTCGGTCAAACCAAACGGGATAAAACTCTACCCGACAACTTGCTGATGTCTAAATAAAACCATTCTATTCTCACCTGTGGCCGCACAACCTGTCATCTTTCATTGCGATCGCGCTTTCGCCATCATTCTTCCATCCGCTCACCTCGCTTGCACAGCGCTAGACGTGCTAATTCGCCAGCACCCATGCAAAATCGACCTGCCACCGTTGTTACCGTCAAGACTTACGCAGTTGAATGATTTTTGGAGCGCTAAGCGCTCCAAAAATCATTCAATCCCCTAGTTTTTTGGATGAAGTGTGTAAATCCTAACCGTTTGTTGTTACCGTTTTTGATCGGCATTGGCAATGCCCAGGCGGATCGGTTATCACCATAGATAGTTCAATTTTTGTTTCACTATCGGAAGGCAAGATCATGAAGGGCTGGCAGCAATGGCTCATGTTGATAGCTGGGGTAAGCATCACAGCCAGTAGTGCAGTGTTCGCTCCTAGTGCGATCGCCTTGAACGAAGAACTGGACTGGCAAACTCAAATTCTGCTATCTAATCCGTTTGATCCAAACTTGTTGAATGGCGATGAGCCTCGCGATCCCAATGTCATCTCTGCATTTGACATCTCGCAATCCGGGCTTACCGTCCCCAGCTTATGGTGGCTCGACCAGCAGTTTGGCGGCAAGCTACTTACCAATTGGTTTGCCTTTCCGGCCGAGGCCGCCGTTCCCCCGCGTATCGATCTGGTGGTCAACGCTCAGGTGTGGAGCCTGTACAACTATATGGAGCGCTATAGCTTTGTCAACCAGTTTGGCACTGCAGGCAATAGCTACGGCTACAACACGCGCGTATTTGATCGGCAGGGAAATCTGCTGGCGGCCTACGTTTGCGAATTTGAAGACAACGCGTCTACAGCCGTGGTCGTGCAGTCTGGGTGTTCCATTTTTATGGATGGGGGCGGGCGAAGCGGCCTCA
Organism: Leptolyngbya sp. AN02str; assembly: GCF_050565595.1. Lineage (NCBI taxonomy): Bacteria > Bacillati > Cyanobacteriota > Cyanophyceae > Leptolyngbyales > Leptolyngbyaceae > Leptolyngbya > Leptolyngbya sp. AN02str. The sequence continues at coordinate 89,850 of NZ_JBNXVR010000003.1, read as the reverse complement.
CAGGGCAGACGGCGGCTGCCGCATCTGGAGCCAATACTGTTGGTACTGCTCGGCGCTAGCAGGTTCCAAGCTCAGCAGAAACTCGCTGCGATCTAAAACATCTGTGCTAGGCAGCAGCAGCGGATTGTTTTGAAGGCTAGCGGGTAAAGCAGCGCGATCGCCCAAAATGACTGGAGAGGCAGCCGCTCCCAACAGAGACAGCCGCAGCGCGTTCTCTGGCTGCCAGCAATAGTTAATCCACTGTACGGCTAACTCATGGGCTGTCGGGGTGGTCGCCTGTCCTGTTGCGATCGCACCAGATGCCGTTGCGGGCTGCACCCACACATCCGCCGACAACACCGTGCCCGAAGCGGGAATTACCGCAGCCATGCGCCGATCTTTGCGCAGCACGGGCAACAGATCCGCCAGCCAACCCACGGCCACCCACGTATCTCCCAACATCAGCGGCTGCAAGTAAGCATCGGAACTATAGAACCGCACCTGTTGCTGCAAGGCCGCCAGTTTGGCGGAGAGCTGCGGCAGCGCTGCCAAATCTGTAGTATTGACCGATTGGCCCAGCGTTTTCAACGTCAAACCCAGCACCACTCGGGCATTATCCAAAATGGATATGCGCCGCTCTAAAACCGGGTTCCACAAATCATTCCAGTCGGCAGGTTGCCAGTCTACGGCTTGCAGTTTGTCGGTGCGGTAGGCGATCGCCAAGCCAGTCCAGCGATAGGGTGCCGCCCAAATCTGCCCAGCCGGATCGACAGCGCCCTCGGCATTACGGGTCATCAACGCCTGCCACGATTGGGGCAAGCGCTGCCAGCCAGCCAGTTGGCCCACATCCAACGGCTCAATCAGCTGTTGCCGAATGGCACGGGTCAACCAGGCATCTCCTAGCGACACCAGATTGGCAGTCTGCCCAGGTCGAGGAGTGCTAGCAGCGGTTGGAGATTGGCCTGACTGAGCCGATGCTTGAGCTGATTCCTGAGCGGTCTGCGTCGCGGCTTCGTGCCACCGCTGCAATTCTCGAAATGCGGTTGCCAAAGTTTTGACCTGGCGCACCGAGAGGGAACGGCCATTTGGCAAAGTGCGCTGAAAGTCTTTGAGGAGTTGTGGCGGCACCGACCCCTCCAGCAAATCCAGCCGCAAGCCCGAATTTCCAGTTTGGTTACATCCAGCCAAGCCGGATAACAGCGCCAGGCTGCCCATTCCCTGTAGTAGCGATCGCCGATTTATCACTGCCTGCGTTCAACCCCAAAACCAATCAAGTCTATCACTGTGGGCACCTCGCCTGCTGAGGGGCGCTGGTAGGTCACAATGGTGCGCATACGCATATCTGGCGCGACAAATCGCATTTGATCCACCGCTACCGATCGATTGTAAAACGTGGTCATTTCTAATGTTTGGCGAGCCGGCTGATAGGTAAATCGTCCGGCGATCGCCCCCGGATCAAAATAGCCTTCATTGCGCAAGTAATAGCCTCGAACAATATCACCATCCTCTTCCGAAACGACCGACGCAGAGGGCAGCAGCGGCGTAACAACGACATCTTGACGCACCACATACGCATCGGGCACAAACAAGGCTTTGAGGCTCATCGACACCGTTTCTCCCTTTTCAGATACCGTATCAAACGAAACGACAAAGCCCGGACACCCATTCGCCACCTCATCGGAGGTTAAATCGACTTGAGCATGCGCAAAAGGGCCATAGCCTTGTATCGACGCGGCCAACATGTGGCGCTTTGCCTCGGCACTCAAGCGATCAGCTCGGAACTCGGTGTGCGATCGCTCCACTTCTTCCCGCAAGACAAAATGGTAAATCCGCTCGGTGACCCATTTTCCATTGCACGCAACAAAAAAGTCCTGAAAACTTAGCATTTGAATTCCAAAACTCAACGATCCATTACCCTCACAATATCCAACTCAGATCAATCAGAATCAAGCCTTTTCATCGCCGATTTTAGCTCGTTTCACGCCATTTCCCATCAACAAAGGGATACCAAGATTCAGTCAACTCATGTCGGCTTGGATCCAAAGTTTCAGCATGATTCCTCATTCATAATTAGCGCCAATTTCTTACAGCAATTCGCCCCGAGTTCGCAGCTCTTATTTCCATCCCAAATCCGTACCCCGAGGGCCAAAACTGTTCATTGAGAACCTGTAGCAACCCGTAAAGTTACGAAGGCCACCAGGCAGAACAGACCACCCATCCATCGATTCGGGCTTCTCAAAGCCCCTACAACTGAGGCGATAAACGTCATTGCGAGTTCGACTAAAGTCTTACTCTACCGATAAACGATGCTGGTACTATTCATTCAAATACAAGAGTTCGTTGCTTCTAGCGTCTCAAAAACTTTCGTTTCTGCGAAATTGCGAAATTACGGCTAAATTCGCCAGTTTTTCATCTTGTGCAGGAATGTAATAACAAACGTTAAATGATTCAGGAATACGCTTTGTTTGTTCAATCCACTCTTTATGATGGAATGACACTTAATGGAACATAGGGCGTCAAATGGATTTACTCCAAGAACAAATTGCAAATTTGAATGCAAAAATTGACGCGCTGCGAAATCAGATAGATCAGCTCAGCAGCAGGATGTCTGATTCTCTGTCTGATAGTTCTTTGGCCGGAGATAAGGGCCTTCGCTCATCCTTAAGGTCTCAAGCTGGACGCTATTCTCAACAGCATCGTTACAGCTTGGATGCGGATATGGAACACAAAGATATCCTTTCAGATGCCGACTTTTTGGATACCGATAGCCACAGTGGTGAGCACAGTCTCTCGCCCGAACTTCAGATTCAGCGCCTAACCGCTCAGTTGACCGCTGCCTACAATCGCATCGCCGCACTTGAAGAACAGCTGTTGTCTAAGCGTATTGCCCATTAGACCCTCGCTAATGGTGTTGCTCAATGCGCAGTCTGTCAGCTAGGAGCTGTTCAACTTTGTGCTGCAATTGCGCGCATGACAAGCCCATCAGGTGAGCCGCGATCGCACAGCCTCCTGCTCCAACGCCTTCTTTGACATAGCCCACTTCGTAGGCACGGAGTTCTGGCATGCGAGATGTCGCAAAACTTAGGGGTGAGGCGAGCAGGGGAGCCTGCAATAAATCCGCCAAACCAACCGTATCTCCGCTGGGATCATCAACAACCCAGCGGGTGGTTCCTACAACGATGCGATCGCTCGCCCAGCCATATCCCTGGTGCTGGGCAATGGTTCGCGCTAAGGCGTACACCGCCAACATTTGAGTACCACCGGCCAGCAAGACCCCTTTGTGCTGGCTGGCAGCGATTGCCATGCCAGCCACGGCAATTTGCATGGGATCACCGACAGCAGCCACCACCTGGAACGGATCGACAGCCCCTTGGGTTATTCCCATGGGGGCTGTATCGTTGCGGCGGTGCGGTTGAACCAAGGACCCCAGGGGCGATCGCGCCAATCCCTGCTGCACCAGCTCCAGCTTTTGGGCATGGTTGCACTGCACATGGCTGCTATTCACCTTGTCGTGAGCCTTCCAACCCAGCCCCAGCAACACCCCCAGCGCTGTAGTGGTGCCCCCCACCACACATTCCCCAAGGACGAGATAGCCGTGGGAATCCTGGGCTGCCAGTTTGTGGCCCCACTCCATCCCAACTTGTAGCAAATGCTGCACCACGGCTAAATCAAGCGCGGCCCCTGTCGAAACGCAGCGCGCCGCCATTCCTCCCAACGCAATGTAAGGCACCGTGGGTGGATGTCGCAATCCCGCATCAAACAGCATGAGCGGCATATGGCAGGCGGTGATAGCCGCTTTGGAAATGAGGGCCGGAGAGACTCCTGCGACTAAGGGCGGTAGGGGAAATTTGGGCTGCGGTTGTGGCCCCCAGTACAAAAACTCGGCATCGGCGATCGCCGTGTACTCGCGATCGGTTGGGGTTGCCCCTGCTGCCGAAATGTCAGGAATCAGCCCCGTTTCGGTAAACCCCAGCACACAGGCAAACAGGGCCGATTGGTTGGCATAGCGCTCCAGCCAAGACGTGGCGATCGCCCGTTGAGAGTGAACCTGAATCATACCCAATTCTTCACCAGACCCACTGGCCAAATTCCCATGGCCCGCCTAAATTCTGCCAGCCTGCCGCTACTCTTCTTCAAAAATGACTTGCACCCAGCGCGGTGCTTGGGGAATGGGATTGCCCAAGCGAGACAACAACACCCAGGCCGCGAGATGAATCGTAAACACGTAGACTAAATCACTCAGCAAAACCGCCCCCACGGCAAAAATCTGAATTGCCTGTAGATTGACTGTTCCTAGTGCGCCAACGCCCAAAATGCCCCAGTCCACCAAGCGCGACACCAGCCACACCACAAAATCGGAAATTCGATTCGTCAGGTAGGCCCACAAGTCTTCACTTAGGAACAGAGACACCATCCACATGCGGACAAAAAAACCAGCCGTGGCCAGCAGGGTTCCCGTTGAAATGGAGCCCAGCCAGCTCATGTTGCGTTTCCAGCTCATGCCGAGCTGCACGCCCAACAGGCCATAGGGAATCAGAAACAGCAAACTCAGATATGGCCCCATCAGCACCGAGAGGAGTAGTCCCGTGACTAGCGTGGCCATCCATGCAGCGCGCCCACCCCAGCGCAGGTACACCAAAGCGGCTGGCAGCGGAAACAAAATTCGCATCCACGGAACCAGGCTGAGATAGTAACTCGCCAGCCACAGCAAACTCGCGGTGCTGGCTAAAAAAGCCGTCTCTACCAGGCTCAGCGGCGGTGGGGTGTGGTTGACCTGGAGGGGGGTTGGGCCTGCCTCGTGGCCAGAGGCCGGAGCTGGTGAACCTGGGTCGGCTCCGGTAAAAAAGGGATCATCCCACTCAGCATCAGCGGTATTCGGGCGATCGCGATCGCCGGGTAACGCAGCATCGGAACCGTGAGGAGGAGAACCACTCATGAGCCAGGAGAAACGTCAGCAGATCCTACTGTATCGCTGATTGCCATCCCTCGGGGGTACAAATCCTCGTAAAGATGGCTGCATCTACTGCAGGAACAGTCCGTTCGCCCGAATTCTGACGATAATAAAGGGAAGAACCCGATCGGACTAGCCGCATCAACCGCTGACTGTAGACTGCTGACTGTAGATTGAGCAATTTTGCTGCGTCAGCTGCACATCAATTCGTTTTAAGTTGATTCTCACGCCCCTTAGCTGCTTGCCCTGTTGCCATGTTGGATTCGTTACCCAAGCTGCCTCGCCTGCTCACCATTGGTCTCACATTCCCGTTGATTTTTCTGAACGGATGGCTGTTTCTACAGTTGGCCAATTCGCTTCAGCCGATGGTAACGACGCTCATTTCGGCAACCCTAATTGCCTTTTTGCTGGATTATCCCATTCGGTTTTTGCAAGAGCGTGGCGTCAAGCGCAGCATTGCGGTCTCCATTGTGCTGCTCGCCTTTGTCATGATTTTGGGCGTGCTGATCTTTTTCCTGGCACCCGTGATTGTGCGAGAGGCCAATGAGTTAATCAACCGCTTGCCAGAGTGGATTAAGTCGGGACAACAACAAATCAAATCCCTGGAAGCCTGGGCGATCGAGCAGCAGCTTCCGGTGGATGTCAGCACCAACCTCAACCAGCTCGTAGAGCGGTTAACCAGCCTGTTGCGATCGCTCACCAGTCAGCTGATCAGTGTCATCTTTAGCGCCATCGGCAGCATCGTCAATATTTTTCTGACCCTGGTATTTACCATTTTTTTGGTACTGCGGGGCGAAAAGCTGTGGAATGGCCTGCTGAGTTGGTTGCCGGCTCAGTGGGGCACGCTGGTACGGCGATCGCTCCCCCAAAACTTTGAACGGTTTATTGCGGGACAGGTCACCCTAGCCACAATCATTGGCGTGGTGCAAACAACGGCCATGGTCATTCTCCGCATTCCCCTCGCCGAACTGTTTGGATTTGGGATTGGCGTTGCCAGCTTGATTCCCTTTGGCGGCACAACCACCATCATTGTGGTGAGCTTGCTGCTAGCCCTGCAGAATTTTTGGCTTGGCGTGAAGGTGCTCATTGTCGCGGTGTTGATTAATCAAATTTGCGAAAACCTGCTTGGCCCTAGAATTGTGGGCGACCTGATTGGCCTAAACCCCGTGTGGATGCTGATTTCGCTGGATATTGGGCTTAAGCTGGGTGGCTTTTTGGGCCTGCTGATTGCAGTTCCCATGGCTAGCTTTATTAAGGCAACGGTCGATACGCTGCGCTCTTCGGTGCCGATGAGTTTGACGATGGCGGCTGAAGGGGTGAACCTGGAGGAACTGGGTGAGGCGATCGCCGAAGAAGATGCGATCGCCGAAGCCCGCACCAGTGGTGAAACATCAGGCGCAGGCCGGGGAAAAGAATAAGTTGACGTCAGTTTCGGTTCAGAGCTTTTCTGAGGTTTGTGCGACGCACAAACCTCAGAAAAGTCCATTTTTGTGTGCGCGACGCGCACGCAAAAATGGGCGCTTCAGCTTATTCAAAACTGAGGTTAAGTTAGCTCTTTTCTCGAAAACTTTGCACAATTTGCTGCATTTGAGGCTCGTTGCGGGCGAAGTCAGCCGGTGGCGTCCAGCTCAAAATCTGCACAAACTTGTTGGGGGTTTCGACCGTGGTGTGCAAATACACCACATTGATGTCATTCAACGAACCATAGATCGTGTGCTGAATGGCTGGATAGCCGCTGACTTGGGTCAGGGTGTCGCTAGGTCCCATCGTTTCAAATTTGGAGAGCTGGCTGGTCAACACCTGGCGGGCCAGTTCGGAGTGTTCTTCTTTGGTGATGCCGCCGAGGTCTGCTTTATTCTGCGACAACACGATCAAATAGATTTGCGCTTCGGGGTTAGCCGCCTGAATTTGGGCACTGGGGTTCAGCCCTTCTTCAACAACCCAACCGGGAAGTCGGGCAATTTGGCTCGATTTATCGGTGGATTCAAACACACTGCCCGGAATCGGCACAGCATTGGGATCTGGCAAATCGAGGGCAGCGGCGGCAGGCGTTTGAATGACCGTAACGCCAGATGGACTGGACTCTACGAGCCAGCCACCCAGGGCAACTGCCACCAATAAGGCGAGGCTGCCCCATTGCAGCACTTGAAGACGAGAGGGCGCAGGGGGTTTACCGTGGGTCATGGGTGCGATCGCCCTAAGGGCTGAGTGAAACGAGTCGGTAGAAATCGTTCCCATTCTATCTCTGAGGTTAGAGATGTGTGGCAGTCTGCCAAATTCAGCCCAAAGGGCTCGAAATCTTTATCTCAAAAGGCCTTTAGACGTTTCCGCAATTTTGCGCTGGCGAAAGAGTAGATTTTTCGCGGCTTGCGTTTATCAAATCTTTAATTGGCTGCAATCAGCTGCCATGGGTTCGCGTTTATCGGTTGCAAATCCTATGAGCGAGGCGAGCATGGGGACATCGAGCCTAGGGCATGCAGAATAACCATCCAAACCGTAACCGGCCTAGCGAGGACGCTCACCATTGCGGGGATAGCGGTTATCTTGCCAAACATTGCCAACCCCCTTGGCAATACCGCGCCCCACTAGCCCAATGCCACGACCAATCACCTCGGTCAGCAAATACACCAGCCCACTGCCCACAACCGAAACAGCAGCACGCACCCTTGGAGCGATCGCATCTCGGGTTTCGAGCGCCAGAGTCACCAAATATGGCAACCCTTCCAAACCCTCAAGCTCTTGACGGCGCGGCGCGTAAATCGACTCTAACTGAATGCCATAGAGATGAAGCGAAAACAGTTGATACTGGCTTTCAAAAATGTTGCGCGGCTCGACTAGGTATCGCTCGACTCGGTAGCGCCAGGACAAATGATTGCGAAACCGTTCAATTTCGCGGCTGGACAACAAGCGGCGATCGTAAAATGCCTGTTTAATGGTTTCAAAATCGGCGACCCGATTCAGCAGTGGCTGCACAACGGCATTGGCAACCTGCACCATGAGATGGCTAAGCAAAAGCTGCGATCGCAGCATCGACTCAGGGTTTCCGGCGGTATAAGGTACGCCATCAATCACCAGGGGTGTTTGAAACAGCAGATGGGCAAGCCAGTCGGGAAACAGGGGAATGCGATTCAAAATGTCGCGTTCGACAATGGGTGCATCTAGCAGCAGTACACTCACCAACTCCACATCGCCGCTGACCGTGGGTACCATGTAGTATTTGCCAAAAAATTCGGTGGTTGTGTCTTCCCACAGATCCAGCAATAGCTGCGATCGCATCTCGACCAGTTGATCTGGCTCTACCTGCGAAAACCGTAGCTCATCCAGCAATTCTTCGAGCTTGCGCAAAATTAGGTAGAACAGTTCGCGTTTTTTATCGGTCCGCAGAATGTCAATTTCAATCGGTTGGTTGGTGCGATTGTCCAGCCCGGTTTGCAGCTTACTCATCACCTCGTCAAACAATGCGGAGCGAAGGCCGCGAGCAGTTAGATTCGGATCAATCGGCGTGGCTGACTCGGTAGCCAAGGCAGAACCCGCTGTTACGGGCTGCAAAGCACCAGATGGCTGAGAAGTTGGCTGGGGCGATCGCTCAGCAGGCACAGCAGGAAAACCCGTAGAAGCGGTCATTTGCCCAGCACGGGCTGATCTAGCCACCTCATCCGTAGCCGCCCGTGGTGAAATTTCGGGCAATTCAGGAGTCGCCAAAATTCGCCGAACCAGCCAGCGGGCTGCTAGCAGCTCGCGTCGTCTACCCGCCAGGATGGCTCGTTCTAGGGATGGCAAGTTGTAGTAGCGCAGTTGAGCGGTAATTTCGGCTAGCGCTTGCTCAATTTGCTCAATCCCAGAGACCCGCAAGCTGCGTCGCATATTGCTGAAAGGCCCTGGCTGCAACCCCAACCTGGGTGCAGCCAACGTACCCACCGTAGGCGCAGGCCAGTAGGATTGGCCATAGGCCACACGTCGCATAATAGCCAGCAGGGCGGATGTGTCGGTTTGCCGTGGACAAAATCCGCTTGCCCCCGCCTGTTGCGCTGCTGCCACCATGACGGGTTCTGCCGAGGTCCCCAGCAGGAGAATGGGCAAGGTTGGGTAGCGATCGCGCATGAGTCGGCACAGGGCCAGCCCTTGAATGGCATCGGGCTTGGTGCTGCCCAAGCTGGCACTAACCGCTACCAAGCGAAAGGGCGCAGGTCCAGAGCTAGATTCGGCCCACCAGTCATCGAGCGATCGCAGCGCGGTCATACCATCATCCCACTGGCTAACCACATCTATCTCAGGAAACTGCTCTAACCACAAACACATTCCCGCCCGAAACGTTGCATTTTCGTCAATGAGCATGAGTTGCAAGTGGGGCGTTGAGGCAGTCATTGCAGTCGGGGATGGCATAAGCAAAAGGCTGTATTCAGCTTAGCGAGGTTTGCCCCCAAGAAACGTGCTGCCCGCACCAAAAGTCGGCGGCATTTGTTGGTTCTAAAGGTCAGCCCTGGCTGGCAGTTCGGCATTTCCACCCGATTCTACCCTGGACTCAGCCGGAATCCCCTCTGCATCGTTGGCGGGCTCTACCGGCTCTACCGATGGAGCGGGCTGGGCGGCTGGCGCGGCGGCTGGCTCTGGCTCCCACTGTTGCCAAAGATTTGTGCGTTCTGCATCCCACTGGGCGATCGCGGCTTGGGCTTCTTGATACAGAGGGCGATCGCGCTCAAGCTGTGAGGCAACCCCAATAGCCTGCGTATACCGACTGCGGGAGGCCAATGCCGCCGCCTCATCCAAAATTTTTCGATCTTCGGCGAGGCGAATGCGGTTGAGTTCAGCCTGCCAAGTATTGAGCAAGCTCTGGGCTTCGGTAGATAGAGCCCGGTTCGGCTCAATGAGTCGGGCTTCGCGAATGGCTCGATTCAGGTTGCCCTGTTCTGCATATTGTCGGGCTCGATTGAGCACAGGGCGATCTTCGATAGTTTGAATTTGGGCGACCCATACATCGATTGCGTTTTGGGCTTCTCGCCACAGGGCGCGATGCTGGGGAACTCGTTGTGCGGCGGCGATCGCCGCCTGAATGTCGACAATGCTTCCCGGCTGGGCCAGCTCGTACGCCCGCGCTAACAGCGGCATGTCTTCAATGCGTTGGGTTTCCTGCCGCCAATGGTCAATGAGGGTTTGCGCCTGAATGCGCCGAGGACGTTCTCGGCCAATTAAGCTGGCAGAGGCCGAGGCCCAATCAAAGGTTGCGCGTTGCCCCACAGTTGCCACTGCATGGGCATATTGCAGCTGGGTCAGATCCTGAAGCTGGGCCTGCCAGTTTTGGCGCAACGACTGGGCTCGCGGGTAAAACACACTGCCTGGCTGAATGGAATCTAAGGCGGCGATCGCCTCTCGTAAATTCACAATTTGGGCAAACGAGGGCATCCAATCCAACAGCGGATCCCACTGAGCCAGCTTGGCAGCATGGCTGAGCGCCACCAAATCGCCCGCCTCATCGGACAGCGATACCTGCGAGGGCACCTGCCGCCCCAATTCATAGGCTCCTTCCATATCCCCTGTTTTCCAGCGTTGCAGTCCCAGATTGGCTAACTGTTCGCCCCAGGTTTGCACATCGGCCTGGGCCTCTTGCCAAACATGGGTTTTGGGGTTGACTTGTTCCACCAGAGCGATCGCGCTTGCCAAAGCCAATGGTTCAGCCGATGCGGCCAGGGATCGCGCTTGGAGCAACACCTTCCAGGCATCTTGTTCTTCCACAATTTGTTCGGTCAGCTCAGCCATGCGGCGCTCTCGCCAATATGGATTCGCCAACTTGCCCAGTTCAACAATTTGCTCCGACGCTAGCGACCAATTTTGCTGCTGAATGGCGGTTTGGGCGATCGCCAAAATCTTTTCTCCCTCATCCCATTCTGCCGACCATGTCGTAATGATGTCCTGAGCATCGGCATAGACTGGGCTACTGGGCGGAACATTGCGCGCCACCTCTACTGCGCCCTGGAGATCGCTGCTGGCGTACTTTTTGCGGGCAATTTCCAGCACAGCCTTAGACCAGCCCGCCAACAGTTCTTGCGACTCGGCATAGAGCGGATGGGCATCCGTCCAACCGGAGACTAGCTCAATCGCAGTGAGCAAATCTGGCAGCTTGCCCGACCGCGCAACATCTCGCACGCAAAACAATTGCTCGCTATCGGACGATTGGCGCGAGACCTTGGAGCACTCCGGCAACGGCGGCAAGCTGGTCAGCCACGTAAACCCAATCGCTCCCACACTGCCTGATACCACCAGCGCCAGCATAACCAACAATGGCAAGCGCCATGTCTTCAGCGTTTGAGCGATCGCCTGAGCCGGAAACTGATGGACACTTTTCTGCACCAGCACCACAGCCAGCTGAGCCATCAACCGAACAGCATTGGGTCGGCGCGATCGCTTTTTCATGCGTTTTGCAGACTGGGGCATCGGCCCTACCGCAGACCGAATCGATTGGGCCATCGACGAGCGATCGCCCTGCACCACTCGCTTTGACCTAGCCACCCGCCGCCTCACCGCCTTGGGGAAAGCACTCCCCGTCGACGACCCAGCCGAACGAGATCTAGAAGCTGGCGAATCCACCAGCCGCTCCAAGCTAGAATATTCGCTCTTGTTGATCGGCTTGACCCGATGTTTCACCATGGCATTGTTTGTGAAGTGATGCGCTGAACGGAGACACCGATGGAAAACCTAGCGCCACCGCCGAATTTCCCATCCGACACAGAACCACATCTTTTCAGATGCTTCGTCCTGCTCTAGCCGCGTCGATGACGGAGCCACAGGGTCAAGTGCACACTGTTTGACTGGGTTACATCACCTTTGCCAACAGAAGCACAAACATCTCAGGGAAAAGCCCCAAGAATTACCGTAGATACTACCTGATTCCTCTCACAATGCATCAATAAATTTGCGTTTGTTTAGTGGTTGTACATCCATGGCTGAGCTTGATAACGGTCAGCCTGTTTTTTCTGGTAGCCCCACCGCTGCAACTTGCCATCTTGAACAGCCCACTAAAAAAAGCGCCCCCAAGGCATTTGAGTGGCGCTTCCTTTCTATTTGGAACGTTTCAACATAGGTTTAAACCCAGGCGATCGCTAGGACACCGGCTCCTCTACAGGCGCACCCCGATAGCCGTAAAAGTCGATCGTATAGTTGGTAATTTTGACTCCGGTTTGCTCCTCAATTTGCTGCAGCAAATCGGCTGGTAGCTCCACATGCACATCAATAATTTGGTTGGAGTCCAAACAGTTAATGTGGCTATGGGGATCGCTAATATTGCCATAGAGCCGTCCATCGGCCCGGTCAATGCATTCAATAATATTTCCCTTGGACAGCGCCTCCAGGTTTTGGTAAACCGAGGTGTGGCCAATATCTTTGCCCTGCTGCGTCAGGCGATCGTAAATTTCGCGGGCAGACATATGTTCTTGCTGCTGCCACAACAATTCAAGAATTAAGCGACGCTGCTTGCTAACCCGCATGCCCAAGGTTTGGCAGCGATCAAGCGCATCTTGCAATGAGCGAATAGGTTTGCGGCTGTCTACATCAAAATCCATAGTTGAAACGTTGGTGCGCCTGTCTAAAGTCGTATTTCAAACGATTGATATGGATCAATTCTAGTCACGATCATTCAGAAATAGAGCTGCGTTTTGAACAACTCCTTGAGGAAAACGTCCAGCTGACGGGCCACGACTTAAGGATTGAACCAACCGCGAGTACGAATTTCAACGGTGAATTTTGCTACTTGTAGCGGACTCGCCTCTTATCCATACTCAATACCACTTTAACTTTTAAAGTGTAAACTGTCCATTCAGAGGTAGACAATTGTCACACGGCTTGGGGGGATGGGCTGTTTTGTAAAATCCTGGGCTACCCCAACATCAAGGACATGGCTCGAATTGCCACAAGCTGCTCTAGGCTAGAGTGTGTCGATTGTTTTTGGATACGCATGACCATCATTAACCTAACCGCCGAGCACATTCACCAGTTGGATTTGTCACCTGCGGTATCCGCGATCGCAGCTTGGCAATCGGCCTATAGCCAATCCACCCAAGTTGAGCATGCAACCGACGGTGGCGATCCACTCGCATTTACGATCGAGTTTCCGCTCGAAGCCTCCGACCCACGCGAGCTATCAGAAGTCCCTGAGGTGCGGCTATGGTTTGTACGGCTTGATGCTCACTATCCCTGGCTTCCTCTGGCCCTGGACTGGGAAGCAGGCGAACTCGCTCGCTATGCGGCCATGCTGCTGCCCCACCAATTCAGCCCCACTGACGGCATTCAGTTCAACCCCGAGGCATTGGAGCTATTTGTGATGGGTAAGGTATTTACTGTCATGGAATGGATGAAGCAGCAACAGACCATGAGCCGCACCAAAATCAAGTTCATGACTCAGGTGCTGGGCTACGAGCTAGACGATGCGTTTTTTGATTTTATTGAGCGGGCGTAACGGCTCAACGGATGCCACCTCCCAGCTCATGGGCTTGAGACCTTAGCCACCCCATACTTTTTGCATGACCGTTTGAGGAGGCAACTCGGCCAGGTTGGAGTTGGGAGCTTGAATCGGCAGGTATTTGTCGCTGGCAGGCAAGGCTAATGCCGGATTGGTCGCCCCAAACAAGCCCAAGGTGTACACCTGAAGGGCTACAGCCAACTGCATGGGAATTCCATCGGTGCAGAGCACTAAGTTGGCTCCGGCAACCATGGCGGCGAGCTTGCCCAGATCCGGCGGAGCCGAAATTTTGATGGCGGGTTCTGCTTGGGCGATCGCCGCGACGGTTGCCCCGTTCTGCTCATCCTGGATCATCATGAGGGGCAACGTTGGCTGCTTTTGTTGAAAATCCTGAATGATGGCTTTCCAGCTTTCAACCGGATAGGGCTCTGTCGCATCGTTATGCAGCAACACATAGCCACCGCCACCAATACCAAGGCGTTTTTGCTCCGCATCTGCCCAATCTAGATCGCGCTTGGACAGGCTAATGGCGAGATGAGGAGAGGGCGTACTAACGTCTAAGGCTGTGAGCAAATCATGATATGCCGCAGGCGCATATTGGCTGGCAGCAAACGGCACGGTTTTGGTATAGAACAAACCACCGGAACCACTACCAAAGGCAACACGCAGCGGAATGCCGGTGAGCCACAGCAAAAACCCTAAACCCCAAGCCGGACGAAAAACCAGTGCAATATCGTACGTGCGATCGCGCAACACCCCCAACAAGTTAGCCCAGTCTGCCGGGCTGTTGTTGTTTCCGTAGGCAAAGGCGATCGTATCGCTGACAGACTTGGAGATCCGATAGGCTGACATTGCCCCAGGCTCAATCACCACATCAATTTCGGCATTGGGATACACGGTCTTCAACGTGTCTAACGTGGGGAAAACCTGAAGCTGATCCCGAACTCCGCCTGGAACAAGAGCCACAATTTTCATAAAAATATTTGTTACTTAATGAATGTCGCTATGTCGCTCACTATTTTAGGGGAACTCGGCCAGCAGAGACCGTCTCCCTCATATTTACCTGGATATTAGCGTGTTGCTTGTATTCCGAATTACGATCCCTCCCAGGTTCCCGAGAAAATGCTCTTTACGGCGATCGCAATTCGCATCAAGTCTTCATCGAGCAGCGGTGGCCAATTTACCCCCTGCTGTCGTCCCGAGTCGTAGTAGTAGCGGCTTTCAATCGCCAGTACATACAGCGCATGCACCAGTTCTCGATCCAAAAATTCGGCACCACCCAATCGTTCATACAGCACTTTTAGCGCTAGAAGCAGCGTTGTCACTTGCCCCGGTACCGGAGGTTTCCCCTGCTTCAACCGCATCAAAAAAGCGTTAGGGTCTTCGGTTGGGCTACCCTGGCTTTGCAGCAAGTCACGAGCAGTTGAGTAATCCATATCTCAAACGACGAAACAACGTAAGAAGGTGTCATCTCCTTTGTCACAGTATCAAACCCTGAGCCAAGTTGTTGCGGCAAGATCCAATGCTTCGGCAAGCGTTGCGATCGCACCTCTGACTCAACCAACCCGTCATCTAGAGATTGGTCTTTACAAATGGCAGACCGATTTGCTGCGATCGCTCTTTTAATCCAAATTCCGGATTGTGAATGCAGCCTAGTGCAAATTGGGATATCCATCGCTCGACAATTAATTTCACTTTAAGCAGCTCAATAACCTGGCTGAATTGGATCAGCATTTTCCGTAGGAATGGGTAACCACACAGCCTGTGCCATACATAAATTTGGAGGTGAGGAAAGCCGAAATGGGAGGATTACGGAAAGATTTGGCCTAAATCTGTGAAGTTTTAATGTGGTTGCCAGCCAAAAGAACACGATCCAAACAAAATCAACGATGCTGGTTGCAAAGAATTGCACTTTATCGACTTCTACAAAGTCGTCTTTCAAGCATGCGATTCATCCTAGGCTTATTCGCTTCGGGATATCTCCAGAAGTTGACCTGTACTGTTTAGCCCTCCAGTCAGTTCCCCAAAGCCATGGCCTTAGGCTTAGACAGTTGATGTCGAGCTAAGGCTGCACATGGTATAGCCTGCACCCCCATGGCATAAGACGCATTTACGCATCTTACTCAACCACCTGTGCATCTTGCTGGCAGTCACTCTGTTCACGTTTGTTCAAGTCTGCCCGCTCAATCTTTTAAGATTCAAACGCAAAATCCTTGGGTGCTGGTATATCAACCATTATCAAAACGGCTTCCCCAACCGCTGTTGGTTCATGGCAATACCAAGATGCGATGGCTTTGAAATCTTTATTGTTACGCTGGTTTGGCTGACACTATGCAAATCTCTACTTCTAGCCCTATCGTTCTGAAAACAGGCCGTGCGGTTCCCCAAGCTGCAAAAGTTGAGATTCCTCTGATTGATTTGAGCTTTCAACATCAACCCTTACAGAGCAAGATTGAGCAGGCAATTCAAGGCATTATTCAGCGTGGAGATTACATTTTAGGCTGGGCGGTGACTGAGTTTGAGTTTGCATTTGCCCATGCTTGTGGCTGTCACCATGGAGTAGGGGTGGGATCGGGAACCGATGCGATCGCCCTAGGCTTGCGAGCTTGCGGCCTGCAACCGGGAGACGAGGTGCTGGTTCCAGCCAATGTGCCCGTGCCAACCCTGTTAGGGGTGCTAGCAGCTGGAGTAACCCCGATCTTGGTGGATTGCATTCTAGAAACCGGGCTCATCGATATCGTAGCGGCAGAAAAGGCCATTTCTCCCCGAACCCGAGCCATTCTTCCAGTGCACTTATACGGCCAAATGGTCTCTCCAAGGCAGTTGCTCGATTTGGCAAGCACGTTTGACTTGGTCATTTTTGAGGATGCGACTCAGGCCCACTTGGCAGAACGAGAGGGCTACCGGGCAGGTTCGGTAGGGATGGCCGCTGCCTTCTGTTTTTCGCCGTGGAAGAACCTTGGTGGCGTTGGGGACGGTGGACTGGTTGTGACTCGGCATCATGAGATCGCAACCCAGGTGCGATCGCTGTGTAATTTTGGTGCGACTCGAAAACACTATCACCCCTACGTTGGTACCAACAGTCGGCTCGATTCCTTGCAGGCTGCGGTGCTCACTGTTAAGCTGTCGCTGCTGTCGCGGTGGAACAGTGATCGCAATAGTTTGGCCCAGTATTACGATGAGTTGTTTTCTCAACAGGGCACCGGAATTCAGCCCCTTCGCAACGATGCGGGCAGTGGCCACGTTTACGAGCGCTACATTTTGCGCGTGACGCCAAGCTCATCGGTTAGCCGCAGCGTTCTTCAGGCCATCCTAACCGCCAACGGTATTCAAACCGATATTCCAATGGCGATGCCTTGCTATAGCCAACCAGCATTTCGCGGCCTCGGCTACTCTTTTGGATCTTTTCCTAATACAGATGCGCTAAGTCAGCAATCACTGCTGTTGCCCCTGTATCCTGGCCTGAGCCTTGCAAATGTGCGCCGAGTCGCAGAGACCGTTTTGGCTGCGGGAGGCGATCGCCAGTACTACGACATTTTCTATCCATGCCACTGGGCATAGCAGTGGTTAAGTTGGATTTTTAGGGGTGCTAAAAACCTAAGAATTGTCCATGTCGAGGCGTGTTTGGGATCTTCAACCCGCTAGTTCAATCTACCTCCTGCATCAATGCCGTTTTGAAGCATGAATGTTCATGCGGCAGAGCCGTTAAAAACTCATGCAGCAGGTCTAATTTCGATAAGCCACTGGCCATCGTGTGAGTAGCCATCGGGCGATCGCGATAAGCCACAAAACCAGGTTACAAACAAGCTAGATTCATACAGGACTGAGAGAACTCAAACCGCCCTCGACATCCCCCCAAGTTGGGCGACTATGGATGGAAAAAAAGGGTTGAAAATCCCCAAAAATTGAAGGGGTTAGGGGGCAAATGCAGAACCTTGAATCCGTTTCAAACATCCTGTTAGGCTCTTGGGTGATTTAACCGTGGCTAAATCCACAACAAATCATCCAAAAGCCGTTAAATTCTATACGAGGTTCCCAAGTCCCGTTGGTCTTGGATTGGTCAATGCATTAAGGAGCCGATAGTGCAGTACTCATCTTTGCTACGCCGGGCCTTAGGGCCTGTTGTGTGGACTGGCCTCATCGTGGTCGGTGCTACTCTATCCGCAACGTCTGCAGTCGGCCAACCCACCCTAACCACGCCGCCACCGCCGCCACCGTCCCCATCTGGCGGCTTCCAGCGTCCACCAGCCGCGCAAGACTTTGGGCGCTATCGCTTGGGGCCTGGCGACACACTGCTGGTTAATGTGGTGCGATTTCCCGATTTAAGCGTAGAGGGCACGGTTGATGTAGAGGGCAATATCTTTGTCCCCCTGGTGGGTGCAATTTCCGTGCAGGGGTTAACCATCCCTCAAGCCCGCAACCAAATTCGCCTCGCGCTCGATCGCTACATTATTAACCCGCAGGTTGATCTGGTGTTGGTTAACCAGCGAGCAGTCCGAGTTAGTATTCTTGGCGAAGTGGTGCGACCCGGTGCCTATCCACTGGAGAATGCACAGCTATCGGCGGCACTTGTTGAGGCTGGAGGGACCACCAGCTACGCCGATCTGCGTCGGGTGAGAGTGCGCCGCATTAGCGAATCGGGCGCAGCGATAGAACGCACAATCGATCTGTATTCTCCGCTGCTAAGTTCGTCTTCTCTACCAGAGTTGCAGTTAGAGGATGGCGATACGCTAGTGGTCCCGGCCCTAACAGTGGAAAACCGACACAATTATGATTCCAACTTGGTTGCCCGCACCAACCTAGCTCAAACCGAAATTCGCATTCGCGTCCTGGATTACTCAGCAAGCCGAGGAGGTGGCAATGTACGGGGTCAGGCCTTGTCAATTGTAACCTTGCCCAATGGCAGTACCTTTTTGGATGCGATCGCGACAGTATCACCCAATCCAGATACAGCCAGTTTGGGCAGTATTGCCCTTGTCCGGTTTGACCCAGCGGAAGGAAACGCCACAACCCAAGAACTAAGCGCCCGACAAGGGTTACGTGGGGACGCCAGCCAAAACCCTGTCTTGCAGCACAATGATGTGATTATTGTGGGTCGAAATACCATTGGGCGGGTTTTGTACGGACTCAACACAATTACCCAACCCTTTCGAGATGTGGCAGGCTTTCTGCTATTTTTCGATACCTTAGATCGCGTTTCGGATTAGGTGACCTTAGTAAATACGGCCCAAACGTAGATACGGCCAAATAGCAGATTCCCAGTGACCCCATCCCTGAAACAGCTCAGCGGCTATGATTTTTTTTGACGACGCTGCTCTTGCTTCTTACGGCGCGAGTTGACGGCCACAACTGATTTATCGATAGGAAAGCCCACAACCGGGATCACCTGATATTTGCGTTCTTCTTCGAGCTGGCGAAGTTCGGTATAGTCTACCCAGTGGATACAGTCTACAGGGCAGGTATCGATCGCTTCCTGAATCACCTCTTCAGCGTCGCCATCTTGCCGAATTACGCGCGATCGCCCATAGTCAGGTTCAATGTAAAACGTATTACGAGCCACATGAGCACAGTGCTTGCAGCCAATACAGGTAATTTCGTCAACATACACCCCCCGCTGACGTACCACACCACCCAGTTCCGGTTCTAGCCCGGTTCGCTCTTCAGCATTGCGCCAAGCACCACCGAGCTCTGGCTCAAACCCAGTGACAGGCTGTTGGCTAGAGGCATCGTCGCCCAAGGGCGCAGAGCTGTGAAAGTCATCATGCATAACGTCACCTCACAGAACAGTCGTTCTAATGAAAAGAGGCCAGCCTGAAGCAAGCTGACCCCTTGAAGTCCGAATCAATCTCAGGCTTAACCGTTCCAGCGATTGAGCACAAGACGAATAGAACCATCTTGCTGGCGCTGCTCTTCAGAAACCTGGAAACCTTGGCGGGCCGTTTCTTTCTTCACCGCATGGTAAGCGTAGCGCTGGTTAACCCGGTTCAAGAAGCCTTCAACCGAGAGAGGCTGCTGCCAGTATTGCAGGTCAGCCACAAGCGCATATTCTCCGTCATTCCAGCTAAAGCCAATGTCATAGCCGTTGTCTTGCTCGATCACCACTTCCGCTTCGTGGGTTTGGCCACGATAGCCACGAATAGGCTGTGGACCCGGTTTCCAGTTAGATCCTAAGTCGTCAAGTGCCGACTGAAGACAGGTCAGATCACGAATTTTGGTTTTGATTTGGCTAAAGTGTGACATGGAACTAAATCACTCAAAAACAAGGACTTTGCTAAACGGAAAAACGCTGAACTACCATTCGCTGAACGAAGACTGTTGAACGGTATTCGATTCTTGCTGGATTGCTTGAGCAAAATATTCCGACGTAGGCTCTTGGCTAATGACCTGGCCTAGTTGAGCTTCAATTGCGGCAGTAACTTCGGCACAGGATGAACCAATGATGCCCGTCACTTTCTCTTGAACTCGTCCGTCGGGGTAAATGATGAACTCAAGTGTTTCCATGAATGCGATCGCCAAAAAAACGGGGACATAGCCTGACTAGCAGGAGGCAGAGCTAATGGAATGAAGCCATGAACTAATTGATTCAGGATTCACTCACCAACTCGCGGACTTAAGTCTTCTGGAACGAAAGCCTTAATTTGGAGTTGAAGGAGGCACCTACCAAGGTGTTCTATCCAGTCATCATCCAAACTAACGCACTGATTCTAGTAAACTTGCTCGACTAGTTTGAAGGATACCGTGGTAAATCGTAACGAAAGTTATCAAACAGAGCGGTAAGAACTCTTGTTGTTAGTGTCGCGCAAGTTACGAATGCCGTCAAGGTAGCATTAAGCCTAGGTTTCAGCCATCCAAAAAATTGATATTAACGATAGATGACAATTGGGTGTTTTGCTGCTGCTAAGGGGGCGATCGCCAAAAACGACTCCCCGCGAAACAGGATATGCTCAACTAATACCGTGCCAGATCTTCCTGGCAGCGACCTGTTAGCTTCTGCTCTCAGACTTAAGATGAAAACCCTTGATAGAAGTAATAAGTTGCCATGGGAATCACAGTTGCAGCAATCAGCAAGCCAATCACCCAAATGGTGGAGCTTCCTTTTTTCTGCTCCGTCTCTTCGCGGGTTGCAAAGGTGCCCTCGGCAGCTTGCTCAGCTAGCATGACTTCCGGTGCTCCAGGATCTGGATCGCCGGACAGCACAGCAACGAGGCGATCGCTGGCATCAAGCAGTGCCTGATTGTACTTGTTGCCATCTCGCAAAGGCACCATCAGTGTTTCTTGAGCTACGCTGGTCGCAATCTCATCCTGAAGTAAGGTTTTTACGTCCTCTCCAGCACGAATCGCCGCAGTGTTGGTGACCGTGTCTAGCACCAGTACCGCCTGGTTAGCCTGCACATCCGGGGTGGGGAACCAAGTTTCAAACAGGTTGTCAGCAAAGCTTTCTACCGTATCCCCATAGTCCAAGCGATGAATGGTGACAAACCGCACTTCCTGCTGCGTGTCAGTCGCCAAATCGGCCAATGCTTTGGTTAGGTTGCCCTCGGTTAGACGGCTCAGCACATCTCCCTCGTCTACTACCCAGGTGGCATCGCCGGATGCCAAGCGAGGAATGTCGTAAATGCTAGTTGCTGCTGCCATTGGCGTGCCAATTAACCACAGCTGTACCGTGAGCAAAACACCCACAACGGCCATACAAACTGTTTGACAAGCTGTACCCCACATAAACTTGATACATCCTGTTAGAAAACTAAATACTTCTCTCACGATACAACAGGTTCAGAACTTACGCACTTTCCCTACGGCATTCTGCAATTGACATCTTTTGGCCTTGTACCAGGTCGGTTGTAACGAGCGGATTCGTTGGAAAAGCATTTGGCGCAAGTTTGGCGCAAACGTTTTTCCAACATCGGAACGACCCAAAGACAGCTCGCAATTACAGCAAAATTTAAGATTCAGAAAGAGCGATCGCGCGTGGGTGGTTGAGTGAGCAACCGAACTGTGGCATCGGCGATCGCCTGGGCAGATGCTGCAAAAAAATCAGGATCTAGCGTGGTGGCTGTATCCTCTGGAAGATGATAGTGCGGATTGCGAAAGTTTGCGGTATCGGTGACGAGAAATGCGCCAATGCCTCGCCGCCAAAAAGGGGCATGATCGCTCCGAACGGTATCGGGCGTGAATCGGCCCAGTTGGGGAACAGGCAACGTGAGGATTTTTGGTTGGTTGGCACGGGGTTGAAAGACAGAGAGGAGGTCCGCATGGGGCTGATCGACCAAAACTGCCAAAAAATCACCGCGATCAGTTGGGGGAGCAATTGGCAATGGAGGATAGCTCTGACATCCAGGCTGCAGACAGCGAAACCCAATCATATCCATGATGAGGGCGGCAGTGTAGGCAGTGGTGCGCGGCAACTGTGCAGCAAATTGTCGGCTTCCGACAAGGCCCGCTTCCTCCAAGTCAAACAGAGCGAGCTGGAGGGTGCTAGGCACCGCAATCGTTGCAAAGCTTCGAGCAATTTCTAAGATAGTGGCGACCGATGTAGCGTTGTCGTCGGCACCAGGCGATCGCGCGACCGTGTCGTAGTGCGCACCCAGCAGCACAATTCCAGCACTGGGATCTTGTCCAGGACGGGTGGCAACAATATTGACCCCTTGATGGTTTTCAGCAGCGACAGGCTGAAGCTGCGGCTGCCAACCTGCCTGTTCTAGCGCTTGTACAATGTAGGCTCGGGCGCGATCGCGCTCTGTTTCGGTGTGGCGCACAAACGACAATGCTTTGACATCGGCCAACAGGCGATCGCGATTGAGCATCGGAATAGAGATAACCTCACCCGAAGCGGGGATTCGTTCGGTGGGAAGGGAAGAGCGGTTCCCCGTTGGGACTCGAAGCTGCCAGCCCCCCCATAGAACCAGTGCCGCAACCAGCAAGGTTATCCACCACCATCGCGCTTTGCGCATGTCCTGCTCCGCTGTCAATCAGTGCTGCTGTATTGCCAAACTTCACCCATTGTATCGAGGGAAGCTTTGATGGCGATCGCACCTTGAGCAAACTATCCTTGAGCAAACTATCCTTGAGCAGACCATTCCATTGCCAACCCAGCAGGGGGCCAATGTCTGGAGGGGATTAGCCAAAATTGAGATGGGGCACCGTTACATCGCACGGTGCCCCAAAGAACTGTTTAACAACCTGTGTGCAGCACATCTAGGACAGAAAACTGCGCCTACGGCAGCGCCCCATCGGGCGGGCACAAGCGTGTGCCTTCTCCCATTTCGGTATAAACGCAGCCTGCATAGGTGCCAGCGGGTCGATTGGGCTGAGTTGGAAAGACCAACAGCGCTTCAGAACCCGATGCATCCCCATGTTTGATGAGCAAATCGCCGTCCAAATAGCCAAGGCTGCCCACCCCGTTGAGCGCGTAAGTGGTGAATTCATCTTGCAATGGCCGAGAACCTGGAACCTGCACGCGATACAGAGCATACGCACCAGGTGGCTGCGGATCGACGACAAACACAGCGCTGACTTGAGTCTCTACACATTCCTGAAGCATGACGCCAACCGCTACATTTCCGGTGTTGGGGTCAACAGCAACATTGGGGAAAAACCACTGACCCGATAGGGTTTGCTCAGGAGCCAGATCAATGACATTGCAATCCAGCGCATCTAAAACGCGAACATTCATATCGGCAGCGTTAACGGTTTGGGTGCTGCCGTTGTGCTGAATGTACAGCTGTGTGCGATCGGAGGACAACGACACAGTCGGGGCAGACTGAGACGGCTCAGAACTGGGACGACCTGCAAACTGAATCGACTCTTGTGCGATCGCACCCACACCAACCAAAAGAAGGCCAAAGCCAGCCATCAAACCAAGGACATGTTTCATAACTAAACCTAGGGGCAAAGATTTTGTCGTGTGAGCAACACTCACTTCTATTGACTACACCCCCTAAAGCAGTCCTTCCTGTTCAATTTCTTCAATAATTTGCAATCCGCGAGTATCGCCAACTTGCAGCATGGCCACTTTGGCATCCTCTCGAACGCCCAGATCTTCGTCTTCGGCAAAGGCCTCTAGCAGAGCATCGATCGCAGTGCCATAAATCGCGTTAGAGGGGAGCTCACGGCAAAGTTGGCCCACCGTCCAAGCACAATTACTGCGCACAGCCGAGACTGGATCACGCCGCAGTCCTTCAATCAGCACCGGAATTACAGAAATGATGGCCTCGTAGCCAAGGTGGCTGGCTTGCGCGAGTGCACTGGCGGCCCACAGTCGCACTGCCGAAATGTCCGCTTTTAATGCAGTGACCAGAGGCTCTAAAGTGCGGCGATCGCGACAGTTCCCCAAAGCCCACACAATCCCTTTGCGCACATAGCCATTCCAATCGCGGCCTAGTTGAGCAATCAACGGTTCAACGGCAGCGGAACTGGGATTGCGACCCAGCGCATAAGCAGCACTCACCCGCAGCAACGGACAAGCATCTTGCAGAAGCTCAATTAATTGGGGAATTGCGCGAGGCTCCTCCAGCTCACAAAATGCCCGCGCAGCAATCATTCGCTGCTGGTTTTGCGAGGAATTCAGCAATTGCAGCATCAAATCTGGGTCGGGCTTGGGGGCTTCAACTTCGTTGCCCTCAGCAACCAACTCATCTAGCGGATCGCCTTCTAATTCCGCTTCTAGTAGCGATATGTCGTCTCTATCGTACATACAGTCACTTTACCGTAAGGGGGGACACCCCGAAACCTCCCTAGAGCGAGATCAGCAAAAACCTGTTGAGCATGCAACTGCGACGGGTACACAGGTGCCCATATTGAGAATTGTATAGCTGTCGCCAGCGTAGTTGAGACAAGGATATTTTGGGGGATGGCTTCGCCATCCCCCAAAATATCCTAATTAAACTGGCTATCTCTATTAAAAAAGCTCAGTCTTCCCGGTGGTCACCTGAGAAGACTGAGCCTAAAGCAAACGCGCGGTTTAGTAGCGGATTTGCAGCGTTACAGAGGCTTGAATTTCTTGTTCACCGCCTACGATGGGAGTGGTAAAGTTTTGGCTGGCATCTGCCGCTTCCATGCGGGCGAGGGGCATTGGAGGGGGAAAGATAGGAGTTGCGCCATTGATTTGAATGCCAACAATTTCCTGGCTCCTGAGCCCAAGGGAAGACAGCACGGCCTCGGCTTCAGATTGGGCTGCTTCGGTGGCCTCGCGCAGAGCTTGCTGACGCGCACGAGCGATCGCTTCATCCGACGCCACAAAGCTGATGCCATTAATCCGAGTTGCCCCTGCGTTGACGGCATCATCCACAATGTTGCCCGCGCGATCGGTGGCAACCCGGAAGCTGACAGTATTGGTTGCACTATAGCCAATCAGCCGCTGCTGTCCATCGTCATAGCTATACACCGGGTTGAGGGAAATGCCCGTGGTTTGCAGCTTTTCAACATTGCGCGATCGCAGCAACTCCACCACCGACGACGATAGCCGCGCGGCCTCGCGTTGAGCCTCTTCGGCAGTCCGTTTTTGCACATCCACACCTAGCTGCACCTGGGTCAAGGTTGTGGCGACATCTTCAGAGCCCTGGCCTACCACAGTAATAATTCTTGTCATCGCTGCTTGCTGTGCCATTGCTGGCTTCATGGTCATTAAGCTTAAACATCCCACGGCTAACGGCACCAGTAACCCAAACTGCGTGGCCTTACCCGTGCGAACCGAAAGCGCCGATTTCATAACGTGAATCCTCACAGACCAAAATAAATTAGGTTGCTATTAATCTGGCATTGCGAATGACGAGAAAATCGCTGGTTACAAAATTAGCAACTTAAAATTTGTTCGGGGTTTGGTGGCGAATGACCGTCATGTTTCTGTCTAAAATCGCTAGATCACCTGAATCACATCGCTTTTCGCCTTGTTAAGAATTCTCAAATTTACACCCTTGGGCTGCTGTCAGTTGATGGATAGCGCTTGGTGTGGGGCAGACATCCGTAACGAAAGTTTTCGACAAGCCTCTGCTCAGCAAGGATCTCCCGAAAAAGACAGGTCTAAAGGAACGTAGCGATAGGAAGGTGGCGATCGCCATACCCACAAACCTTACGCAAGTTCCCTCCAGGTCATAGGGTTTGTGTTGCCTGGACTTCGCACCCGACCGATACCACAGGTGTGGCAGGCCAGAGACAGATTTACCCAGCGATGAGTCCAAAAAAGCTATCGCCAGGGATGGATACGTCCCTGGCGACAAGATTATAAGCAAGATTCGAAGATGAGCCAACTTGCAAGCTTACGATTTGCGTTTGCGAGTTGCCTTCTTGGCCGGAAGCTTGAGCGTTTTGCCGTGTTGGGCAATTGCCAGCATAAGATGCTGCATAGAAATTTCTCCCTCACCCGAGGCGGCATGATGTAGGGCAGCCGTGTACGCAATCCTGCGGATGTCGCCCCCCGATAGAGCAAGCTGGTGTGCCAAGACTTTCCAGGCAATATCGTTGGCTAGGGTGAGCGTTTGGGGGAAGGCTTGCTTCCATAGATGCAGGCGATCGCGCTCGGTTGGCAGCGGAAAGTTCAATCCCTGGGAGGCCAGTTGTTTCCAAGCCAGTGCCACACCCTCTAGCCGGGTCACGCTAAAAATGGTGAGTAAGCCTGGACGCTGGCGCTGGTTTAGCAGTTGAGCCAGCGAAAACGAGTCCAGCGTTGCAGAGCGGCGCAGCCAATGCTGAGCGGACTTGATCAACACAACTGTTGGCATGCGTTGGGTCAACTCATCTAACAATTGCTCGTAGTCTGTTGGGGAAACTCGCTCCAGATCGACACTCACCAGCGGAACCCCTAGCTCGTGGGCGATCGCTCCCGCTGCCATGGTTTTGCCCGTTCCTGCCTGCCCTGCAAACAGCGCAACCGAATGAGGCAAAGCGCCAAGGCCCAACGGCTGCTGCTCATTCCATAGGTGCTGGAGAGACGGGCTATGCCGCGTATGGGCCGCCAACGTTTTAAGAGATAGCAGCAACGGTTGTGGGAGCACCAAGTCATCCCAACAGGGCGTTGTGGTGTGATAGGTCAACAGGCTGGGCTGAGCCAACTCGGTTGGAGTCGCTAAAAGCCCGTCTAATTGGGCCACATCGGGACTTTCGGCCAGCAAAAAGTTGACTAACTGTGGCATCAGCTTAACCCGCTGATTCAACCCAGTATCTCCAGGGCACACCAGCCATTGCACCAACCCTCGCTGCAACAGCGGCGACTCACACATAATGCGCGTGCGGGCTGTTCGCCATTCTTGATCGTTCCGACATAGCAGGCGAAACACCAGTTCCATCGTGGGCAAATCCAGCTTGGAATGGCTTTCTTCCTCTTGCAAAAATCGATAGAGATTGGCGTAGCGCCGATTGACTTCGGGTGCAAGGGCCATCAGCACCAAGTTTTTTTCAAAGCTGTTGAGCTGAAGGCGATCGCACAATAGAGGCAATGCCAACACAACCCCCTGCTGTTGGGTTGCAGCAATCCGCTGGTCTAGCTGCTGCTGATAGCTCGGCTTGGGAACGCTGGGCATCGTTGTGGGTGTGGATGGACGATGCTCATCATAAGCGGGAGTTCCCTCAAGAGAAATAATTCCGCGCCACCAGTGACTCGTGACGCGATCGGCACGATTTTGAGCAATGCGGTCAATTTCTTTCGACTCCTTGCGTTGGCGAGACACGGCTGCCATCAACACGCGTTCTAGCCACGCCAGTTCCGTCTTTAAATACGTCCAGTTGTCCGTAAAGGTCGTTACTTGCTCAGTCTGCATTGCCCTCTCGAAAAATGCGTCGTGCTTACTCATACCGTTGAAGCTGCGCCGGGTTTAGCGTCGAGTCTGTTGTTTTAGCGTGTGTTCGTTTGCACACCTGCACGTGTGCTTTGGAGTTCACCCTGGTGTCAACCATTCTGCCAGGCAGGTCTGTCATGCAGGATTCTGAACCTGTTCATCTCAACTTGCTTCACATATCGTTCCAAGGCCGAGTTGGAGTGCATTGGCAGTTTGGCTGAGATTAGTGTTCCCCAAAAGTGATCCCAAACAAGTGCTCCCAACAAGGTTCCATCAATTGACAGCATGCAATTCACCAAGAGCTTTAACGCTGTGGAGCGAGGCAATACTCCAATCGTTTGGGCATTGGCAATCGCGTATCCTTGCGCTTAAGACTGCCCATCCTTTACAAAGCAACTGCATTTTTTAAGATTTTTTGAAATATCTTCAACAGAGACTTTGATGGAATCGGCCTTTTGGGAGTTGATTATATGAACTCATGATGGTGAGTCCTAGTCAGCTTTTCATTATGGAATGAAGAGTCATGGATGAGTTTGCTCACTCCAAACATTTTTGCAATGAACCAGGGTTTCGCTGTTTGAGGATGTGCCAGTTCTTACCTCGCCTTAAGCCACCTGACGCATCCAGGCAATGCACTGCTGCATTTGCGTTTGCATCGTGTGGCGATCGCTGTGAAAGCGCTTTCCATGCCCAGGCAATACCCACTCAAACGAATAATTGGCCAGCTTTTCCATAGAGGTGATGAGTTCGCTCCAGGAATACCAACACGCACCACGAAAGGCATACAGGTGCTGAAGCGAGGACGACCATGCTAAGTGGTCGCCCGTAAATAACATGCAATTGCGATACAGCAATACCGTGTGTCCCTTGGTGTGGCCAGGGACTGGAATCACGAGCAGATCGTCGGCTAGCGGCACCGAATTGTGCCCCTGAATTTGATGCTCTACGTTGCGGGTGCTGGAGTTAATTTCGTCGGCATGAAGCACGCGATCGCAGCCAAAGTGGTCGTGAAATTTTTGGTGATCGGCCACATCGTCGCGGTGGGTGAGATACATCAACGAGATGCCGCCCATCTCTTCCAACCGTTTGACCAAGGGTGGCGTAAAGCGGGGAGAGTCAACCAATACATTACCTTCGGGGCGTTGAATCAGATAGCTAGCTGCTCCAAACGACGCCTCGGAATGATAGCCACAATGAAAGACCGAGTTGGCGATCGCCAAGGGAAAACTCTGCTGGGCGGCCCGAATATCGGTGGGCTTCTCCACCGTACCAATCGAGGCGGTTGGGCAAGCCAGCAAAGCCTGCAGCGCAGACAGCCGTTCTGTAGAAGATTGGGGTTGGTGATGCACAGCCGACTGGTCACCGGCCCGATAAAATATCTCAGGGGCCATCCAGCGGCAGGTGTCGCAATCAATACACGACTCATCTACATAAAAGTCGCCTGCAACGTTTTGAGATCGGCGTAAATGAGGTTTGGCTATGGTGAGCCTCCTGCTGGCTGGCAGCCATGAAATTGCAGTTATGCAGCCTAGGAACGGAATCGGGCATCTCTTGCAGTCGGGCACTCAATGGCAAACCATAGCGCCATCGCAACGTCGTCGCCTACCCACCAAAGAGGGATCTGCTCAAGATTTCTGTTTTGGTCTTTTACTTTGGCCGTCTACTGACTACGCTAGCGAACGCGAACGCGCTTCGACAACTTAGGTAACACCCAGCATGGCTGATTCCGTGGAACTACGCATTTAGGGAGATGTTTTGATGAGAGTTCGTGTTAAAAGTTAAATATCATCAAATTTCATTCACATTTCATTCACGGTTTCTCGTTCCTGCAGCATCTGCATTTTTTGCATCGCTTGCCACGTTTAATTTCACTTTTAACCCTCACATCAAATTCTATGTTTGAAGTTGGCGCTTTGCTGCTTTGGCTGACGTTAATGACATTTATGCCAGGTTTGGGTCGAGCTCGATCGATCGATCAATCTTCTTACTACGCCTCATTTTCCACCTCTCGATCGCCTCGTTCCTAAGCGATGGCCTCGTGCGATCGCCCAATCATCGTCGATACCGCATGGCGATCGCCATATCACGGGCATTCTGCGCTTTTCCAATTCAACCACTTCCCCACAAACGGCACCATCCCAACCGCTGGCAGATTTGTTAGCGAAGGGCGATCGCGCAGCTTGAAGTGCCAGTGAACCCCCTGCGTTAGTCAATGCTGACTCCCCGCACAGTCTTGGGCTTGGCCCGACTGACGGGTGGCGCTTGTTCTAGCTGGCGGGCGCGGACTTGGTGCGGCTGAAAGTGCTGCAACCACAGAGCAGGCGCATCGAGCGTTTCGCCACCATGCTTGGTGATGCGCTGCCGCACCTGGCATAGCACCGGAGTATTCACACAGGCTCCAGCAATGATGACCTGCCCCTTAGTAAGGGCAGGTAATTCCTTCAGCAGATCCCGGCCAGCGGCTTCTACCCCATACTTCAAGCTGTCCTGGTCAACCGGGTTCACAATCCGCATGATGAACTGGCTCATGCATTGCGATAGCACATCCGAGTCGAGCTTGCCAGGGCGCTGGGTAATCAGGCCCACCCCCAAACCAAACTTACGCCCTTCGCTCAGAATGGTGCGCAGAATCATTTTGCAGCGCGATGGCTCGTGGGCTGGCGCAAATCGATGCGCCTCCTCAATCAAAATAAACACGGGATAGGGCAAATAGTTTTCGTCCTCAGGGCCAATGTGCTGCTTCAGCGTATTCATGCGGGCCTGGTTGGCCTGCCGCAAAATTGCTGCACAAATCACCTGCTGCTCTTCCTGGCTAATCTCGTTCATTTGCAGCACGGTCACCTGCCCCGGCTGAAACAGGTCTTTGGGAGCGAGGTGATCAGAGGTGTGAAAGTAGGGCGATCGCGCCAAGCGCTCCAGTTTCCACTCCAAAGCGGGAGCAGAGGTTCCAGTTTTTTCGTTGCCTTCGTCATCTTGGGTGCGATCGCACTCATACACCGCCGAGATCAAGTCATTTATGCTCCAGCGGTAATCACCCTTTTTGTGGCGATGCAGAATCGTAAATGCCTTGTTGAGGATGGACTGCTGGCGATCGCTCATTTGGGGCAGCAGCGTCAGCACATCATAGTAATCCAGTGATGACATCCGGATGCGAATCTCTTCGGGCGTTAGGATTTTCACTTCAGGAGCGTAGCCATCCTCATCGGCAAATGCAGGCAACCCTCGCATATCCTCTAAAGTGGTGTACTCCCCATGCGGGTCAAGAATCAGCACAGCCGCCCGGTTATAAGGCGCAAGCAGCTCCTCAACCAGTACCCCCGCCGTGTAGGATTTACCCGAGCCCGTTCCGGCCAAAATGGCCATGTGGGTACTGACCAACTCTTTGACATCAATCACCACAGGCACCGAACCCTTTTCCCGCAGCAGTAGTGAGCCAATGTGGGCGGAACCCATCTCTTGCTTCTGCTTTTTGTTGATGATCCAGCGCAGGGAATCATCGCTCGCCAGGTGCACTCGCGTTCCCGGAATGGGCGATCGCCGAGGGTTGATGAACCCCTTCATCACCGGATCAAAGTAGCCAATCACATCCACGGTGACTTCATAAATTTCGGGATTGGGTAGCGTAAAGCCAACCAAAGCTGCGATCGCCTCAGGGCTAATTTCAGTATCGGCAAACATGCGATCGGGCAAATGATCGATCAGACGAAGAGCCGAAATTTTCCCCAAAATTTGCAGCGACGGCTCAAACTGGGTGGTTCCAGTAATTTCGTAATAAACAAATTCGCCAATTTTGACGTAGCGATTGTCCACCGTAATGAACACATATTGGTTGCCGTCGTCGCCCGGCCCCTTCACCGTACCAATTGTATGTAGCGCAGATAAAGCAGATGGCATAGCAGTCATAGTGCAAGCAGGAGGGAAGATGAAGAGTGGCAGCCAAACCAACCAGTACTAACCAAAAACCACGCTTGAGGGCGCAATTTAACATCGGAACCACAGCACCTCAAGGGGCGATTCCACGTACCATACACCGCATCAATCGATTACACAGCACTAGTACTAATGAATCCTATCGCAAATCTTGGAAATACTACGGTTTTGATGCAGCAA
Source organism: Leptolyngbya sp. AN02str (assembly GCF_050565595.1). Classification (NCBI taxonomy): domain Bacteria; kingdom Bacillati; phylum Cyanobacteriota; class Cyanophyceae; order Leptolyngbyales; family Leptolyngbyaceae; genus Leptolyngbya; species Leptolyngbya sp. AN02str. The sequence continues at coordinate 58,592 of NZ_JBNXVR010000003.1, read as the reverse complement.
GCCAGCGGTGTTACGAATTTCTGACATTGAAAATCGATGAAGCTGGTACAAATCGTGGGGAATTCACGGATATCGAATCGAAAAGAAGCGTGTAACCTAGGGTCAAGCTGTTGATATCTTTTGCCACAGACAGTTTGGCCATTGAGTTTAAGTGAGTTTAAGCAGGAGGCGAATGAAGCAATGGTTCGAGCTTACGCTAAGTCCGCTTAATTTCAGGGTCAATACGCAGAATTTTCAGGTGTGTTTCGGTGCCATTTCGCTGCTTGACCGAGCCAGCAGCTATCAGGTGAAGTCGGTTCAGCAGTTGCAAAACGTTGTGAGCCCAACGCTAGAGAGTCGACATCAAGATGTATGTCGCATGGGCGGGATGTTGATATATCCAGCGCGGGCATTTGCATCCACGGTTGCGGCTTTCGCGACGGTTTTCTTATGGATACGCTCTGCGATTTCTTCAAGAGGTAGATGACGGTGATGATGACGGATGAGAAATCGCTCTCTCTACTCTGCCAGTCTTCGGTAGCACAGTTTCAGCTTGGGCAAAGCACGATTGTTCAGCAGCTAGAGCAGGATTTGACTAGCATTTTGCTGCACAGCAATACGCCATCTGCCGCGATCGCCGAGCTATTGTCCACCGCAGGCCAAATTTTGTTGGCCAACCAATGTGCTGTTGCGGTCCTTAATTCAGAGAACGAGATTCAGCAAATTATTCATTGGGCTGCTCCAGCCGGAGTGACCACGACAAAACCGGGCACGCCCCACGCTTTAAAGCAGCTGTTAGAGCTAGACACCGTGCAGCAACAGGTGAGGGAGCGATCGCTAGTGGATATTGCCGATCTCTCAACGTTGGCGATCGCCGCACCCAAGTCGCTTCATTCCTCCCACACAGCCGCTGCGGCCTCTCCCCAGGCAGATGCGCTTACCGGTGCAGCTTTGCTGTGTAAAACGCAGTGCCAAGGTCGGCATAATGGCCTGCTGTTGGTCACCAAGCCACAGCCCTATGCATGGACAGAACTGGAGCTACAGCTCTTTCAAACATTGGCCAACCAAACGGCGATCGCCATTGCTCAATTTCACCTCAGCTATCAAGTTCAGCAACAGGCCCAGTACCAAGCCTTGTTGAACCAGGTGACCGCCGCCATTCGCAGCCACCATGACCTCGAAAGCATTTACACCCTCGTGTTAGAAGGGCTGGTTCACACACTCCAGGTCAGTCGCGGCATGGTGCTATCGCTCAAGTACGGCGATCCGCGCTTAAAGGGTCAACCATCCATCAAGCTGCCCAAAGCCAGAGTGGTTGTGGAATCGCTCTACCCCTCGCCTAGCGCAGAGTCACTAGATGGGGTGAGCTTGAGTGACGAGGCCGCAAAGCCAACCCTAGGGCTAAAGCTCAGCATTCAGGTTGCAGATTGCGCCATGTGCCGACAGTTGCTCACCCTTGAGCATGATCCGCTTGTGCTCCCTGCTCCAGCCAATGCGGACTGGGTCGCCACCCTGCACGACGAACCTGTTGCGCCGATCTTTGACCTATCGACCATGCCCACCATGCTTGCCATGCCTTTGGAAAATCAAGGGGTGAACTTGGGCTGTTTGGTGGTGCAGCATCGGCGCGATCGCCAGTGGCAACCCGAAGAAATTGCCTTTGTGCAGCTAATGGCCGCGCAAATTAGCACAGCTATCATTCAAACTCGGACCTTGCGCCAGGTGCAATCGTTGGTGGATGAGCGCACGTCGCAGCTACGCCATAGCTTGGATGTACAGGCCAAGCTGTATGAACGCACCCGCCAGCAGGTGGAGCAGTTGCGGCGCATGAATCGCCTGCAAGAGGAATTATTAAGTACGGTTAGCCACGAGCTGTTAACGCCACTTACCAGCATGAAGCTGGCGATCCGGATGCTGCGGGAAGAATCGCTCAGTCCAGAACAGCGCGATCGCTATCTGAGCATCCTCGATCAGCAATGCAATCACGAAACCCAGTTAATTAATAATTTGCTAGCCATTCAAAAGCTGGAGGCCGATGATGCTCCATTAGATGTGCAGCAGCTCGATTTGCGCTATGTCCTGCGCGATTTTCAACAATCGTGGGTGGAAACGCTAGAGCAAAAGCAGCTATCTCTGGATTACGACATGTCGAGCCGGCCACTGCTGATTCGAACGGATTCCGATAGTCTGCACCGCATTTTGACAGAGCTATTGGAAAACGCAACGAAATACAGTGATCCTGGTAGCTGCATTATTCTGGATGCTCAACTTTCGGCCCATCAGCCAACACCTCATATCGAAATTTCGTTTTCCAACACTGGAGTGGGTATCCTACCAGAAGAACAATCTGAGATTTTTGAGAAGTTTCGGCGAGGTAGTGAGGCCATTCGCAAAGCCATTCCCGGAATTGGACTCGGGCTGGCACTGGTGAAGGGTTTGACGGCTCACTTAAGTGGAGCGATCGCCGCAGCTAGTCAGCCTATCGAAGGTAGCCAATCGTGGGAGACACGATTTACACTTTCTCTACCCCAGTCGCCCGAGCTGTTGCATTAGGCGACTAGGCATCATGCTACTTTTTATAGGGTTGATGCAGCCTAGAGTTCAGGTATCCACTGTCTCGCGCAGGCTAGCAGATACGGTCTTAACCTCGTTTGTTCTGCTGACTGCACGAGCCTTGCTGTATACCAATTGGACGATAACCTGTGCCGAGGAGTGGGTGTGATATGGGTTCCTCTTCAGACTTTGCCGGAGCGTACGGAAACGACACGTTGAACGTAGAAGCACATGACTTAGTAGACATCTCACAGAATGAGCTAGCAGTCGATGCGGTGTCTGATGATATTCATGTGGTCACAGAGGCCGCAGAGGGTCGGCAGCGCCAAATTTCCGCCACGATTCGTATGCCGTATTCAGCTGACCAAATTTGGCAAATTTTGACAGATTATGAGCATTTAGCCGATTTCATTCCCAACTTGGCGACAAGCCGCTGTTTGCTGCAAGAAGAGGGCCGCGTTCGGCTAGAGCAAATCGGCACAGAATCACTCATGCGCATTAAATTTTGCGCCCGCGTGGTGCTAGATATGGTGGAAAAGTTTCCCCATGAGATTGACTTCAAGATGGTGGAAGGCGATTTCAAATCCTTTTTTGGAGCGTGGCAGTTGCAGCCGATTGGGGATGGTCGTATGACCGAGCTGCGCTACATGCTCAACGTGCTGCCACCTCGCACGATGCCCATTGGGCTGATTGAGCGCCGAATGAAGCAAAATTTGGCGACGAACTTAATGGCGATTCGCCAACGAGCCGATGAGCTATTTGGTGAATCTGCACCGTGATCACCATCGATAGCCTCTATTCGTTAGGGTTACCAGGCGATCGCGCCGTGTTCCACCCAGCAAAGACTTAAGATAGTCCCTAGTGCGCTTATGCGACTTCAGCGATCGCGCCGTATTGAGGGAACACAGCACACGGACCCCAAACCCAGGAAGTGATGATGAAGGCCCTTGAAGAGCAAGGCTGTTCACAATCACTTGTCCTACCGAATTGAGTAAGACCAGAAGAGAGAGACGCATGGGACAAATGGAACGGCTAATTTTGATGGCGGAGGACGAGCTGACCCAATACAGCACCAATGCCCGCAAAATTGAGAAACTACGGCAGAAAATTGGACTGTCCGTATCCAGAGTTGAACAGGAGCAGATTAAGGCCACGCTAGAAGCCGAAATGCCCACCGATCCGCTCAGCAAAGTGATCGAAACCCAGCGCCAAACGGCAGCACTGCCGTTTTGGGGCATCGCCGGATTAGGGTTGCTGTTGGGCATTTCATTCATGCAACCCGTGGATTTTCTGGCAACCGCACTTGGTGGATTTGCCGCCATCAAAATTCAGCAGCGCGGTTGGAAGCTCCAAGCCAAGCGGCTTGTGCTAGATACTCTCAAAGAGATTGAGCAGCGAACCCAAAACCCCACAGCCGAAGTGTAAGCCAATCTAGAACCCCCAGTTCATCTGGCGAATCCTAGAACTCGGCGAATCCTAGACCTCCTGTATGGTGAACCTTTTCACACTAGAGCTTACGCAGTTGAATGGCTTACGCAGTTGAATAATGTTTGGGGTGCTAAGCGCCCCAAACATTATTCAATCCCCTGGTTTTTCGGATGAACTGTGCAAGTCCTATACCCATCAGTTCAGTTAAGGGCTTTTTTGAAGTTTGTGCGCGGCACCAACTTCAAAAAAGCCCATTTTTACAGGCGTAATTCAACACGATTAAAGCTAGACGTTCGAATTGATGAGGCTTATTGAGAACCCTTGTTCAGCAAGAGTTCTCAATAAAGGATTTGTCCGGTCCTGCTCAACCTGGCGATCGCGCCACATTCAACCGTGAGCCTAGCTGAGGAATAGTTTGTAAGCAGGATTTTGGTTTTCGTCCCAGTAGCGGTAGCCAAGCGTATTCAAAAATGCTTGCCACTCATTCATTTCATCTGGTGGAACCTGCATACCCACAACAATCCGGCCATAATCAGACCCGTTGTTACGGTAGTGGAACAGACTAATGTTCCAGTTGGGACTCATAGAGGTGACAAACTTCATTAACGCACCAGGCCGTTCAGGAAACTCGAAGCGATAGAGGAGTTCGTTGTGCGCTAGGGGCGATCGCCCACCCACCATATGGCGCAGGTGGAGCTTGGTTAGCTCATCATCTGTCAGGTCAAGGGTTTTGAAACCGCAACCCTCGAAGGTGGACACAATTGTGTTGGCATCGGCGCGATCGCGAATTTGCACTCCAACAAAAATGTGGGCCTCGCGCTCATCGGCAATGCGGTAGTTAAACTCTGTGAGATTTCGTTTGCCAATGCACTCGCAAAAGCGGCGTAGACTGCCCGGTTCTTCGGGAATGGTAACGGCAAAAATTGCTTCTCGCCGTTCGCCCAGTTCTGCACGCTCGGCCACAAACCGCAACCGATCAAAGTTCATATTGGCACCGCAAGCCACGGCCACCAATGTTTCATCGCGGATACCCTCCCGTTCTACATACGCCTTGGCTCCGGCGATCGCCAACGCCCCGGCGGGTTCCACAATAGAGCGCGTGTCTTCAAACACATCCTTAATGGCGGCACAGGTATCATCCGTATCCACCAAAATGATGTCATCCACATACTGTTGGCACAGCCAAAATGTTTCCTGCCCCACTTCGCGCACCGCGACACCATCGGCAAACAGGCCCACCTGTGGCAATTTGATCCGCCGTCCCACCTTCAGAGATTGGTACATCGCATCGGAATCCACAGGTTCCACCCCAATGATTTTGATTTCGGGGCGAATGCGCTTGACATAGGCTGCGATACCCGAAATCAGCCCACCGCCACCAATCGCCACAAAAATTGCGTGAATCGGCTGCTGGCATTGCCGCAAAATTTCCATACCAATGGTGCCCTGTCCGGCAATCACATCCGGGTCATCAAACGGGTGGATAAATGTCAGCCCCTTTTCCACTTCGAGTTGGCGGGCATGGGCATAGGCTTCGTCAAAGGTTTCGCCATGCAGCACGACTTGGCCACCGCGCGATCGCACTGCATCCACCTTGACCTGGGGCGTGGTCACGGGCATGACAATAATGGCAGTCGTGCCCAATTGCTTAGCGCCCAGTGCTACCCCCTGCGCGTGGTTGCCAGCCGAGGCCGCAATCACCCCCTGCTTCAACAGATCAGGCGGCAGCTTGGCCATTTTGTTATAAGCCCCTCGCAGCTTAAACGAAAACACCGACTGCATATCTTCGCGCTTGAGCAGCAGTCGGTTATTGAGGCGAGCCGATAGGTTTGGCGCAAAGTCGAGCGGGGTTTCTTGCGCCACGTCGTAAACTTTTGCGGTGAGGATGAGTTGTAGGTAGTCGCAAAGCATGGGCGATCGCCGTTAAAAACGAGTGAGAAGAAGGGTCGATAAACCCCGATCTTACGGCACAGATGCCTCACCCTAGCGACCTACCTCGGCAAAACGTTACGGTACCTTACTTTGATCCAAACTGTTGCTTTGCCTGGTCATAGACTTCAACCGTAATCGAAGTTACACCCATCTCTTGAGCCAGCTTCTCAATTTTCTTTCGCGCTGCGGGCCGCACAAAAAATGGAATCTCCTTTAACTTTGCTTCTGCATCAGCGGTCCATTCAATACTCATACACGGGTTCGGTCGAAATGTACTGTAGGGATTGTAAAGGAGAAGTGCCCCCATCTAGCACTCCCCACTCCCGCTCCCGATTCCCGACTCCCTCTCCAACCCCTAACCCCTAACTCCCCCTCTTCCTGTAACCGATTGTGTAACCAGCAAATTGCAGCAGAACTGGCTGGCTAAGGTAAAAACATCAACCACTGAAAAGATTTGGTGTTTTGGAGTATGACTCGCCTCACGTCTCGAATGATGTCTCAATCTGGTTCTCGCTTTAATTCGGCCAAACGTTGGTCACTGGCCGTGTTGAGTGTGCTGGTAGTTGGAGCTGTTGCAGAACAATCCATGGCAATGCCACAGCCACGCCCTGTTCCCATTGAGCTGGAGCAATCCGTTCGCCCCCAAGCTACAACTCGCGTGCCTCGCATGGTGATTCGGCGCATACAGCGCGATCTGATGCAGCGTGAAAATATATCGCGGCGAGATCTGCGGGTGGTGAGTGCCACCCGCAACACCTGGACGGATGGGTGCCTGGGCTTGGGTGGCCCTGCGGAAAGTTGCATCGCAACGATGGTGGAAGGCTATCGCATCGAGTTTACGAATGATCAGCAAAACTGGGTCTATCGCAGCGATCGCACAGGCCGCAATATTCGCCCAGAGTTGATTGGCTCAGAACCCGAAGTCCCTATGAGCTTACCGACCAATGTGCAAACCCGTGTTTTGCAAACGATTGCCAGCCAAGTTGGGGTTCCGGCTGGCAGGCTCCGCATTACCGAAACGCAGCGGGCCACGTGGGATGGATGCATGGGGATATATGAACCCGACCAAGCGTGCACCATGATTGCCATTTTCGGCTATCGCATCATCGTTACGGATAGCAACCAGAACTGGGTATATCACATCAACCAAAATGGTGATCAGGTGGTGCAGAATGCGATCGCTAGCGTTCGCCATAACCGATTCATGACCACGTTCATTCCCGAAGGCAACAATATCGACCCCAGCCCGATCACGGAACCGATCATTTTCCGCTCGTCTGTGTCGGGTGGTATTGGTGGCTTCCGTACCGAAAAAGTTCTGATGGCAAGCGGCATTTTGCGTACTCAAACGCTGCGGCTCAACATGCCCACAGGCGAGGTTACCGAGCGGCGCATTTCTCTAGAGGAGGTGGCAGAGTTTCAGCAATTGCTAGAAGCCCAACGCTTCCCCAATCTAAATCGGATGCGCTACATCACCGATGCTGCGTTTGCAGACTATCCGACCACGGTATTTGAAGGAATGGGCTCTCAAGTGGAATACATTGATTTGGTACAGGATGATTTGCCACCTTCTCTGCAAAATGTGATCACCGCTTGGGAACGTTTGTAAACGTCAGTTTTGGTTAAGAGCTTTTCTGAGGGTTGCGCGACGCGCAACCCTCAGAAAAGCTCTATCTTGCGTGCGCGACGCGCATACAAAATTGGGCGATTCAGCTTATCCAAAATTCAGGTTGTGTAAGATCCCAATGTCAGATCTCAAAACCCTAGTGCGGAGAGCGATCCAGCCCTCCGCACTTATCAGCTGTATTATTGAAGTCGGGCTTGGGCGATCGCCCCTTGCCATGCACTTCTGAGCGAGGCTCGTTGGTCGGCGCTCATGGTGGGTTCAAAACGGCGATCGCACTGCCATTGTTGGGCAATTTCATCCGTACTGTGCCAGTAGCCTATAGCCAAGCCTGCCAGATATGCAGCTCCGAGGGCAGTTGTTTCAGTAACTTGGGGACGCACCACGGGTACACCCAAAATATCCGCCTGAAACTGCATCAACAAATCGTTGCGGGCTGCGCCACCATCAACTCGTAGCTCAGGCAGGGGTAGGCCAGAATCTTGACGCATGGCATCGATTACGTCTGCGGTTTGGTAGGCGATGCTTTCTAAGGCGGCACGGGCAATGTGAGCAGCCGTGGAACCGCGAGTCAGGCCCACAATCGTGCCGCGGGCGTGGCTATCCCAATGGGGCGCACCCAGACCAACGAAGGCTGGAACAAAGTAGACACCCCCGTTATCGGACACTTGGCTAGCCAGTGTTTCCACATCGGCACTGGTTTTGATAATGCCCAGGCCATCGCGCAGCCATTGCACCACCGCTCCAGCAATGAATACACTGCCTTCCAGGGCGTAGGTGGTATGGCCCTGGAGCTGCCACGCAACGGTGGTGAGCAGTTGATGCGCTGAGGGCATGGGCGCGTCTCCAGTATTCATAACGATGAAGCAGCCGGTACCGTAGGTGTTTTTGACCGTGCCACGGGTGAGGGCGGCTTGGCCAAAGGTAGCAGCTTGTTGATCACCGGCAATTCCGGCGATCGCCACCTGTGCGCCAAGCAATCCAGCGGCGGTGTAGCCATACACCTCGGAAGAGCTGCGAATTTGGGGCAATAGGCTGCGGGGAATATTCAACAGCTCTAGCAACTCATCATCCCAATCATGGGTGTGAATGTTGTAGAGCAGGGTGCGCGAAGCATTGGAGTGATCAGTCACGTGCAACGCGCCTTCGGTTAGCTTCCAGATCAGCCAGGTATCGACGGTGCCAAAGGCGAGTTCGCCACGATTGGCTTTGGCGCGGGCATCGGGCACATGATCCAGCAACCACTTGAGCTTGGTGGCGCTGAAGTAGGCATCAATGACGAGCCCGGTTTTGGATTGAAATAAGGATGTGTGGCCTGCCGCTTGAAGGGGCTCGGCATCGGGTGCGGTCCGGCGATCTTGCCACACGATCGCATGGTGCAGGGGTTGCCCGGTCGTTCGATCCCACAGGATGGTGGTTTCGCGCTGGTTGGTAATCCCAATGGCGGCTAGGTCGCTGGCATGAATGCCAAGGCGAGCAAGAGCCTCGTTGACAACACCAATTTGAGAAGACCAAATTTCGTTGGGGTCATGCTCGACCCAACCGGGCTGGGGAAAGTGTTGGGTGAATTCTTTTTGGGCGATCGCACAAATGTTGCCTGCCAGGTCGAAGGCTATCGCCCTCGAACTTGTGGTGCCCTGATCCAACGCCAAAATATATCGAGACATGAATTTTCCCAGTTGCGAAACAACAGCTGCAATGACTCCTTTCGCCAAGGCGGAGCCAGTATGCTGTACCCAACAAACTAAGAGTACATCTCGACTATGCCAATGATTTCGCTTGTACCCGATGAAATGCCCGATCCAGCTCCGTATCGTTTGCTCACAAGTGTCGTGGCACCACGGCCCATTGCTTGGGTTTCCAGCATCAGCAGCGAGGGTGTGCCCAATCTGGCTCCCTATTCGTTTTTTAATGCGGTGGCGGGGTTTCCTCCGGTGATCCTGTTTTCCCTGTCGTATCGGCGGAAAGAGCCCAGAGAAAAAGACACACTGCGGAATGTGCGGGAGACGGGCGAGTTTGTGTGCAATGTGGTGAATGAGACTACTGCAGAAGCGATGGTCAAGTCGGCGGCAGATTGGCCCTATGGCACGAGCGAGTTTGAGGCGGTACAAGTTGAGGCAGCGTCATCGGTGGATGTGGCTCCGCCGCGGGTGGCACAGGCTCCGGTGGCGATGGAGTGCAAAGTGACGCAAATTATTCCGGTAGAGGGCGCAACCAATGTGATGGTGCTGGGACGAGTGGTGCGATTCCACATTCAAGAGGAGCTGTATTTGCCGGAGCAGGGATTGGTGGATACGAGGCAGATGAGGCCGGTGATGCGGTTGGGTGGCCCGGTGCTGTATACCAAAATTGGCGAGCTGTTTGAGCTGGAAATTCCGCAAATGTAGAGCGATCGCGCAGGGGTGAGATCCAGATGTGATGTCTAGGTGTGATGTCCAGGTGTGGCACGCTGGTTTGTCTCTATGGATAGATCTGTCGTGGGGCCAAGCTCTTTATTATGAGGGTATCGTGCAGTTGCTCTGTAGATACAACAAGATGGCTTGGGAGCTTTTCCCTACGAAGTTTCCAAGCCTTTTATCTATCAGGACTTACGCAGTTGGATGATGTTTGGGGGTGCTTAGCGCTCCAAACATCATCCAACTCCCTGGTTTTTCGGATGAAGTACGTAGGTCCTATCGATTTTGCATGTGAGACGAGTTTTGATTTGGCGCAAGGCTGTCAAAAAGAACTAGGTCTCGATTTGTTTATGGAGGATTTGGTGATGAATGACTACACTCCGGTGAGCTGTGATTTTCATGATGAGGTGGAGGCGATCGCCACGTTGAAGCAAGAAGCTCACATTGTTTATCGAGATGATACTGATGCGAAGGCAGAGGTGAGTGGGTTGATTGTGGATGTGTATGCGAAGGATGGGGCAGATTATTTGAAGTTGGAAAATGAACAGGTGATTCGGATGGATCGGGTGGAGTCGGTGAATGGCAAGCAAATGTCTTTGGAGTGCTAGACCTGTTGATATTTAGCAAAAAGCGATCGCTCACATCCAGAGCGATCGCTTTGTTTTTTTGAGGTATTGGCTTCGGCGGAAACACTGCTCGGGGGCCTTCCCCCCGTTCCCCCGCTCTCTGGGGGACTCACTCCCCCAGCCCCCCCGCAAGGGGTTGACAGCTCCATGCCAATCCGCCCACCGGGTTAGGGCTGGGGTGAAGTCGCAAAGGGGCGCGGATTGGGGTATCGGCCCGACCCATCCGAACCGTCTAGTCTTTCCGACTCCCCACTCCCGACTCCCGACTCCCCTCTTCCCCCTAACTCCTAGACCCTCCTAAAATCCAGCATCCCGAAAGGTCTGGTATGCCTGCTCTGGATGATAGAGATGGCAGCGATCGCCAATCTCTTTCATCAGCGCCCAGTTAAATTTGCGGGTGAGGATGTGGGGTCCCCAGATTTGAGAAAGGCTACGGTGGGCAAGGCGCAGGTTGTAGGAGGGGATAGCCACAGAAACGTGGTGGGGAACATGCACGTTGATGTCGTGGCATAGGATTTCCACCCATTTGGGATAGGTGCAGTGCACCGTTCCGGCGAGTTGGGCTTCGGCGGCGCTCCATTCTGCAGCAGGGCGAAACTGAATTTCGGGAATGGTGTGGTGCACAACGGTGAAGGTGCTCATCCAGAAGTGATACACCAGCCAGGGCATGAGCCAAAATTTGACGAGGCCCCATAGCCCTGTCGTGGCAATGAGGGTGGGGAAAAAGATAGCAGCAAAGACAGCAACCACCGTGATCGAGAGCTTGGCTTTGGCGCGATCGCGCGGATGAAATTGGTTGAGGTCAAAGTGCATGAGGCCCCAGTGAGCGATGGAGCCAATCCACCAAACCCGACCGCGAATGGCTTTGTAGAAAGCGCGAATGATGGGATGCCGACCGACATATCCATCCACCGTCCAAGGGTCCCAGGCGTTGTCGATATCGAGTTTGTTGGTGTGCCGATGATGATGATCGTGCAGGATGCGCCAGCAGTGGAAGGGGTAAATGAGCGGCAGCATCATGATGTGACCCACTAGATCATTCACCCAACGGCGCTTAGCAAAGGAGCGATGGCCGCAGTCGTGGGCAATTACAAACCAACCCGTGAGAACGGTTCCAGTAAAAAACCAGGCGATGGGCAGCAGGTACCAGGGCAGTGTGGCGATCGCCCCGTATCCTACGATGGCAGCGGCAACACTGAGCGCAACAGACGACCAGGCCTTGCGACGATTTTTTTCAAAACATTCTTTGGGAAGGGTTTTGATGACATCTTTGAGTTGAAGCTCGGCAATGGGCGATCGCGTTGCCTTGGGCAAAATCGAATCAGAGGTAGCAGTCATGTACGAGATGGGTTCTCCGTGCAAAGAGAGGACTAAAAACGCATAAAAAACCCCTGCTGGGTCACGAATACACGCAGCAGGGCACTGGCTTTGTACTTGTGATGATTTTTCAGGCGTTTTGGTTACGAGCGCCAGCAGAGCCAAAACTCAAATGAGAGCGCTTCAAAAACCTTTACATTTATACCATGCCACTAGGTTTGAGCGCTTCCCACTATCGGCCATGAAGCAAAGACAACTAGGCTTTTCGCATTCCCAATATCACGCAAGAGTCATTGCTCTCAGCCATCAGAAATTGATAAGATGCCGCGATGTCGAAAAATCTAAAGAGTACTGCACCGCCAGGATGGTCGCTAGATCGGCGCGATCCGGCTTTTATTCAAACCTTTATGCCCGTTTGGGGCTGGCTCTATGAGCACTACTTTCGGGTACAAACCAGCGGGTGGCATCATGTTCCGGCTTACGAAACTGTGATGTTTGTGGGCTCCCACAATGGCGGCTTGGCCGCTCCCGACATGTTTATGATGATGTACGACTGGTTCCGGCGGTTTGGGGTGGAGCGCCCTGTGTATGGGCTCATGCATCCCTCTGTGTGGAAGGGATCGCCATTTTTTGCAGACTGGGGGGTGCGCGTTGGGGCCGTGGTGGCTCATCCTAAAATGGCGATCGCCGCTATGCGCAGTGGGGCTAGTGTGCTGGTGTATCCCGGTGGGGCCAAAGATGTATTTCGTCCCTATGCGCTGCGCCACACAGTCTATCTCAACGAGAACCGCGCCTTTGTCAAGCTTGCTCTGCGAGAAAAAGTGCCCATCGTGCCCGTTATTTCGACCGGAGCCCACGAAACATTTTTAGTGTTGGCCGATCTCTATCCGGTTGTGAAACAACTGCACGAGTGGGGAATGCCCTGGCTGTTGGATATTGACCCGGTGGTGTTTCCCGTTTACCTGGGGTTGCCATGGGGAGTTGGGATTGGGCCCTTGCCCCACCTTCCCCTACCCGTTCCTTTAAAGACGCGAGTGTGCGAGCCGATTAAATTTGAGGACTATGGCCCAGAGGCTGCAAGGGACAATGCCTATGTCACCGCCTGCTACGAGCTCGTGCGCGATCGCATGCAGCGCGAGCTAGATGCCCTCGTGGCAGAAGGTTAGCGCATGGTAATCGTGAGGGTGAGATCGCTCATCCCCCACACATCAAAGAACTTACGGAACAGGTTTTGGCTCGCTTCGCTGAGGTCGCCATCCTGAGGGATGATGCCCCCTTCTAGATAGCGTCCACCATCGGTTTGCAGATCGAGCCGAAGTTGGCCCTCGTCTGTTGACTGAATCAGCAGCCGACCGTAGGCAATCACCTGTCCCGCCCGACTCGTAATAGCACACCGCATGAAATGTTCCTCGTTGACACAAGCCGTTAACCATCATGCCAGGATGTGGATACGAATTGGGTTTGGATTTGACTGATGGCCCTCATCCCCCGGCTCTTTCTCCCAATGTTGGGAGAAGATAAGCAGCATCGAAACGCGTTGCCAGCAGCCTAAATGAAGAATAACGGTTGGATCTATCAAGAACAGGTGAAACCGGGCGATGCGGGCCGATCGCTCCTGGATTACTACACCCAGCGCTATCCTCACTCCAGCCAAGAAGAATGGCGATCGCGCATTGAGCAAGGCCAAATTTTGGTGAATGACAAACCAGCCACCGTCGAAACCTGGCTGCAAACAGGGCAACAGTTAGCCTACCACCGCCCACCCTGGCAAGAACCCGACGTACCCACCCATATCGACATCCTGTACGACGATCGCGACGTTCTTGTGGTCGCCAAACCATCCGGCTTGCCTGTGCTCCCTGGCGGCGGTTTTTTGCAGCACACCCTACTGTGGCAACTGCAACAGCGCTACCCCAACGAAACCCCATTCCCCATTCACCGCCTGGGGCGCGGCACCTCTGGCCTGCTGTTGTTAGCGCGATCGCCCCAGGCTAGGGCCAGCCTCAGCCAACAAATGCGCCAAAGCACCCTGAATCACTCAGGCGATCGCCCCATCCAAAAAGTTTACCGCGCCCTCATTGGCCCCTGCGATCTACCCGACACCTTCACCATCAACCAGCCCATCGGCAAAATTGCCCACCCCGCCCTTGGCCACATCTACGGAGCCACCAACACAGGACTCCCTGCCCACAGCGAAGCTCAAATTTTGCGACGAGAGCGCGATCGCACCCTCCTCAACGTCACCATCCTCACCGGACGCCCCCACCAAATCCGCATTCACCTCGCCAGCATCGGCCATCCCCTGCTTGGCGACCCACTCTACCTCCCCGGCGGACAACCCCGCACCCCCACCCCTCATAATGGAACAGACACCAAAATTCCCGTCCCCGGCGACTGCGGCTACTGGCTCCATGCCCACCAGATCACCTTCCACCACCCCCGTACCCATCAGCCCATGACGCTTGTTTGCCCAGCACCGCCCATCCTGCGAATTAGGGGCTAGGGGTTAGGGAGGGAGTCGGGAATAGGGAGTCGGGTGAACCGAGCAGCTCGGAGGGTTCGGGCTGGTATCCCAATCCGCCACCCTTTAATACCTAGCCCCAGCCCTAACCCGGAGCGCGGGTTGGCATGGAGCTGTCAACCCCTTGCGGGGGGTCTGGGGGAGTCGAGTCCCCCAGAAATCGGGGGAACGGGGGGAAGTCCCCCGAGCAAGGTTCTCGCCAAAGCTACTCACCTTCAACCACAACTTCTGATACTTCTAACTTGAGCTGATTCCGTGCCGTACTACACCACTCAACCCAACGCCTTCTCCCCCTCCTACCTCAACAAACTCAGCGATCGCATCCGCACCTGCCCCTACTTCGCCACCAACAACCTCAACCGCGACTTTATTAGCACCAAAGGTTTTTCCGTCGTCTTTCGGCGATCGCACCTCCATCAAGTCCAAGCTCAATTTCCCTTCTTCATGCGCTACCTCGAACGCGCCATGCAGCCCGACTGCAACGCCTTTTACCTAAACCCCCTTGGCATGACCACTGGCTCCCGCGTCGATCCCCACATTGATCGCTCCCTTCGCTCCTACTGCAAAACCATCGAACCACCCGCCTGGGTCAGCGTCCTCTACGTGGAAGTGCCCCAAAACCTGCAAGGTGGCGACCTGCTGCTGCAACATCACAAACGCCACGTCGGCAGCATTCGACCCGAACGCAATACCCTCCTGTGGTTTCAGGGCGACCTCACCCACTCTGTCCATGCCGTCACAGCCGGGGGCGATCGCCTCAGCCTCGTCTGCGAACAGTACAGCCTCGAAGACGACCAGCTCGAAGAAATTCCCGAATACACCGTCGAAACCCGCGCCACCGCCGCCGACCTAGCCCGCGCACCCCGCACCCCACGCCGCCGCCGCGATCGCACTCCGGCATAGGCAACGCTAGACTAGGGACTGTCCCACTTAAGCTGAAATCTCAACCGTTCCAGACCACACCCCCGAACTTCAGGTTCCTGGCAGGCTATCCAAAACCCATGACCATCTTCACGCTGCGATCGCTCAAAAAAGACTTCGGCATCAAAGAAATTCTGCGCGATGCCAGCTTCACCCTCGAAGAAGGCGACAAAGTCGGGCTGATTGGCACGAATGGCTCCGGCAAATCCACCTTGCTCAAAATGATTGCCGGGTTAGAACCCATCGACAGCGGCGAGATGCAGGTCAACTCCTCCGTCAACATTGTGTACCTGCCGCAGCAGCCGGAAATGGATGGCGATCGCACCGTCCTAGAACAAATCTTTGCCGACGCAGGCGACCAAATGGCCCTTGTGCGGGAATACGAAGACATTTCCGACAAACTGGCCCACGGCCACGGCAACCCCGACCAACTCATGGCACAGCTCTCCAGCGTCTCTCAACGCATGGATGCCGTAAACGCGTGGGAACTCGAAACCAACGCCAAAGTGATTCTCAGCCAATTGGGCATTACCGACCTTGAGGCAAAAGTTGGCGACCTATCCGGCGGATACCGCAAACGGATTGCGATCGCCTCCGCCCTGCTTGCCGATCCCGATGTGCTGCTCATGGACGAGCCCACCAACCATTTAGACGCGCTTTCTGTGGAATGGCTACAAAGCTACCTCAACCGCTTTCGGGGCGCGCTCCTGCTCATCACTCACGATCGCTACTTTTTGGATCGCGTCACCAATCGCATTCTTGAAATCGATCGCGGCGACCTATCCACCTACTCCGGCAACTACGCCTACTACCTCACCAAAAAAGCCGAAGAAGAAGAAAGCGCCATCAGCAGCCAGCGCAAACATGCAGGCGTCCTCCGGCGCGAGTTGGAATGGCTAAAGCGTGGCCCCAAAGCCCGCAGCACCAAACAAAAAGCCCGCATCGATCGCATCCGTGATATGCAAGCGCAAGAATTTAAACAGACCCAAGGCAAGGTTGATATTTCCACCGTGGGTCGCCGCATTGGCAAAAAGGTAATTGAACTGACCGAGGTGTGTAAAGGGTATGGCGATCGCACCCTCATCTCCAACTTCACCTACAACTTCAACCCCGAAGATCGCATCGGCATCATTGGCAGCAACGGTTCCGGCAAATCCACATTGATGGACATCATCACCGGACGAGTCACCCCTGATTCAGGCACCGTAGACCTTGGCTCCACCATCCAAATCGGATACTTCGATCAACATTCCGATGATGTGGTGATGAATGAAAATCTACGTGTGATCGATTATCTCAAGAGCATTGCCGAACTGGTAAAAACCTCGGATGGCAGCGTCATCACCGCTTCCCAAATGCTGGAACGATTCCTGTTCCCACCGGATCAGCAGTACGCTCCCATTCACAAACTATCTGGTGGCGAAAAGCGCCGCCTGTTCCTGCTGCAAGTGCTCATGGCTGCGCCGAATGTGCTGATTCTGGACGAACCAACCAACGATTTGGATGTGCAAACGTTAGCCGTTTTGGAAGATTATTTGGAAGACTTTAACGGCTGTGTCATTGTCGTTTCCCACGATCGCTACTTCCTCGATCGCACCGTCGATACCATTTTTGCCTTTGAAGATGGCGGCACCTTGCGGCAGTACCCCGGCAACTACTCCATTTACTTAGATTACAAAAAGGCCGAAGCCGATCAAGCCGCACTAGAAGCCCAAGAGCGCGCGGCATCCATCCCCAAAAATCAACGCACCGCTCCAGAAAAAACGCAGCCCGAAACAAAGCCCCCCAATACATCTCGAAACGGATCACCCCGAAAAGTTTCTTACAAAGAGAAACGGGAATACGAACAGTTGGAACAACAAATTCCCGAACTCGAAACAGAACGAGACACCCTTGAAAAACAACTGTACGAGAATCCCTCAAGCGACTTTGCTGAAATGCAAAAGTTGACCGAACGACTCGCCGAACTCACCCAGCAAATTGATACCGCAACTGAACGTTGGCTAGAACTCGCAGAACTGATGGAATCGGTGTAGGCGATCGCTTTAGCATACCGCATAACAAACCGACCATCAGGTTGATGGGATGCTTTTTGCATCAACCGCTGAGTTGATCATGAGCGTCATCATCAAAGGAACAATTCATGCAGCAGAAAACAATTTACTTAGCCAGCCCTTACGGGTTTTCGCAGCAGCAAAAGAGCCAATTGTTGCCGCCATTTGTTCAAGTGTTGAAGGAGATGGGGGCCGAAGTGTGGGAGCCTTTTGCCCGCAATAATCAGGTCGATTTCTCAAAACCAGGTTGGGCCTACACCGTAGCTCAAGCTGATCTGAACGATGTGAAAGCGTGCGACGGCATTTTTGCAATTGTCAACGGTACACCGCCCGATGAAGGGGTGATGGTGGAACTGGGGGTGGCGATCGCCCTCAACAAAGCCATTTTTCTATTTCGCGATGACTTTCGCCTTTGTAGCGACAGCGAGGATTATCCCCTCAATTTAATGGTGTTTTCTGGATTACCTCAACACACCTGGCGCGACTATTTCTATACCTCTTTCGCAGAAATCAACAAGCCTGAAAAGGCACTCTATCAGTGGCTTTCGCAATCCTGACCTGGCACCTAATTCTCGTCCGATTCTATTTTCAATATCTGAACAAAAAAATTCTTCTTAAGGGGGATATCATTCGAGCAATCTCATGATTTGATCGAGTCATGGGGTGATGTTCAATCTATATCCTTTCCATCGCAATTTATGAAACGGATTCTGATTCTGTACGCTTCGCTGGGTTCGGGCCACATTAGTGCAGCGAAAGCTCTTGAGGGCGCATTTGCCCAATTTCATGATGTCGAAGTGCAGGTCGAAGATGCGTTTGATCATGCCAGCCCTATTCTGCGAGAAGTCGTTACCACGATTTATGAGCGGTTGAGCGAGCGCGTTCCCGAACTGTATCGCATGGTTTACGAAGGCAGCGATGTGGATGACTTGGAAGAGTCGGAGAACGACAACAAACTCTACGCCAAGATTGAGCGCCCCTTTCTCAAAGATTTAGAGCGGTTTGTGCGAAATGGGAATTTCGATGTAATTATTTGCGTGCAGCAAATTCCCAGTCGGTTGCTAGAGCTGATGGAACAAGAAGGAAAGTTAGCGCAGCCCCACTATGTTGTCGTCACCGATGTTATGGCTCATAGCACCTGGCTCAATCCAGGGGTAGACGGCTACTTTTTGCCGAGTGACCTCACGGCGGAAGTGCTGACACAGCGAGGCGTTGATCCCGATTTGCTGCATGTCACAGGAATTCCCGTCAAGCTCGAAATTTCGCAGGAAAAATCGAAGCAGGAGATGCGGAAACGCCATGACTTGCCGAGCGATCGCCCCGTTGTCACCTTGTTTGGTGGGGGGATGCAAAGCAAGCGAGTTCGCCTCATGGTGAGCAAGCTGCTAGAGAGCCCACACCCAGGCTTACTCAACGTCGTCGCCGGACGCAACGAAAAGCTAACCGAGCGGTTGGAAGATCTAACCGATGGCCCCAACATGCAGCTTCGCAAGCTGGGCTTGATTGACTATGTGGATGATCTGGTGGTTGCCAGCGATTTAGTCATTACCAAAGCCGGTGGGCTGATTACCAGCGAAGTGCTGGCCCGTGGCGTTCCCATGGTGATTATTGATTCGTTTCCAGGGCAGGAAGAATGGAATGCCGATGTGGTTTCAGCCATGGGAGCGGGAATTCAACTGCGGCTGCCCGATATGGTGCCACCAGCCATTAACCATTTGTTGAGCGAGCCGCATCAGCTGGAATTTATGCGGCAGCAGGCTACGCGCATTGGTCAACCCCGGGCTGCCATGCGCGTAGCCGAAATTATTGTTGAAAAGCTGCGATCGCCCCAAGCCGCAGCGTCTGTGTCTGTGTAACGCAAGTCATATGCAAGGAACCCAATCATTCACCCCGAATTCCGAATTTTTGTGGGGAGTTGCCACATCGGGATACCAAAGCGAAGGCGGCTACAACCAACCCGGCCAACCTCAAAACAATTGGGCACAGGCCGAGCATCATGGCTCTGTCATGGTGACTGGAGCCGCCTCCGACTTTTGGCATCGCTATGCCGAAGACTTTCAAACCTGTCAGGATATGGGGCTTAATGCCTTTCGCATTGGGCTAGAGTGGGCCAGAATTCAACCCACGACTCTTGCTCGACGTGGGTTACCTCCCGAGTTTGATAAAGATGCTCTAGATGCCTATAGCGATCGCCTTGCATCTTGTATGCAGCACGGGCTAGAACCCGTTATCACGCTCCATCACTTTACCCATCCAGCTTGGTTAGGCGCAGATGCATGGCTATCCATCGATACGGTGCAACACTTTGTGGAATATGTTCGGGTAACCGTTGCCCATATCAATCATCGATTGATTCACCATTACCATCTCAATCCTATTCGCTGGTTCATTACTTTAAATGAACCGAACATGCTGGTAACCAGCAGTTATTTAAGTCGGCAATTTCCGGCCAAAGAGATGGGCAGCTTTGGGCTGATGCAACAAGCATACTGCCATTTACTGCTGGCCCATGTTCATGCTTACAACTGCATTCACGACCTGTATGAACAAGCCGGGTGGGAACGGCCCCAGGTGTCCTTAAATACCTATTGCAGTGACTTGTATTGGAGTGAAAAGGTCTTGTGGGATGTGCTCAGCGTTGCCGAACGCGACATCAAACCAGCGTCCGTCAAGGCATACGTTCATAGCAAAGCCCGCCAGCTTGAGGCAGCGTTGAAAGCTGCTCGGTTCCCCTTTCGGCGTGACTTGCCCTATCAGTTGGGGCGATTGGCCCACACCGTATCTAACTTTGTGGGCTATCGCCTGTTTGAGATGGAAGAGTTTCGTCCTTTGCTGCAAGCGCTATATTCCTCTCCAAGAACCCGCGTGTTCGATTTTGTGGGGCTGGACTATTACGATCCCTTTGTTGCCCATGTCTTCCGGTTGCCACGGTTTACCGACTTCGAGTTCAAAAGCAAAGACATTCGAACCTGGCTGATGACGGGCATTACCAGCAAATGGTGGGATTGGCGCAGCTTACCAGAGGGTTTGCACTTTTTCTGTCAGTACTATTCGCAAGATTTGGGCGATCGCCCCGTTTTGATTGCCGAAAATGGCATGGCACTTCGACGTAAGCCCGACAACAGCATTGCCACCCATCGGCTCGATCAGCTGCGGCGCAGCGAGTTTTTGGAATTGCATGTGGAACAGGTGCAAAGGCTGCGGCAGGATGGTGTTCCCCTGTTGGGCTACTTGCACTGGTCGCTCACAGATAACTATGAGTGGGGGTCTTACACTCCTCGATTTGGCTTATTTAGCATTGACTATGCCCACGGCACCGAACGGTTGGCAGAAACCTACGGTGGCGATCGCCCATCGGAAACCTATGCCCGATTGGTCAAAGAAGCGCGAGGGCAGGATGCAAACGTGGCGATCGCTCCATCTCCAGCGCACTCATCGGATATCCCCGATACCTCTCAGCAAGACATCAACCTTGCCTAGAGCGCTTGCCTAGAGAACGCCTAGAACATCAATCGGACTCAATCGCTCAGGGTGCCGATACCCTTACCATCGCCATTGCTATTGCCATCAATGCCATGGGGTTTGGTTCCCAACTGCTGAACAAATCGGGTGCAGTTCATCGACGAATCAAACAGGTGCAAGCCGTAGTGATTCGAGATCTCTTTGCAAACCTCAATGCCACGGACACTATTGCCCCGCGCATCCAGCGGCGGTGAAAACACCGCCAGCCCAAACTGATTGGGCACCACCACCATAATGCCGCCCGAAACGCCGCTCTTGGCAGGAAGGCCCACTTCGTGGCTCCACTGACCTGCAAAATTGTACATTCCGCAGGTGTACATCACACTCAAGAGGTCGCGAATATAGCCGCTATCCAGCGCTTGAGTATGGGTAATGGGGTTAATGCCGTGGTTGGCGATCGTGGCCGCCATCACAGCCAAATCGCGGCAATCCACCGTAACCGAGCACTGCTGAAAGTACAGATCCAACGCTTCATCAATGCGATCGTCGATCATGCCAAAGTTGCGCATTAGGTGGGCCATGGCGCGGTTGCGGTGCCCCGTCGTGCGCTCCGACATAAACACCGACACATCGACAAAAATGTCATGCCCGATGAAGTCCCGAAACATATCCAACATGCGGTTGAGCCGTTCCGTTGGGCCAGTGCCCTTAATCAGGCTGGTAACGGCGATCGCCCCAGCATTCACCATGGGATTATACGGTCGCTTGGACTGCTCATCCAAAATGATGGCGTTGAAGGCGTCGCCCGTTGGCTCTACCCCCACCCGAGTCAGCAAATAATCGCGGCCATGATCTTGCAGCGCCATGCCATACACAAACACTTTGGAAATGGACTGAATGGTGAATAGGGTTTGGGTGTTTCCAACTTCGTAAACATGGCCATCTTTAGTCACAACGCAGATACCAAAACAGTCGGGATCGGCCTTAGCCAACTCGGGAATGTAGTTGGCGATCGCCCCATCGGTCAACGGTTGATACTTGCGATGCAATTCTTCTAAAAAGGCTTGAAACGATTGCCCCGTAAGCGAGCCAGCAGATGTAAGGGTCATGTTGTGCAGGATAGAGAGACCGGCTAAGTAAGTGTCAAGGTTGAACTTGATTGCGTTCGCAAGCACGTTCTTAAGCGCGCTGAGTCAACGTTACAGCCATTTGGCTAAACAGCTGCTGTGCCTTTTGCTGAATCACCGTATACCGTTCGAGAACCGGGCCAACTTCTTCTGTTTCTCGATCGACATAATCATAAAAGGGCACAAACGTTCGCTCTACTTCTTCGTAGATGATGCTGAGTTTTTCATTTAGGCGTTCGGTGACATCGGCTTTAAACTTCTCTTTTTCATTATCCAATGCTTGTTCAAACCGTTGAATGATACGATTACGCTGCCATGCCAACCCCAGCGCAAATAGCACAACGCCAATCCCAGCAAACGCAATTCCAATCGCGCCCAAAATTGCATCTGCAACGGCAAACTCCACAATGTGCAAAATTGTTCCAGCAACAGCGGCGATCGCCCCTCCCACAATTTCCACCGACATATTATCGGCAGCTCCTGCCAAAGAATCGATCAATCCTTCTTCTGTGAACAATCGCTCCACCTTACATTTCACACTTTCAATCACTTCTTGACGGCGTTCTAGAATCTTGAGCGAGATGGTGCTGCTTTGTACCGAAACCGATTGTACATTGCTTAAATCTTGCGCTAAGCCTTCCAGCAATTGGCGAATTCCATCCACAAAATGTTGGGCACCTTCGTTCGACACTTCTTCCAACGATGTTTTCAAATCGCGTTGGCAGCGTTCTTGAAAGTCATCCACCCAGGCTTGCATCGATGCATCCTGATTGAAGATTCCCACAAAAGATTTTCGTAAGACGGTAAAGACCGACAAACTTTCCCGAAACTCGCGCTTGATGCGGCTTGAAATATTGTCATACCGACCCACCAAGCGCTCGGCTAAGTTGTCGATCTCGTAGCGCGATCGCTTGCGTCCAGCATCAATTTTGCTGCGAATATTCGCCACAGTTTTGCGATCGGCATCCAATTGGTTTTGCAAACTCTGCACATCGTTAGACAAGGCATCAATCAACTTTTGCGTGGTGCCACTCACCGACCGCAGTTTGATCTTGTAGCTCTCACCCGTCGAGACCATATCGCGAATATAGGCGCGCACTGCTTCGAAGCCACTACTGGCGCGATCGCCATTTAGCTCGGCCTCAGCCGATGTGGGAAAAATCATGGGAGATTTGATGTGCTTTTGGCTGGCGTATTCACGCACCCGCTCCAGATTGGTTTGCAAATCGGCAGGCTTGAGCAAATCGGCCTGTTGCAGAATAAACACAACTTTTTTGCGCCATTCTGCACTCACATAATCAAGAAAATCCCAAGCACTTTTTTGATAGGGATTTTTGCCAAACAGCACAAAAAACGTCAGGTCGCTATTGGGAATGTATCGCTCCGTTACCAACTGATGTTCTGCAATGATGGTGTTGGTTCCTGGCGTATCCACAATCGAAATCTCTTTCAAAATATCGATGGGAAGGCCAATTTTTTTATGGCTTGGTTCCAACTGTTGGACAAATCTTGTTTCTGAGTACACGATTTGCTGAATGGCATCGGTACGCGGCTCAATATCGGTTTCGCACACTTCAGCTTCGAGCAGCGCATTCACAAAGCTACTTTTGCCCGCTTTGACCTCGCCCACCACCACAAACAAAAATGGTTCGCTGACGTTTTTGCGCAGACTGGCAACGGTTGCCTCTAACTGGGTGTTGCGGGTCTCAGCTGCCAGCCGCTCAATGCTGTGCAACACATCGTTTAGCTGCAACCGGTAGTCCTGTAGGGTTTGGTCTACAATCTGGCTCATCAGCAGTTCCTTGGCAAAGTATCCCTGAATCTGGCCGGGGAGTTCGATCCTCGAAACTGGCCGATTCATCAGCATATGCAAGCTAGTCTACCTAAACTAGAGAAGGAATGAGTAAGTCTTTGGAAGGGCAATCGCGCGTTCGGTTTCATGCATCCGTTTTATTCTCCTCCTCCTTTGTTACGCAATGGCTTGGCGATCACGCTGTATACAGCCCTGTGGCTGGGCGATCGCTGGCAAGGCTACACCGTTGATCCAGAGCCAATCTATCAACCGCAGGTATTCACGGGATGGGAGGGCGTTCCCATCTATGGCGAGGTGGCAATTCCAGCCCAGCCTAGGGGAACGCTGGTGGGTACCTACGGCATTACCGGAACCCTGGAAAATCAATGGATTTTGCGCGTATTAGCCCGCAAGGCATTTGCCCAAGGGTTTGCAGTCGTGCTGTTTGACTGGCGCGGCCACGGCAAAACAGCACAACTTTCACCCACTCTCACCTCGGATGGGCTCAACGAAGGCAAAGACTTTGTACATATTGCAGCCCAAGCCCAGAAGTTGGGATGTCCGGCTCCCGTTTGGTTGACGGGCTACTCGCTGGGGGGACAGTTAGCGCTGTGGGGCGTGCATGCCGCCCAGTCCTTGGCCGATGGGGTGGGGTTAGCGCCTGATCACATTGCGGGCGGTGCGGTGGTGTGCCCCAGTATTGATTCAGAGCGATCGCTCACGTACTTGATGCAGCATCCCTTTGGGCGCTATCTCGAACAATCCATTACCAAAGAGCTGCGCAAACTCGCGTGGAATTTGCACCGCTACCATCCCGACCAGTTTGACCCAGATGCGATCGCCCGTGCCACCAGCATTTGGGGGTTCGACCATGAGTTAGTGATTGGCCGCCTGGGCTTTGCCTCTGTTGAGGATTACTACGCCGCCAGCAGTCCGCTCTCGATTCTGCCCGAACTACGCAAGCCCACACTCATTCTGTACGCCGCCGATGATCCCATGTTCGACCCAACGCTGGTTCCCGATCTGCAATCGGTTTGCATGGAAAATCCAGCCCTCGACCTCATGCTTACCCAATATGGCGGCCACGTCAGCTATGTCAGCAGCCGAGCCTGCCAGCAGCACTACCGCGACCCCGATCCCTGGTGGTCGGCCAATCGCATCGTAGAGTGGATGGGAGATAGGGGTTAGGGGCTAGAGACTAGGGGTTAGGAGAGGGAGTCGGCAATCGGGAGTCGGGAGTGGGGTGGGCAGCAGCACCTCATGCAGTTGGGAAATTGACCGTTGAATCGCAAATCCAAAATCCAAAACCCAAACTGGCTTTAGGATGCGATCGCCACTTCCGACTCATCCGTTGGGTTAGGCTGTACTGGCTTCATCAACGCTTCTTGGCGCTTGAAGTCGGCTAGTTGGGCTTCGATTTGGTCGCGCACAATTTGGCGATATTCCAAAAAGTGTTCATTGTGCGCACAGGCAGCGAGGTAGTGGTCGGCCACTTTGGGGTTGCGCTTGATCATGCTGAACAAGTGATGCCAAAACTTCCAGCGCGTTTCGCGTAGAATTCCCTGTCGCCAAATCACAATGAGCAACGCCTTTACCACCGACCATTCGGGCAACTTGGCGGGCGCGCTCCAACTCGGTCCACCCATCATTAAAAAGCAACGATAGGTGCGATCGAGATACCGTACGGGGTCGTATAGGGTGCAAAAGGCTTCCACATACTCGCGGGCAATCTCTTCCAGCGGACGAGTCGGAATAAAGTTCATCAACGTAGTTTGGTTGATGTTGCCATCGGCATCATCTCGCAGGCGACCTTCCTTTTTAAGCCGATGCCACAGGGCGGTGTTGGGCAAAGCTTGCAGCATCGCAAATGTGGTGGAGGGGATGGCCGCCATCTCCGCAAACCGCACAATGCGATCGCCCGCTCCCGACTTTTCGCCATCAAACCCAATGATGAACCCAGCCATGGGGCGCAATCCCGCCTTGATGATGGTTTGCACTGCATCCGCCAGAGAACTGCGCGTATTTTGAAACTTTTTGGTGAGCTGTAGGCTATCTTCATCAGGCGTTTCAATGCCCAGAAACACGGCCTTAAAGCCACTCTCCACCATTAGCTCCATCAGCTCTTGATCCTGCGCCAGGTCAACCGACGCTTCGGTATCAAAGCTGAAGGGGTACTGGTGCTCAGCCATCCAGCGCTTCAGTTCGTGCAGCAGTAGCTTCACATTGCGCTTATTGCCGATGAAGTTGTCATCCACCATAAACACACTGCGCCGCCAACCCAACTCATACAAATAATCCAGCTCGGCCAGCAGTTGGGCCGGAGTTTTGGTGCGCGGCTTGCGCCCATACAGCACGATAATGTCGCAAAACTCGCATTGAAACGGGCATCCCCGCGAAAACTGCACCGACATCGAATCATAAGCATCCATGTCCAGCAGATCGTACCGGGGAACGGGCGTGCTGGTGACATCAGGCTTTTCGGTGGTGCGAAAAACGCCCTGGGTATCGCCCCGCTGAATCGCTTCAACAAACATGGGCAGCGTAATCTCGCCCTCATCCAAAATGAGGAAGTCCACTCCGGCAACTTCGACTTCGTGGGGTACCGATGTTGCATACGGGCCACCCACCGCCACCAGCTTGCCGCGCCGCTTGGCTTCACGTACTTGATCGAGCAAATCCTGCTTTTGCACAATCATGGCCGACAAAATGACCAGATCGGCCCATTCCCACTCTTCTTCTGTGACAGGACGAATATTGCGGTCTACGAGCTTAAACTCCCACTCTTGGGGCAAGATTGCCGCAACCGTAACCAAGCCCAGCGGTGGCAACAATACCTTGCGGTCTACTAATTCCAAAATCTTTTCGTAGGACCAAAAGGTAGGCGGAAAAATGGGGTAAACAAGGAGAGCTTTCACAAACGTTATTCCGTACAGGATTTAAGTAAGATCGCTGTAGCTGAGAAGCATCCTCACCATTGAGATTCTGGTTGCATTGAGCCAAACGCCAGCCACAGCGCTTTCCTAAAGAAACACGGATGACTAGGGCTTGGAGATACACCAAAACCCAATGTGGGCTGTCCTCACTATTGCAACGATTGTAGCTGCATTTTCCCTGCGGTCAATGCGGTGGCAGACAGTTACACTATGCGACAAAACCAATGGCAACACTAGGGCTAGCGAGGCGGAAAACCCGCACCGGAGCGATCGCCCAAGTACACCCATCGGCTAAATCCGCTCAGAGCGCTGGTAGAGATACACATCTCGCTGAGGGAACGGAATGCTAATCCCCGCTGCATCCAGGTGTTTCTTAATATTCTCGTACGCGGCAAAATAGGCAGGCCAGTAGTGCTCTGGCCGCACCCAAGGCCGCACGGTAAAGTTGACGCTGCTATCGGCCAGTGCCATCACGCCAATCACAGGTTCCGGATCGCGCAAAATTCGCTCATCCTGCTCTAGTGCTTGGGCAATTACCGCTTTCACCCGATCTAGATCTTCGCTGTAGGCCACACCCACCACCAGTTCCATGCGCAACACTCCCTTTGCGGAATAGTTGATGATGTTATTGGTCATCAGGTTGTTGTTGGGAATGATGACCGTTCGATTGTCGGGGGTACGAATGACGGTAGTTAGGAGCTGAATGTCTTCTACAAAGCCAGTTTCTCCCGCTCCCTCAATCCAATCGCCCACGCGAAATGGATGAAAAAAGACGATCAGCAATCCGGCTGCAAAGTTGGATAGCGAACCCTGAAGCGCCAAACCAACCGCCAAACCCGCCGCACCCAAGACGGCCAGCAGCGATGTCGTTTCAATGCCTAGCTGCCCCAGCACCGCCAAAATAACAAAGGCGGTGATGCCGTATTCGGCCAGGTTACTGGTAAAGGAAACCAAGTTGGGATCAAGCGGTGTGCGGCTGATGGCCCGCTTGATGGTGCGTCGCAGTTGTTTGGCTATCCAGCGGCCTACAACCAAAATGGCGATCGCCGCCACTAGTCTTAATCCAAATTCGACCGCACGACTCTGCAACTGTATCAACAGCGCGCTAACGGAATCCCAATTTATTGCCATGAAAACGCCACGTATCGTACAAAACATCCAGCATCATACTATGAGGACAGAAGAACTTCTCATCTGATGAATGGGCCTACGGAGCGGATGTTCTGGATACAGCGGTTGGTTTGGTTGGCACCACCGCTCAAAACAGAACGGGGGCGTGCAGGTGCAACTGCTGGTACGTGTGGGGATGCTGGAGATGCAATTCCCGCGCGTGCAAATGCAGCCGGATTGGGGCAGAGTCAGCGCTAGAACCATAGAGGCGATCGCCCAAAATTGGAATTCCCAAGCCTTGAGGATGGGACGCATGGACCCGCAGTTGGTGGGTGCGCCCCGTCAGCGGATAAAGCTCAATTCGAGTGTGACCTTCTGCGATCGCCAATACGCGGTACTTGGTGATACTGGGTTTACCCCGTTGCCAATCAACGGTTTGGTAGGGGCGATTGTGTGGATCGGCCCACAGCGGTAGTTCAACCACGCCCGATTCTGCCGTGAGCACACCAGCCAACACAGCCTCATACCCTTTGTGAACCGTTCGCTGCTGAAACTGTTGACTAAGGGCTCGGTAGGTTTCCATATCCCGCGCCAGCACCAGCAATCCCGATGTGTCTTGATCGAGCCGATGGACAGGCAGCAGGCGATCGCGATGGGGGAGTCCTGCCTGCAAGTGAGCCAACACATTTTGCTGATGGTGCGATCGCCCAGGTACCGATAGCAAACCACTGGGCTTATCCACCACAATCATCCATGTATCCTCATATACGATGGGCACCTGCCAATCGGGCACAGGCTCAGCCGCAAAAGCGCGAGTCAAGCCCGACAGCAAAAACCCCATCAGCGGTTGACATCGTTCTGCACAAGCTCCATAAAACTGGCCAGATACCTTATCGGCCAACGGTGGGCCATACCAAAACTCTGCCATTGCCAACGGCGAGAAGCGATGTGTGGCCGCATAATGCAGCAGCTTGGGAGCACAACAGTCACCTGTGCCTGTGGGGATGCCACCCTGAACCAGTTCTTGCAGCGATCGCGACTCTCCTGCAAAGTTGGTGAGGTGGTAGTGGTGATGCATTTGTGCTTGCAGCTGGCGAGATAGCACTTTTCGCCGTTGTTTCAGCGCTCGAATTCGCTCATCGGCCTGGGCAATCGTGTGCCATAAGGGAGCAAGAGCTGCATCCCGTTCTCGTTTCAAATTACGATGCTCGATTCCATCCTGCTGGCTTTGCCGAATCAGTTCTGCCAGTGCGATCGCTCGTACAGCCTCATCTATTTCTGATGCGAATTCTGCCCGCTGTTGATCGCGCTCACGTTTGCGTTGGCGATGCTGTTCCAAAAGTTGTTGAATGGATTGCTCAAACTGTTGTGATAAAGTCTCCAACGTTTGTCGTTCAGGTAGCGTTTTGAGCGCAATCAGTTCTTGCTGAATCGCATTCAACTGGGTTAATGTTCTGGCTTCTTCCATGGCAACGCGATCGCGCCCTGGAATAGGCGGCACCCATCCCTCCAGGCGATCGCAACCGTCTAGCAAGCCCGAAAAAGCCCGCAACACTCCCAACTCTCCTGCCTCAGTGCGGACTAGCAGCACCCCGTACATTTTGCCTTCACGTTGGTGCAATGGGTTTTGCTCCAACTGCTGCATCCAGCGGTGGGCGATCGCCTCGATTTGCGGAGTGCGTGGCAACCGCAACCGTTGGCCCGTTTTTGGGCATGTTCCCTCGTACCAGTAGGTTGCTGGCAAGAGCAATGCGGCATCGGCATCGGGCAAAAATTGACTCACAGGAAAGAAGCTCATTCCACAAGCGTATCGCGCTTTCTGCCCGGTCTGGGCACGATCGCTGATCAATTGGTTGGCAACGGGGCGCTTTTATGGAGCCAGTTGCGTGAACTTGAGCGGTTGCTCGGAGCCTTCACTGTAAACGAGCAGGTATGGTCCCTCTTGCTCGATTCGGTTGGCGGCTTGCAAGGCGGTAAAGAAGCGTATTTCCTGATCCATCACCGCAGGCGGACACGCCATTTTTGTAGAGCCGATCGCACCAACCGCTAGCGTATTGCCATCCATGGTCATAGAGCCAGAGTAGCGGTTGCAGCCACCTCTACCCACAATGCGATCGCTTGCAGCAAATCGCAAAGTGGTTTGGACATTATCCAAGACTCCTGTTCCATTCAAATCTTCGAGCAACCATTCTGTATCGATCAACTCATTCATGGTCAAGCTGGTCTCTAATGGATTAACTTCAGTATCTAATGTTTCGTCAGTAGATTCATTCAACGGTGTGTGGTTACGACACCGCTGCTGTTTTTCGGGACCCCATACCTCACGGGTCAAGCAATCGTGCTGACTATTGGTGGGGATGGCAATCGCAGATGGGACTCTTATGATCCCTAACCCGCTGCAAAAGCCAATTCCAGCAATTCCCAATCCTATCAACGCACTTGTGTCGAATCGATTCATCATTCCATCCTCCAACACAAGACTAGAACAGCACCTTGCGCGATCGCCCATCACGACGCGCAACCGCCATCGACAATCCAATCCATGACATAAGTCGATTGCGTTGCCTCACTGTTAATCCTAGGTGAATCAGTTGTGGAGAATGAGTTCGTTTCAGAAATTGATCCCATCTTGATCACATTCTGGGCAATGGCTTCGATATCCGCAGTGGGCTTTGCACAAACCTGTGCGATCGCCTCCTTGATTCCACCCGGATTGATCGTGTGTTTTCGCAAGGATTGCTCATAGAACCAGATGCGATCGCCGAAGCGGTGGAAGAGTCGAAACCTGGCAATACTTATTGAAGCAAGCAGAGTTGAAGCAAGCAGAGTCGGATACCCAGGTATGCAACCCTGCTTGCAGGTGAGCTGTTCAAAGAGCTAATGGAAGATATCCCAAATTAACAATCTCGTTTTAACTTAGGGTGCGATCGCAACTGTTTGTGAATTTGCTTCCAGCGTTGTTTTTCGGCCAGTTGCGCCTGCTGATCTTGCCGACGAGCCAGGTAAGCCAGTTCGCTCTGCAGCTTGTGGTAATTTGCTAGCCGATGGGCATCGAGAATGCCATTGGCGATCGCCTGCTGCACAGCACACCCCGGCTCGTGCTCATGGCAACAATCGCGAAATCGACACTGAGTTGCCAACTCATCAATATCCTCAAAGGCTTGATTCAAGCCATCGTCGGCAGTCCACAGCTGTAGTTCGCGCATTCCTGGCGTATCCAACAACAGCGCCCCCGACGGCAACACCAACAGCGATCGCCCCGTTGTAGTATGGCGACCCCGACTATCGGCAGCACGTACCGATTGAGTGGCCTGCACCGATTGCCCTAGCAATTGATTGGCCAGTGTCGATTTGCCCACCCCCGATGACCCCAACAACACCACAGTTTTGCCCGGTTGTAAGTAGAGCTGTAGTGCCTCGATTCCTTGATCATACAAAGCACTAATGGGCACAATTGGCACCCCCAACGCAATGGATTCCAGCTCAGCCATGCGATCGCTCACCGCTTCGCACCGATCCATCTTGTTCAGCACAATCACCGGACTAGCGCCACTATCCCACACCAGCGTAAGATACCGCTCCACCCGTCGCACATTCCAATCATGATCCAACCCAGTCATTAAAAACGCCGTATCAACATTGGTCGCCAACACCTGTTCCTCTGTTTTGCTACCCGCCGCCTTGCGCACAAACTCGCTATGGCGATGCAACACCGCGTGAATGATGGCATGTTGGCTCTCCGCTCCCTGCTCCGTAGCTGGGTTTAGGCCGGAATGTGCAGGCAGAGAAATGGCGACCCAATCGCCAACGGCTGGAAAGTCGCGCGGGCCAGCAGCCTGATGGCGAAACTTTCCCGATACCTCGGCAAAACATTCACCCACTTCGGTGTAGAGCTGGTACAAACCACGATGCATTTGCGCAACCCGCGCCGCCCGATACCCCAGCGCAGCATAGGGCAAAAAATGAGGAGCAATGCGATCGCTCCATCCAAACCTTTGCAACATTACTTGCAGCGTCATGAGATTCCTTGTGAATTGGTGAAGAAGGGAAATAAACCCGGCTCACACAGGAACAACACAACCGCTTGGCAACTAAACCAGTGTGCCAATATCCACCGATGAATTCCTGTCGAGCCGTTGCAACATGTGCAGTAACCAAACAACATTCCATACCGACTCAGCCATATTTCCTCCTGGGTTCAACCCGTCAATTTGACAACTCTGTTGTGTCTCTGTGGGGCGATCGCCTTCCTATCGTTTCAGCGAAGCCAAGCACCCTTCTAGCTGGATTGCTCAGGCTCCTTATTGGGGCGATCGCGCTCTCACCTTTCCCCAACCCAGCCGCAACCAAGCCCAAGACAAAACTCACCATTCGAGAAACCTTATACCGCAATTGTATTACACATACTACATCTGTCAAGTATAGCCCCGATCTCCGCGTTTATGAGAGAGGCTTAGTTATAGAATCAACTCCAAAGCCCTGTTTTGAAGAAATAAAAAACATTGTAATAAACCGTTAACGCTTACCCACCTTAAAGCGTCGCGTTCCCAACGATTTAAGCGTTCATTTTACTCACCAAACACGACGACAAAGCTGGATGAGAGTGATTACTACAATTTGCAATCAAATACATATTTTTCTAAATTTATCCCTCGGTTTGTTCTATCGAGGGAATGCTAAGAACACAGGTTCAAAACATCTTCACGCCCATCATTGGTTGGCATGAACCTGAATCCTTCTCAAGCCTAGGAAATAAAAACAGTGTTGTCGGAATGTCCATTTTGTTCCTATCCTCTGTTGGTTCAAATTCAAAAGGGCAAGCCCTATTGGCTATGCACTCGGTGCCAATGTGATATTCCTTTCGCGATCGCCGCACCTCAATCACACAAGACCGAACAGACCTCGCTGTATTACGAAAACCTAGAAGCCGCACTTCGAGAGCAAGATCCAATGCACGCTCAAGATTTACATTTAGAATTGCACCGACTCAATCACTTAAAAGAGGATTTTTTAAGCACAACATCGCATGAGCTAATGACCCCTCTATCGAATATTAAGATGTCAATTCAGCTCATGGAAATGTTGATGCATCAGTTGCCCCACGCATCAAGTCAGAAGACAGATCATCCTCATCGTTCTGTAGAGGCAACCCACGACAAACTCAAGCATTACTTGGGGGTGCTCGACCAAGAGTGCGATCGCGAAATACGACTCATTAGCGATATGTTAATGCTGCTTCAGCTAGAAGCAGGAACCCAGCCCATATTACCAACCGCGATCGCCCTTCCCGATTGGCTGGAAGAAACCATTGAAAACTTTGAAGCCAAAGCGCAACAGCGCCAGCAAACAATTCAATTTACGCTGACGACACCGCTGCCCTTGGTTTCTACCGATACCGTGCTGCTCAAGCGAGTTGTGAATGAGCTGATAGGCAACGCCTGCAAATTTGCCCCAGAGGAATCGACCATTGCGCTGGTTGCATTTGCCAAGGTTGGGGCCGTGCAGCTCCGCATAGGCAACCTAGCACCTCCTGTGAGCGATCGCGATCGGGTAGCCATGTTCAACAAGTTCTACCGCATTCCCACCAGCGATCCCTGGAAGCATGAAGGCTTGGGATTAGGGTTGACCTTAGTCAAACGTGCCGTGGAACTGTTGGGTGGCTCGGTATGGGCCGAGTACAGCGGCAAGCATTTGTGGATGGTGGTGGAACTTCCCTGCCAGGAGAGCCATGGGCAATCTTCCCACGACCTGCTTATGAGCTATGTTGCGTTCTATCTCAGCCGAGGCAAAACCGTGAACAGTCCAGTTCATGGCAGCCTACCCTTCGAGGGAATTGTGTACGATTACTGGGGTTACACTCGCGAGTTTTTAGAGTATTGGCAACGGCTAGAGCACCGGCGCGATTTTCGCGAGCTGTACGTTGACTCGGATATCTACTCATTTGGCAAATTTTTGTGCGGTACATGCACGGTTCATGAGTGTGCCCGCTGCCATTTACCGATCTCCCAGACCACTGTAGGCAACGCCTTGCCCAATTGCCTATGCAGCGAAACCGAGATTACGCCAACCCCATCCCAACCGATTCCCCAAACACCAGAAGCAAACGATGACTCCGCTGAATCCCCAGCTTTAATGCGAGTTTTGATTGTGGGAACCCTGCCAGATTCCATTGAGGCGATGCAAGCCTGGTACGCCACCAACGGGATTGATGCAGTATTTGCAGCCAGTCCTGAGGCGATCGCCCCCCATGATTTGGCTCAGCCTGTGGGCTTGGTGTTCATTGATGCCAACCTCTCGGAAATGACGGTGCAAACCTGGGCAAGCCAGCTCAGCACCCATCCCCAGATCCAACAGATTCCCATTGTGGCACTCAGCCCAAAGCACAGCGCTGGCAAGGTTTGGAGCGATCGCACGATGAATGCTGCCGATTATTTGATCTCGCCCCTTGGCGATAACCTGATTCACCAAATCCAGACGCGATCGCAAGAGAAATACGCCCAGCCCGCAGGTGCAACCACGGCCAATGTGCACTGGTTTCCTCGATAGAGCAAACTGTCTTATCTCAGTGTTAGGGCTTACGCACTTCATCCGAAAACCAGGGAGTCGCATGATGTTTGGGGCGCTAAGCGCCCCAAACATCATGCGACTGCATAAGTCCTGAGTGTTTTGAACCCGTCTGACCGAGTCATGAATTTTCAAAACACCGAGGAAGATGCACCCAAGCGATCGCACTTATGCAGGGGCATTCTGCTGACCTAAGAGGATGCTTTAAAGGTGCCAATTGCGAGCCGAACTGCCCCCTACATCCCCCGAAATTAGAGGACTGTGAATGAAAAACAGGGCGGAAGTCCCCAATGTTTGGGGAGTTGGGAGACGGTGGCAGACTACTAGCCTGTGACGATGCAAATTTAAGCTGCCCACCCAATTTGTCAGCCCACACAAACATCTATCGTTTCGATTGGAATTTTCTGAAATTTGGCAGGCAATTTGTATCCAGTATTACCGATAAGTACGAGGGAACGATAAACGCAGAACAGCGGAAAAATAAAGATTTAGCACTGAGAGAATAAAGGCAACTCCGGGAATTTTAGAGTCAATCCTTTCTCTACCTGCGCTGCTGACGTGTTGCCATGACACCGCCAATTCCTACCGATGCGATCGCTTCTATTCCAGGCTATGTCATTGTTGAACAACTCTATTCTGGCACCCACACCGTCGTATATCGCGGGGTCGAACAGGCGAGTCAGCGTCCTGTTGTAATCAAACTGTTGCGCCAAGAGTATCCCAGCTTCACCGATCTCTTGCAGTTTCGCAATCAATACACTATTACCAAAAACCTCAACATTCCTGGCATCATCGTGCCCTATCAGCTGGAATCTTGGGGCAATCGCTATGTTTTGGTCATGGAAGACTTTGGCGGCATATCGCTTCGGCAATATGCTCAAGAACATTTTCTGTCAATTATCGAAATTGTGGCGATCGCCCTTCAGCTAGCCGAAGTGCTCCATCAGTTACACCAGGCATCGGTCATTCACAAAGACCTGAAACCCGCCAACATTCTGATTCATCCACAAACGCAGCAAGTCAAACTCATCGACTTTAGTATTGCCTCGCTGTTGCCCAAAGAAACACAGGAAATTAAAAATCCCAATGGCTTAGAAGGTACGCTATCCTATCTGGCCCCCGAGCAAACTGGACGCATGAACCGTGGCATCGATTACCGTGCCGACTTTTATGCATTGGGAGTGACGCTGTTTGAGCTGCTGACCCAGCAATTGCCCTTTCAATCCGATGACCCGATGGAGCTGGTGCATTGCCACTTGGCCAAGCAGCCACCCGAAGCGCATGACGTGA
This sequence comes from Leptolyngbya sp. AN02str, assembly GCF_050565595.1. Taxonomy (NCBI): domain Bacteria; kingdom Bacillati; phylum Cyanobacteriota; class Cyanophyceae; order Leptolyngbyales; family Leptolyngbyaceae; genus Leptolyngbya; species Leptolyngbya sp. AN02str. The sequence goes on along the minus strand of NZ_JBNXVR010000003.1, from coordinate 22,963 downwards.
ATGCCGCTGTGCCCAGAATGCTCTCGGCAATTGTCAGCAAACTGATGGCCAAAAACGCAGAAGACCGCTACCAAAGTGCGTTGGGCCTCAAGCACGATTTGCATCGGTGCCTACAGGAGTTGACCGAAACGGGCCATATCGAGCCGTTTGAGCTGGGAACCCACGATCGGTGCGATCGCTTTTTAATTCCCGAAAAGCTCTATGGTCGCCAAGCCGAAGTGCAAGGGTTGTTGCAAGCATTTGATCGGGTGGCTCAGGGACGCTCCGAGGTGATGTTGGTGGCAGGTTTTTCGGGAATTGGCAAAACCGCCATGATTCGCGAAGTGCACAAACCCATCGTGCGGCAGCATGGTTACTTCATCAAAGGCAAGTTTGACCAATTCAATCGCAACATTCCGTTTTCGGCATTTGTGCAGGCATTTCGGGATCTGGTCGGGCAACTGCTATCCGAGTCGGATGCTGAGCTACTCGCATGGAGGCAAAAAATTGCTCAGGCGTTGGGAGAGCATGCCCAGGTCATTGTGGATGTGATTCCTGAGCTGGAACACATCATTGGCGTTCAGCCTGCCGCACCCGAACTCACGGGCACCGCTGCCCAAAACCGATTCAATCGGTTATTTCAGCAGTTTATTCAGGTGTTTACAGCACCCGAACACCCACTAGTGCTTGTATTAGATGATTTGCAGTGGGCTGACTCAGCCTCTCTTCAGCTGATGCAGGTGATGATGTCTGAATTGCACACTGGCCATCTTTTACTGATTGGAGCCTATCGCGATAACGAGGTCTTTCCAGCCCATCCCCTGACGCTAACGCTGAGCGCGATCGCCAAGGCAGGCACCACCATCAACACATTGGAACTCAAGCCATTGGCTCCTGAGAGTGTGTTGCATTTGGTTGCAGACACCTTAGCCACCACGCCTGCGATCGCCCAACCCCTGGCCCAGTTGGTCTATCACAAAACCCAGGGCAATCCATTTTTTGCCACACAATTTCTCAAAACCCTTCATCACGATCGCTGGATTACATTTGACCCTGTAGCCAATCATTGGGAGTGCGATATTACCCAAGTTCAGGCAGCCTTTAGTGATGATGTCGTGCAGCTCATGGTGCATCAGTTACAAAAGCTGCCCACCGCAACTCAAACAATCCTCAAACTTGCAGCCTGTATTGGCAATCAGTTTGATTTGCAAACGCTGTCAATTGTGTCTGAACAGCCCCAAACCGATGTGGCGATCGCCCTATGGAACGCCCTGCAAGAGGGGTTAATCCTGCCTCGAGGAGAACAATACAAGTTCTATCTAGAAACCAAATCTCACGCCAATCAAGATTCATCTCAACCGTCATTCGATCGGCTGTCTCACCATTCATCAAAACATCTCTCCGACCAGACAGTTGCCGCTTACAAGTTCCTTCACGATCGGGTTCAGCAAGCGGCCTATAGTCTTATTCCAGATGATCAAAAACAAGCGACGCATTTAGCGATTGGTCGTCTTCTGTTGCGCAGTGCCGTGGATGTAGAAGCCAATGTTTTTGAGATTGTGAATCATTGGAATATTGCCCTCGATTTAGTTTGCGATCGCACTGAGAGAGACCAGTTAGTTCAGCTAAATTTACTCGCAGGCAACAAAGCCAAAGCATCAGCCGCCGCAGAGCCAGCCTTGCAATACTTCAAGATGGGTTTAGGGCTGTTGGATGCTGATGGGTGGACCTCGCAATATGACTTGGCGCTTGCTCTGCATGAAGGTGCTGCTAAAACAGCGTTGATCTGCGGCGACTTTCAGCAAATGGAACTGTGGGCTTCGTTGGTATTGCAGCATAGCAAAACGACTCTGTCCAAAGTCAAAATTTATGATGTGCAGATTCAGGCACAAATGGCACAGGCCAAACCGGCGATCGCCATTGACATTGCGCTGGCGGCCCTCAAACTGCTCAACATTGAGCTTAGTGAGTCGCCAACCTCAAACGATATTCAACAAGAACTTGCCAAGACTCAGGCGCTGTGGGCCAATCGGGCGATCGCAACCCTCGTCGATCTGCCCCCCATGACCGATCCTGAAAAAGTGGCCGCCTTAATCATCCTGTCCAGTATTTTTGCACCCGCCTTTACAACAAGACCCGCACTACTGCCGCTCATCGCGTGCCAACAAGTTCAACTTTCCATTCACTATGGCAACTGCGAACAGTCAGCCTTTGGCTACGCCAACTATTCCGCAATTTTGAGCACGCTTTGTAATGATTTAGAGGCTTCTTATCAGTTTGGTCAACTGGCCATTCACTTAGTTGACAAACTCAACGCCAAAGAAGTGAAAGCCAGAACCTTTAATCAGGTCGCCATTTTTAGCATGCATGGCAATGTGCATACGCAAGAAGCACCCCCCATTCTGCAAGAAGGTTGCCAGAGCGGGCTGGAGAACGGGGATTTGGAATTTGCAGGCTACGCAGCCTACAACTGGTCGCAGTATTCCTATTTCAGCGGGCTGAATTTGATGGACCTGCACCAGGGCAGCCATGCTTATGAACTCTTACTGAACCAGATCAATCAACAAATTTCTCTCAGTTACAACCAGCTAGTTCAACAAGTTGCACTCAATTTATTAGGAGAAGCGGACGACCCCACGTGTTTGGTGGGTAAAGCATTTAACGAGGATGAAGCGCTACAAACCTTCCTCCAAAATCAGGTGTTTTCGGGGGTAGCATATCTCTTTGTTCATAAGCTGATTTTGAGTTGTTTGTTTTCTAAGTTCGACCACGCGTTGGAGCAGATTGCGTGGGCAGAGCGCTACCTCAGCGCATCGACAGGCATGATTATCGTGCCTGTTTTTCACTTCATTGCAACGCTGGTTCGATTGCAAATTTACGACACGCAGCCACCAGACATCCAAGCCAGCCTTTTGCCACCCATTGATCAAGGGCTTGAGGAGATTCGGGCGTGGGCAGTGCAGGCACCGATGAATTTTCAGCACAAGTTCGATGTGCTGATGGCGGAGCGAAGTCGCATCTTGGGCGATCGCTACATGGCAGCAGAGCAGTATGATCAGGCGATCGCCGGGGCTCAGGCCCATGGCTATGTTCAAGATGAAGCGTTGGCAAACGAGTTAGCAGGTCGGTTCTACCTCAGTTGGAGCAAAGAGAAGGTCGCGGCGGGCTATTTGGCAGATGCTTACACCAGCTATGCCCGCTGGGGAGCGAAAGCCAAAACGGACGAGATGGAGCATCGCTATTCTGGCTGGTTGCCCACGATCGCGCCACCCTCGCTGAGCCAGCTTAATCCCTTGGAAACGTTGGCTGCGGTGGCCCCTAGTATCGTGCTACCCAACCCAACAAAAACAGGCCGCTCATCCAGCAGTAGCAGCATCAATGCCACCCTGGATCTTGCAGCAGTGCTCAAAGCCTCCCAGGTCATTTCCGGCACTATTCAGCTCGATACACTCTTGCATCAACTCACGCAAATTGTGTTGCAAAATTCTGGTGGCGATCGCTGCGCGTTGATTTTGCCCAATCTCGACGGATGCTGGGAGCTGAGGGCGATCGCCACTCCCGACTCCACCGAGCTATACACCGAACCGCTAGAAGACTATCTCCACCTACCGCGCAAGCTGCTGCAATACGTTAAAAACACCAGTACCTTGGTCATGGTGGAGCATCTTCAAACCGATCTGCCCATCCTGGACGAGTACTTGACTCAGTGCCAACCCAAGAGCCTGCTGGGGTTGCCCATTCTCAATCAGGGGCAGCTCATTGGCCTGTTATATCTGGAAAATCGGTCCACCAGCGGCGTGTTCACCAGCGATCGCCTGATCATTCTCAACTTTTTGTGCACCCAAGCGGCCATTTCGTTGGAAAATGCACGCCTCTACGTGCTGGAACAAGCCCGCACCAACCAGCTTCAACAATCCGAATCGCGGCTAAAACAGCTCTTCGACAAAGCGGCAGATGCCGTCATGCTGCTAGGAAACCAGGGCTTTATTGACTGCAATCAGGCGGCAGTCGATCTGTTTGGTGCCACCCACAAGAGCCAGCTTTGCTCAATTCATCCTGGGCAACTTTCTCCCGAAATTCAGTACGAGGGCAGGCGATCGCAAGTCCAAGCCAATGCCATGATTGCTCATGCACTGGAAAAGGGGAGCCACCAGTTTGAATGGATACACCAACGCTTCAATGGCGAAACGTTTTGGGCTGAAGTAACCCTCACCTCCATTCCTTATGAAGAGGAAACCATTCTGCACTGTGTTGTGCGGGATATTAGCGATCGCAAAGCCGCAGAAGCGGCCATTCACCAAAAGTCTCAGGAATTGGAAGAAGCCCTACAACACCTGCAACAAGCCCAACTACAAATGGTGCAAAGCGAAAAAATGGCCTCGTTGGGCAACTTAGTGGCGGGTGTTGCCCATGAAATTAACAATCCGGTTGGATTCTTAAACGGCAGCATCAGCAATGCAAAAGACTATATCCATGAGCTGCTGGAGCATCTAGCGTTGTATCAACAGCACTATCCCACGGCGGCCTCAGCGATTGAAGAGCACGCAGAAACCATCGATTTGAGCTTTCTAACTCAGGATTTACCCAAGCTGCTGGAGTCGATGAAGGGAGCGACAACCCGCATCAAAAGCATCAGCACAAGTCTCCGCACCTTCTCCCGTGCCGATACTGAACATAAAGTATTGGCCAACTTGCATGAAGGAATTGATAGTACATTGCTGATTCTGAAATATCGCTTGAATGCGAACGAATATCGTCCCGCCATTCAGATTAGACAGACATACGACAATTTGCCAAAAGTGGAATGCTTTTTGGGGCAGTTAAACCAAGTATTTATGAACATTTTGGCGAATGCGATCGATATGTTTGATGAAATGGCACAACACATGAGTTTACAAGAGCTAGAAGCCAATCCACAAACCATCACCATCACAACTATCACGCTAGATGAAGCGAAATCCGTTGAAATTCGAATTCGTGACAATGGCAAAGGTATGAGTGAAGAGGTCAAAGCCAAAATCTTTGATCACCTGTTCACGACCAAGGGGGTGGGCCGGGGCACAGGGCTTGGCTTGGCGATCGCCCACCAAATTGTGACCGAAACTCACGCGGGCCATTTAACCGTAGAATCGGCCCTAGGCCAAGGCACCGAGTTCTGCATTCGGCTCCCCATTTCGGGCTAAGCATCCGCTTCGGGTTGATAGGGAACCACGTTTTCCTGCTCATTGGGGTCGTTGCGCGCCACAATAGCCTGGGCAGGTTCTGTATCGCTCAAGTTGAACGGCTGATGCGGCACCCCCGGCGGAATAAAGATAAAATCTCCCGCTTCGTGAATGATGGATTTTTTCAGTCCAATGCCATAACGCGTTTCAACCCGACCTTTCAATAGAAAAATGGCCGTTTCGTAAGTTTTGTGGAAATGGGGCTCGGCGCTGGCCCCTGGCGGAATGATCACCAAATTCATCGATAAGCCAACGGTTCCTGCTGTCGCGTTAGAAATTCCCAAAAAGTAGGGCAACCGCTGACGAGTCATCACACTTGCATCAGGGTGAACGGTCACAATCTCAGCATCGCTGGGCGTTAAAGCGTTTGGGTCTTCCTGGCTCAGACTTCCACTCGATGCTGCGTTACCAGCTGCGAGGTTATCTAAAAGAGCGTTATCTAGCGCAGGGTTAACAATTGGGCGATCGCTCATGGTAGCAATACTCCTTGCATTCAGCTGTCGCGAACGTGAGTGGCAAATGCTTGGCTAGCTTCTTCTATCTTCGCGCATTCCATCAGCGACCACGCCAAAAATTGGCTTGAAATGGGCCTGAATCCACCTGAATCCACCTGAATCCAGAGGAAGAGGTGCCCTCTCCAAATCTTGTTCCTTTACACTAAAAGAAACTCACCCCGAACCCGGTTGTATGGCTGTCCGCAAAGACACAATTTTCGAGCGCTTCTTGTCGCCCATTTTCGAGCATGTGCTGATCGATCGCACAGCCCTGTTGGCATATCGCAACAGCAAAGACTGGAACGCAGAGAGCGATCGCTTTCGCAACCCCGCCGTGGCCTACCCCGAGTATTACCAATCGCAGCATTTTCATGGCGTCCAGGGCGGATACCTCAATCCCGATGCGGCAGTGACCTACGATGCCATTACCCAATATGTGGTGCCTCCCAACGAACAGTGGATTCGCCAAGCCCTCATTGAGCGCATTCGCTGCCATCCCCAGCGCATTCTGGATCTGGGCTGTGGGACTGGCTCTACCACTTTGTTGCTGAAGCAAGCCTTTCCCAATGCCGAGGTGATTGGCCTGGATTTGTCGCCCTATATGCTGACTGCCGCCCAAGACAAAGCCCAAACAGCCAAGGTTGACGTGCAGTTTATCCATGGCAACGCAGAACATACGGGGTTGGGCGATCGCAGCTTTGATCTCGTCACCGCTTCTCTGCTGTTCCACGAAACACCGCCCAGTGTTAGCCAAGCAATTTTGCGCGAAGCAGCTCGTTTGTTGCGGGCAGGGGGCGAAGTGCTCATTTTAGACGGAAACCAAACCGTGCTGCGCCATACCGAGTGGCTAACTAACATTTTTGAGGAACCCTATATTCAAGCCTACGCTCAGGGTAGTGTCGATGCCTGGATGGGCATGGCTGGTTTGGGCGACGTGCGAACTGACGATGTGTGGATGATTCACCAAGTCACTCGCGGCATCAAACCAATCGACAGCCAACGCGTAGAGTTCGATCACCCAACCACAACAGACAACACCCAATGGGCGATCGGCTAACGCTGCCTCTTAACCCCTAGCCCCCAGCCCCTAATACCTAAATCCCAAAGTCTGCCGCTTCCACAAGTTCCTATTCCCTTGTGTCTCGATGCTCAAAGCTATTTTGTTTGATTTCAACGGTGTCATCATCAACGACGAGCCGCTGCACGATCGCCTGCTCGACAAAATTTTGGTGGAAGAAAACCTGCGTTATAACCCCGACGAGTACTGGGAGTGTTGTCTTGGCAGAAGCGATCGCGCCTGCTTGACCGACTTGTTTGGCCGACGGGGTCGCATGCTTTCCGAAAAACAGTTGAATGACCTGATTGAGCGCAAATCAAAGTATTACCAAGAGCAACTCGCCACAATCGACAACCTACCCATTTATCCCGGTATCGATGACTTCATCTTTCAAGCACGAGCAGCTCAGCTCAAACTGGCGGTAGTGAGTGGTGCCGTGCGAGCCGAAATTGACCTCGTGTTGAAACGAGCCAACTTGGCGCAGCACTTTCCGGTCATCGTAGCAGGCGACGAAATTCCCACCAGCAAGCCCGAACCCGACGGTTACCTCCTTGCGGTCGATCGGCTCAACGCCCACGACCCCACCCTCGCCCTCACCCCAGCAGAATGTCTCGTCATCGAAGACACGTTTGCAGGCGTGCAAGCAGCCAAACGAGCAGGCATGCAGGTCGTCGGCATGGCTCACACCTATCCCTTTCATATGATGCAGCGCATCTCCAATTGGACAGTGGACTACTTTACCGACCTGGAACTTGATCGTATCCAGCAGCAGTTTCAAGCCACCTCGGTTGTCAATTCTGAGGCTGCCGCCCCCATCACCACCACTAGCCCGTAGAGGTCAGTAGGATGGCCACACCACCCTCAGCCCGAAACATCACTCTAGTTGGCTGGTTGGCGAGGCCAGGTAAAGCGAAATGTCGTTCCTTGGCCTTCCAAAGAATCGAGCGTAATCGTTCCTCCACCCTCATCAATGATCTTTTTCACAATGGAAAGGCCAACTCCTGTGTTTTCTTGCTCATCTCGCGCTTTGAGCGTTTGAAAAATTTCAAACACTTTGTCGTGATAGAGTGGCTCAATGCCTGGCCCGTCATCCGTGACCGAAAACTCGTAGAAACTTGGCAGTTCCGACACCTTAATCTCAATCGTTCCTGTTGGGCGATCGTGATGCTTAATCGCATTGCTAACTAAATTGGAAAAGACCTGCGCCAGCAAAATCGGTTTTGCCATAAAGGTCGGCATATCCGGCGCAATTTTAATGTCAAACCCTGGAGGTGGATCGAGCGAATCCACCACGTCAGCCAGCAGAGTGTTCATATCCACCAGAGCAGTTGGTGTTTCGGAGCGGCCCACTCGCGAGTATTTGAGCAACCCGTTAATCAGCGCTTCCATGCGATGAACCCGCGCCCGCATTAGGGCAAGCTGGCCCTTGTTCTCATCGGGAATAATTGGCTGCAAATCTTCTTCAATCCACTCCGATAGATTGGAAATTGCCCGCAGCGGAGCCTTCAGATCGTGTGACACGACGTAGGCAAACTGATCCAGCTCTTGATTGCGTTGGCGCAGCAGATTGGTCGTTTGGGCCAGCATGTTGTTCAGCTTTGCCAACTCTTCGGCCCGTTCTGTCAGGGCGCGTTCGCTGCGTTTACGCTCGGTAATTTCCTGAGCCGTTAAGTTAACAGCCACAACCTGCCCACGCTCATCCTTGAGAGGATAGTAGCTCACCAGCCACGTTCGTTGAATGTTGGGTTGCGCTGGGGTCGCTCCCACCACTTCCACATCTAGTAGGGGCTCACCCGTAGCAAGCACCTGGTAAAAATTGCTGTGCTGGCCTTCGCCCACATCAGGCAGCACCTCTTCAACTTTTCGGCCAATGTGAGCCTCGACTGTGAGACCGTTGACGACTTCTGCCAAGTATTTATTAATTCGCACATAGCGATTTTCGTGATCTAGCACGCATAGACCAATTGGAGCAGTCGCATAGATCGCTTCAATTTCTGACAGTTGCCGCCGGGTTGTTTCTTCACTATGCATCAAGGCTTCTTCAAATAACTTTCGGCTAGTGATGTCCAAAATCATGCCCAGCATCCGAACAGGTTTCCCGTCATCGTCGTAGTAGGCTCGTCCAAACGTGTCAATCCACCTCAGTTCTCCGTTGGGTAGCACAATCCGATATTCGCTTTCAAATTCGGTTTTGTTGGTGAGTGCCGCTTGAATGCCAAGTTCCACTCGCTCCAAATCATCGGGATGGACTCGTTGTCTCCAGGCCACAAAATCTCGCTTGGGGTTGCCTGGCTCGTAGCCAAACACTGTTTCGTGAATGGGTGTCCAAAAAATTTCGTTGGTGGCCAAGTCCCAATCCCAAGACCCCATATTGGCGGCATTTAGGGCCAAGGTGAGGCGTTCGGCATAGTCTTGAATTTCGCTACGGGCCTTTTCCGCAAGGGCTTGGGCGATTTGGGCATGCTCTAGCAGCGTTTCCATTTGCTCGTTGGAGGCGGCAAGCTGTTCGGTTCGTTGCGCGACCAGCTCTTCTAGCTGATTTTGATAAACTTTGAGTTCGGCTTCGGCTCGTTTGCGCTCATTGATTTCAGCTTCTAGGCTTTTGTTGATTTCTTGCAGCGCAGAGGGGCTGGGTAGGGCCAACGCCTGAGGGATGATGGGAATCAGCTCTATGGCAGTCATGAGCGAAACGCCTGCCGTGAACGCTTTGACACTGCCTGATAGCCAGTAGGTTGGGTGCCATAGGGTCCACACTTCTAAAAGGTGGGTTGTGCCACAGGCAACAATAAAGGCGCTGAACAGCAAAAAGACGCTATGAAAGGGCAGATCTTTGCGCTGTCTGACAAAAAATAGGAGTGTGAGCGGAATGGAAAAATAGGCGATCGCCGTGAGTAAGTCAGAAACGAGATGAAGCCCAACCAAGCCTGGCTTCCACAGATAGCAATGACCGTGTGGAATAAATGGCCCAGCTGTCAGGATGGCATCGAGAGTTTGCATTGGCGCGGAGCGGGGGAATTAAAGACCGAGGGCAAAGGGAATAGACTGAGCCAACGTGAGTTGAAGTTGGGAGGGTATATCGGCGACTAAAGCAGAGTAAAAATTAGGGATTGAATTAATAACGACCGAGAAATCAAAATATCTATTTTGCTAAGGGCATGAGGTTGTCGCGCCGATTTGGCAGCGACACATCAACCGGAGCGAATCAACAGGTTTCACAGTGTATTTTGAAGGTACAGAAGACACTTTACAGCCGTTTTTTGGCTGATTTTTTGCAGGGCTTTGCTAGTCTTTACTATAAGAGTTCACTTCATGTAAGATGTCCACTACCTCGCGGGGTATATTTGGCTGCACTGTCGTGAAGCTAGTGGTAAAATAAAGTGCTGTATGGGGAGTTAGCTCAGTTGGTAGAGCGCTGCGATCGCACCGCAGAGGTCAGGGGTTCGAATCCCCTATTCTCCATTATGTTTTATCTAGTACATGTTTATTAAAAAGAGTCTGCTACTTGCACAGCAGACTCTTTTGGGTTTAGAGGATGTCAAGCTTGAAACGGCTTTTTGCTGTAGGTGGGGTCGTTTAGGCCTAGCTTAGCTTATGAGCGTTTTGGGGTTAGCGAGGCCAACCGTTGCTGAAGGGATGACACAACAGACTGAATGGCGTTTGCGCCTTTTTGCTGAGGTGGTACAGCAACTTGAATCGGTTCATCCTTGTATTCTTTGAGTCGGTAGCCGTATTCCAGTTGATTCTGATTTTTGCGGAGGATGGGGAATAGGCGAAATGCGCCTTGCAGTAAATCTTGCTGGCTTCCAAAGATGGCCTGGTTGATTTGGCTGGAGCGCTTAACGGCGATCGCCCCTACTGGATACCACTGCTTTTTGCCTTGAACCCGGATATAGACCTCGTACTCAGGTACGCCGTCAGCTCGCATTTTATCGAGCTGCTGGGCGGCTTCGTTGCGCTTTTCCAGTCGCTTTGAGAGCTTAGGGGCGTTCTGAGGCGTTTGTTTTCCGAATCCAAGGTTTGTAGACATTGCAGCTCGGTTTATAAAAAGTCTTAAGAAAAGTTTACACGGAATTAAGAAAATTGTTGGGGTTCGGTTGTGGGGAGTTGGGTTCGGTTTTCCGCCGTGCAAACCCCACAGTTGAGTGTTGGCCCTGGAGAGGGCGATCGCCCAAATTCCCCTACATACCCTACATATTCAAACTTTAAGCCCATCCCCCGTTAGGAATCTGTCAGACCGTTTCACCTTCTCGACGAAACACAACGGATAAATTGTTGGCGGGCATGGACACTGTGGTGTGGTGGTGGAAACCATGCTGGGCGGCGATCGCCATCACATCTTCCAAATTGCGAACTCCCCACTCAGGATTGCGCGCTTGCAGACTGGCATCAAACTCGGCATTGCTGGGCGCAGTGTGTTGACCACCCTGTTTGTAAGGGCCATAAAGATAGAGCACACCTCCGCTGGGCAATATGCGCTGGGCTCCGGCCATTAATCCCACACAGGCAGCCCACGGCGCAATGTGAATCATATTAATGTTGGCGATCGCCACAATAGGTTCGGGCGACGGGTTTTGCGACTCCACAGACCAGGGAGACAGGCTGGCATCCACATTGACCGGAGGCAGAAGGCGATCGCAAGGTTCAGCCTGTTGCCAAGCGGCAATGCTGGCTCTGGCTCCAGGGTTTGGATCTGATGGCAACCACCAGAGTGGCGAGAGTCGAGGCGCAAAGTAGATGGCATGTTCTCCAGTTCCGCTGGAAATTTCGAGCACGGTTCCTTGGGGTGGCAGCACCGTTTGCAACACCTGCAAAATTGGGTCGCGGTTGCGCTGAGTGGCTGGAGCGTATTGACGAGCATCACTAGAGTTCATGATGATTTTGGGGCAGAACAGGATCTTGAAAGGATCTGAGCGGGTTTGAATCACAAACGCTGCTAAATACAGTTGAGTGGTCATATCGCGGGTATACGACCACTCAGGGTTAATTATCAACAGGAATGCTCCCACCGTGGATCATTCTTGCTGTTTTGAAATGATGCGGCCTGAGCCAAAAGCAACATCACCTAGCAGCACCAAAAGCCCTCATTTCTGAGTTAGGACTTACGCACATAATCCAACAGCGTAAGTCCTGTGAGTGTGACGCGGTGCGCCATACTCAGAAATGACCTGAACCGACCCCGACGGGATTTAGGCCGCGATCGCTTCGAAATAGGGCACAAACATGCTCTTCTTGGCTCCACAAATGGGGCACTCCCAATCATCGGCAATCGCCTCAAACGGGGTGCCAGGAGCAATACCCGAGTCAGGATCGCCCATCACAGGGTCATAAATTACAGAGCACTGCTTGCACATCCATTTCTGGGTTGCAGGGTCGCCACTGGTTGCTTTTTCAGCCGCCACGGTGCCGCCAAGGGCATTCAGCGCTTCGGTGTATTGATTAGCGTGGTGGTTTTCAATATGGGTAAGCAGGCCAAAGTTGTGTGCCGCTTTGCGGAAAATGCCAGCATGTTCTTGAGATTCGGCAGTTTGGGCATCGAACTCAGCTACGGCATCTCCATCGCGATCGCTTTTAGCTTGGGCCGCAAACTCAGGATACATTGTGGTGTATTCATAGGTTTCGCCTTCAATCGCCAGTTGCAAACACCGAGCGGCGATCGCCTTTTTTTGCTCTTCACTCAGGTTGGCAGCATCGGTCACTACCAACTCGGGATGCATCAAGCGAAAATGGGCAAATGCATGTTCAGTCTCTTGGTTTGCCGTTTCGCGAAACAGCTTGGACAGTTCCGACATACCCAATTTTCGCGTCACTTCTGCAAAAAACAGGTACTTGCGATTTGCCATTGACTCTCCGCCAAATGCCGCTTCAATATTTTTGGCTGTATTCGAATTCGATAAGTCCATACGTGTCTCCTAAAGGATCGTGCTCAAAGGCTAGTGTTGCAAAATCGTAACATTCCACTCACAAACTCGACAGTGCAAAGTTACGCAGACTGTCTAGGGGTGCCAGTCCAGTGAAAATGGTTGTTTTGGAGAAAGGACTTCGCTTGCCGTTCAGAGGATTAAGCCATACCAACCCATGCGTTCATGCTGGTGTTCCTGAGTTGGTCGTGTTTCAAATGTGTGGTTATTGGTTGTGGAAGGGGTGCGATGCACCCCTTCCACAACCAATAACCACACGTCTAGAACATCACCCCTGAGTTTATGCAGGTCGCTGATAGACAAGGGCAACCCAATCTTCACTCTGCAACCGATCTATCACTGCAAAGCCAACGGTTTCCAGGGCTGCGGTCACTTCGGGCTCGTAGTTGACATCAAATCCCGCCGTGAGCAGCATTCCCTGAGGGCGGAGTGCCTGGTAATAATCGGCAGCGAGTGCCACATGAATGCGTCCCAATAGGTTGGCTGCGATCGCCGTAAATTCCCCCGCGTCTTCAACGCAAGCAAGATTGGCTTGGGGGGTACCGCCCATCCAGTGGCCCAAGCTACTGCCCTGCCCCAAGCTACCTGCCATCACCGTCACAGACTCCGTCAGCTGATTCACCTGTACAGCCTCCTGAGTGGCCTGTACCGCAACGCCATCGTTATCCAGTGCCAGCACCATTGCCCCAAGCTTGGCCATCGCCAAACTCAAAATGCCAGAACCACAGCCCAAGTCCAACGTTTTCATCCCCCGTTGAATGTATCGCTCAATCAGGCGCAAACTCAGAGCGGTTGCTGGATGCAGGCCACTCCCAAACGCCAAACTTGGGGCCAGGTAAAGCACGATCGCATCGGTTGAAACAGGCTTGGTTGGATGCGACTGAATGACAAAGCGATCGCCAATGTAAATTTCTGGGTTAATCTCTAGATGGTCCGCTGGCGTTGCGGTTGGCAGTTCCGCAACCCGCATCACCTCCAGTTCACTCGTTTGGCCTGTGCGATAGAGCGGCGACAGAATTGATTCAAGCGTTTGCACGGTGGAGCGCGCATTGAGGGTATCGGGCACATAGAGACGGGCCATGATCGGCCAAGGTTCAGACTCAGCATCCTCGGTTGCCGCGTCCAAAGCCTGAGCTGCCGTGTCGTTACACGAGCGATCGCCCCCCGTAATGTGAACATCCAGCGACTGGTCATGGGCAGCCAGCAAGGTGCGAATCCAGTCCACGGCCTCGGCGGTGGTGTGCAGCGTTAGTTCTATCCAGGCCATGGGCTCTCCATACACGTTACGGCAGAAGGGCGATCGCCCCACTGTGCCGTTTCTCATCCTACCGAATTGCTCGGCATTAGCCCCTCGTCACGTCAGCTTCGGTTGGCGACTGTTCTCAGAACAGCTCATTTTGCGGGTGTATTGCGCCCGTAAAAATGGGTGTTGCGACTTGGTCAAAACTGGCGTACAGTCCAGCAGACCCGAGTTACGTCAAATTGCCCACCGACCGACAGCAGAAGGGTAAGCTAGGAAAGGCGCGCGGGGTGGTACGCCCTATCCACTGGTTATTAAGGAAGTGTCGATGAACGCAATGGTCATCGTTTTGTTGATTGCAGGTTTGGTGCTGCTCGTAGTTGGTGCCGAAATTTTGGTGCGCGGGGCATCGCGCTTGGCCAGCCTGTTGGGCATGTCTCCGTTGATCATTGGCCTCACCATTGTGGCCTATGGTACTAGCGCTCCTGAAATGGCTGTCAGTACCTTATCTAGCCTTTCTGGGCAAGCCGATATTGCAGTCGGCAATGTGATTGGTAGCAATATCTTCAATGTGTTGTGCATTTTGGGACTTTCGGCATTGTTTACGCCGCTGGTTGTGGCGCAGCAGCTCATTCGGCTCGATGTTCCCATCATGATTGGGGTGTCAGGGCTAATGCTGCTATTTGGCGCAGATGGTGTGATTGGCCGATCGGATGGCGTGATCTTGTTTTTGGGAGCGATCGCCTACACGCTGTTTCTCATTTTTCAAAGCCGTCGGGAAAAGAATGCCGAGGTTGAAGCTGAATATGCCGAGGCCTATCCCCAAGCGGGCAATGGTTCTCCTGCCGTATGGCTGATTAACCTGGCTTACATTGGCATTGGTCTGGCTCTGTTGGTGTTGGGCTCCCGCTGGCTAGTCGATGGAGCCGTTACCATTGCTCGAGCGATCGGAGTCAGCGAAATTGTCATTGGGCTCACCATCGTCGCCGCGGGCACCTCCTTACCGGAGCTCGCAACATCCGTCGTTGCCAGTATGAAAGGGGAACGCGATATTGCTGTGGGCAATGTCGTTGGCAGCAATATCTTCAATATTCTGGCGGTTTTGGGGTTGGCAGGGGTGGTTGCTCCAGCGGGGGTCAACGTGGCCGATTCCGTCCTCCGATTTGATGGATGGGTGATGCTGGCAGTGGCCGTGGCGTGTTTGCCTATTTTCTTTACAGGCAACCTCATTACTCGCTGGGAAGGTTTGGTGTTTTTGGGGTACTACGTGGCCTATACGGTGTACCTCATTTTGGATTCTACTCAGCACACGAGTTTGCCAATCTTCAACACCGCAATGTTTGCATTTGTGGTGCCCATTACAGTGCTGACGCTGGCAATCATTACCCTGCGAGAGCTGAAAACCGCCCGCGATCGCAATCGGTAATCACCTGGTGGTTTGTCGTTTGTGGGCGCGTCGTCGCTGCCAGGGCTAGGCAGCGACGACGCGCCCACAACTCTTCTACAAAAATGGATGAAACGCCACCAGGAATTGGTTTGCATTGGCTAACATTTGCCGACGCGAAATTCTGCCGCGCACGGTTCCAGCAAACGACCAAACATGGGTGCGATCGCCAGTTGGTTTGGGATCAATAAACTGCTCTAAATCGCGATTACATCCGAGTGGAAAGAAGTGCACATGGTCATACCGCATAGCTTCTTCGCGATAGTGGCTTCTAAACACAAAATCAGCATCGCACAAAAATCAATTGGGGCTGTAAATCATTCATCACCGAGATGAATCACCCCAACAGAAAATCCTTGCTGCTTAAATTTCTACAAATATTGTTGAATTGAAATTCCTGCGATCGCCTCACCCGTTGTAATGATGATGGCCCGATCCGTCACAACTTGATAGGTTTGATCGGTAATGAACTTTACCTCAAATCCTGACAGTAAGAACCGCAGCCAATCTATCTCTAAATTCCATAAAACTTTCGTGAAGTCTACCGTACAAAATTGGAGTTCCATACTGAAAGCAGTAGCTCAACAAGCGCCCTGCAATCTTTGTGGCACAGTGTAAAACTTAAGTAGGCCAGCTGAAGACAACAGTGAGGAAACACCATGATGCGATTACAGCGGTGGCAGTGGGCAGTGCTTGCCCTTCCAATTGTGGCGATCGCATCTTTCCTATTGTTCGCCGCAGGTCGCCAAATCCACGCGTGGGGGTTGAACTGGATTTGGGCTGTGGTCACGTTAGCGCTTGTGGGGTGGCGCTGGCTGCTGGTGCGGTGGACTCAGCCCTTACTGCAAGAAATGGAAGCCGTTGTTGCAGATGTGCAAAAGGATCTGGAGGCCTCGACCGAAACAGACCAATCCCTAACTTCCAGTACGGCCCAACCTATCCATGTCATTGTCACAGAAGCTATTCAAGCTTCTCAGGGCGATCGCCCAGTTTGGGAAGACTGGCCCACCTTTTGGCAACGCTGTCAGGATCTCGTTGTGGCGATCGCCCATGTGTACCATCCCAGCGTGAAGTATCCACTGCTCAACATCTACATTCCCCAAGCCTATGGGCTCATTCGGGGCACCGTGGATGATATGGACACCTGGATGCAGAAATTATCGCCTGTGCTGAACCAGGTCACCGTTGGGCAAGCCGTCCAGGCGTACGATATGTATCGCAAGCTGGAGCCATCGGCCCGCAAGTTTCTCCGGGTGTGGAACTGGGCACAGTGGCTGTGGAATCCTGCCGCTGCCGTGGCTCGGCAAGCCACCCAGCGATCGAGCGATCAGGCAACGCAGCAACTTTTGATGAACTTGAGTCAGGTGTTACGGGAGGCTGCATTACGAAACCTAGCTCAGCAGGCGATCGCCCTCTACAGCGGCAGCAGTTTGCCCTTTAGCGAACCCATTGCTCCCCCAACTCTGGCTTTGCCCACAGCCAAAACCCAGACCCTGCGAGAAATTTTGGCTCAAGCAACCCCCGTAGAGTCGGTTGAGCAGCAGCCTGTCACTCTAATGCTGGCAGGCCGTACCGGAGCCGGCAAAAGTAGCCTGATCAACACCCTCTTTCGGGCTGACAAAGCCGCCGTCAACGTGTTGCCTACCACCGTCGAGATTCAGGATTACACCTGGCAAACTGAGGATGGCAATCGTCTGATTTTGCTGGATACCCCCGGTTATGAACAAGCCAATCGCGCAGATTTTCGGGAGCTGGTGCTCGACCGAGCCGCCGAGGCAGATATGGTTCTGGTGGTGACTCCAGCCCTAGACCCAGCCTTGCAAATGGATGTAGATTTCCTCAAAGATTTGCAGCAAGCCGTGCCCGATTTGCCTGCAATTGTGGCGGTCACCCAGGTCGATCGGCTGCGCCCCTTGCGGGAATGGAACCCGCCCTACGACTGGCAATGGGGCGATCGCCCCAAAGAAGTTTCCATTCGCGAAGCCACCCAATACCGGGCCGAGCAGTTAGGAGACTACTGCGATCGCATCATTCCCATTGTGAGCGCCGATCTTCAGGCCAACCGCGACGCCTGGGGAGCCGACACCCTCTCTCTCGCCATGATGGAGGCGATCGCCCCGGCAAAACAGCTGCGAATGGCTCGGTTTTTAAAGAACTTGGATGCGCGCACCGTTGCAGCCGCCCAAATCATTGACCAATACACCTTTCAAATGTCCACTAGCCACGGTCTTACGGCGTTACTCAAGCGTCCCGTGCTGCAATTTGTGTCAACTCTAACTACCGGAGCCCCCGATTTAGCCTATGTGCTGGCCGAAACCATTCCAGTCGAACAAGTTCCGGTGGTCATTGGCAAGCTGCAAATGGCCTACGAGCTTTCCATTGTGCTGAATCCTGAACGGCCCCTAGCGGCGGATCTCCTGTCATTGTGGCCCCTTCTACGCGATAATCCCGCCCCGCCCCAGCGCAACGCTTGGGCCTTTGGCCACGCCCTTGTGGAGTATTGGACCCAAAACCTTACCTTAGACCAGATGCAACAACGGTTTAATTACTACTGGCAAAATGCTCGTTAGTGGGAAATTCATCCGTTTCACCCGTTTTGCCCGTTTCACCTTTAGGACTTACGCCTTCATATGAAAAGTTAGGGGGTTTGAATGATATTTGGAGCGCTAAGCGCTCCAAATATCATTCAACATTGATAGGCCCCCGTTTGCGAGGTGAATGCATGCGTTCACCTCGCCCGCAGCTTTACCAAACCCGAGGCCGATAGGGCGATCGCCCCAGCATCTCCTGTCGCACTAAATCCCACACTAGGGCCAGCCAGCGTTTGGCCTCCAGCGTAGAGTGGCCTCGGTAGCGACACAACATTCCCGACATAAGCCGGGTCACCCCAACCTCTGCTCTATGCTCTATCAAAGCGTCAGTAGCATTTGACGGCATGGTTTGCCAAAGTTCACGAGCTTTAGTCACCAGCTCGGGTGTCACACTTTGTCCCAACACGGCAAAACTGCCCACCACCGGACAGTTCGCCAACCCATGCAGGCTATCTATCGTAGCCGAACCACCCTCAATCCATTGCGGATCAATCCACAACGGTCGGCCATGTTGCCACACTTCCGTACGCGATCGCCACATGCCATGGTCAAACCGCTCTCCCCGCGCCGTACGCCCCAACCGCAGCACTTCCCAGCCTAGCCACAGCGCACCTTCTGCTAAGTCAATGCGCGTCTGCTGCCGCATCATCGCTCCATCAAACACAATCGTTTCCTGCGGTAGCCACTCCAAGCAGGCCCCCTCGCCGACTTGAATTCGCAGCTCTTGCCCAGCCTCTATGCCCGTGCTGCGGTATACCTTGCCTGCGGCAGCGGTTGTCATCAACACTTGCGCCTCTGGATGCAGCTGAACCTCCACCCGAAAGCGATCGCCCCCCACAATGCCCCCTGCCGTATGCAGAGACACCACATGGCACACCGTATCTCCTTCGGGATAGAACGGACGCTGCACCTTTAGCGGAGCCTGCACGGCACACCGCTGCATCAGCGTTTTGCCATCTTGCCAAGCAAACTCTAGTCCTAGCTTGCCTAGCCAACCCTGACCCTCACCAGCCCGCTCCATCAGTCCTACACCTTCTACCCCAGCCACCGCCCTCATCCTCCATCACACCTCACCTAAATTGCCAGCCCGAACTAACGCACTTTGGCCTTGTGGGCAAAGTGTAGACCCTTGTTCCTGGCTGGTGCAGTTCCGTTCCGTACCATCTACAGTCTCGCTAGGCGCTCCGTCAGCAAATCATAGAACCCATTTGCATCTGCCTTCAACACCACGTCCATATTCGCCGGATGACTTGTGTTAGGGCGATCGCTCCCCTCAGCCTTGTGCACAATGGTTTGTCCCATGCTGCCAGGGCTATTCAGCTCTACTTCCACAAAATAGGGCCGCTTCACAAACAGTTCCGGCTGAAGCAAGTATGCAATCACACAGGGATCGTGCAACGGCGCACCCGGCAGTTCTAACTGATCACGCTCATCCTTGCCATAGAACGTCAGCATATCTGCCGCCGCCTGACTCGCCCGATTGCCATTGGCGCGAATGCGTTCGATCCGCTCTGCGGTGGATAGAACGGTGTGCGTTACGTTTAGCCCAATCATGGTGAGTTTGAGTCCGCTGGTAAACACCACGTGCGCCGCATGGGGATCGACGTAGATATTGAACTCCGCAGTAGGGGTTACATTTCCCTGCCCCTGCGAGCCTCCCATCAGCACCAATTCCTGAATTTTGGGGATGATGCGCGGTTCCTTCACCAGGGCGATCGCCACATTCGTTAGCGGTCCCAAGGTCGCCAGCGTAATTTCGCCATCTTCCGCTGTCATCAGCGTTTCAATCAAAAAATCCACCCCATGCTGCGGCTGCACCCCCATCGTCGGTTCTGGCAACGTCACACCACCCAAACCCGACACCCCATGCACATGCTCTGCCGTTTCTAGCTTGCGCACTAGGGGACGCGCACACCCCGGAAAAATCTTGGCCTCGTGCCGTCCTGCCAACTCACAAATCTGCCGCGCATTCTTTTGAATTCGCTCTAAGGACACATTTCCAGCCACGTTGGAAATACCCAACACCTCCAGCTCTGGAGACGCAAAGGCCAACAGCAGCGCGATCGCATCATCTACCCCCGGATCACAATCAATGATTAGCTTCATCAGGCTTTCCTCAACTCACCCCAGTTTCAGTTGTGTGCGATGGTTTCATCACACCATATTCACGGGCGATCACCGCTGGGCTTAATAGAAAAACCCGGTGGGAGGGAAGTTAGGGGTTAGGGGTTAGGGGCTGGGGGCTAGGGGTTAGAGCGGGAGGGAGTCGAGCGGGTAGTGACTACCTCAAGTCATGGAGGAGTCAAGTAGGACGATCGCACCCGACAGACATGATCCCTATCACCCCACAAATTGGTATCTCTGTCTAAGCTAGAGATAGGCAGCAGGCTGCTCGCTGCTGTAGCGGTAGGTTGCAGAGCAGCGCCCTCTCCGCACTCCCAAGCTACATTTAGCCTGCCCTTGAACTTCATTCTTGAAACTGCGATATGACTTCAACCCTAACCCAAACCGATAACCCACTTCTCATTGGCAAAGGTCTGCCCCCATTTGAGCAAGTTAAGCCCGAACACGTGGTTTCCGCCATCACTCAGTTGCTAGCAGAAGCAAGCGATCGCCTCACCGAACTGGAAGCCAACGTGGTTCCCACCTGGGACGGGCTGGTTGAGCCCTTGGAGCAATTGGGCGATCGCATCTCTTGGAGCTGGGGCATCGTCAACCACCTACTCGGCGTTCAAAACAGTCCCGAACTGCGCCAGGCTCAAGAAGCCATGCAACCTGAAGTTGTGAAATTCAGCATGCGCCTGGGCCAAAGCCAGCCCATCTATGCAGGCTACAAAGCTCTGCGCAACAGCGACGAATGGAATACCCTCGACCCTGGCCAACAGCGCATCATTACCGCTGCCATTCGTGAGGCCGAACTGGCGGGTGTTGGGCTTCAAGGTGAAGCGAAAGAGCGCTTTAATGCCATCCAGCTAGAGCTTGCAGAGCTAACGACGAAATTTTCCAACAACGTTTTGGATGCAACCAAAGCCTACAGCCTGACACTCACCCAGCCCGACGAAGTAACAGGCTTACCAGCTAGCCTCCTCGGCATGGCAGCCCAGGCTGCACGCGCCGCTGGACACGAAGCCGCTACGCCCGAAGCAGGCCCCTGGATCATTACCCTGGATATGCCCAGCTACTTGCCCTTTATGCAGCACAGCCGCCGTCGCGACCTGCGCGAACAGCTTTACCGCGCCTTCATCAGCCGAGCATCCTCCGGAGACCTCAACAATCAGCCTCTCATTGAGCGTATTCTGGAACTGCGGCGGGAAAAGGCTAATTTGCTGGGATACACCAGCTACGCCGAAATGAGTTTGGCGAGCAAAATGGCTCCCAATGTTGCTGCCGTAGAAGAATTGCTAGAGTCTCTGCGTCAGTCCAGCTACGATGCGGCCACAACCGATTTAGCCGACCTCAGCCAGTTTGCGCAAGAACAAGGTGCCGCCGAGGCCGCCGATCTGCACCATTGGGATATTACCTTTTGGGCTGAGCGTATGCGCGAACAGAAATACGCGCTCAATGCCGAAGAACTGCGCCCTTACTTCCCCCTGGAGCAGGTTCTTAGTGGCCTGTTTTCCTTGGCGCAACGCCTGTTTGGTATTGTGATTACGGCCAAGGATGGCGTCCCTGTATGGCACCCTGATGTACGCTACTTTCAGGTTGCAGATGAGCAAGGAGAGGCGATCGCCTACTTCTACCTCGACCCCTACAGTCGTCCTGCCGAAAAGCGCGGCGGCGCTTGGATGGATGTGTGCATCAATCGGGGCAAAGTGAACGAAGAGGGCACAACTCAGCTTCGGCTTCCCGTCGCCTATCTTGTGTGTAACCAAACCCCACCCGTCGATAGCAAACCCAGCCTCATGACCTTCCAAGAGGTCACCACACTCTTTCATGAGTTTGGTCATGGGTTACAGCATATGCTCACCAAAGTAGACTATTCCAGTGCGGCCGGAATCAACAATGTCGAGTGGGATGCGGTTGAGCTTCCTAGCCAATTCATGGAGAACTGGTGCTACGACCGCGCAACTCTATTCAGCATGGCCAAGCATTACGAAACTGGAGAGCCTCTCCCTGAGCACTATTACCAAAAGCTCTTGGCTGCCCGCAACTTTATGAGCGGCAGCGCCATGCTCCGCCAGCTTCACTTCGGATTGGTCGATATTGAGCTGCACCATCGCTACCAACCCGGCAGTGGCGAAACGGCAAACGAGGTGCGAAACCGCATCGCCCAAACCACTACGGTGATGCAGCCACTGGCCGAGGATGCTTTCCTTTGTGCATTTAGCCACATCTTTGCTGGAGGGTATGCGGCTGGATACTACAGCTACAAGTGGGCCGAAGTGCTAAGTGCCGATGCCTTTGCCGCATTTGAAGAAGCTGGACTGGAGGATGATGGGGCGATCGCTCAGACAGGCCGCCGATTCCGCGATACCGTACTTGCCCTAGGCGGCAGTCGCCATCCTATGGATGTATTCAAAGCCTTTCGAGGCCGAGAACCCAGCACCACTCCCCTATTACGGCACAACGGGTTGTTAGCCGCCTAACAATACTGCAACGTTAGATTGATCTCATCGGTTGCAACAGTTCGTCAGTTCAAAGATCTAGTTCAAGAGCCTTGCTTCGGCAAGATTCTTGAAGCGATATCGCTAGATGGGCTAATTGGTGATGGTATTTTTTGAGGCATCTTGCTGAGCAAGATGCCTCAAAAAATATTGGTTCTCGTTAACCTGGCGATCGCGATCGCTCAACTACGAAACGGCCTGTTTAAGGATGATGTAGCGCAAAAGCTCCACAAACAGACCGGTTTTTAGCATTCGACACAACTCCGACATGCAGCTTTCAGGCTAGATAGGGCGTGCTGAAAAAGTATTTCACGAGTTTTAAGAAGACAGACGGTTAAATCTTGGGATTCGCTAGAACTTAAGCAGCAGCCAGGGCGCATTGAGGATCGCGCCACTGCCGCTGCCATCGGTTGA